>CAYXJD010000001.1:0-33155 GCA_964465225.1 uncultured Actinomycetota bacterium
GCCCGGCCGGGCCTGCGGTGGGGGTACCGCAGCCTGTGGACAGCGTCATCGGGCGCCGCGGCCGAATTCGCTGACGCTCAGACCCCGTGGACGGGCCGTGCCGGTGCGCTCGTGGGGTGCCGGCGTACCACGCTCGGCCAGTGCGTCGTCCAGCCACCCCTCCTGCCATGCGCGCCACAGTCGGGACAGGTCCCACGCCCGCGCTCCGGTGACCGTAGCGCCGAGGTCGCCCCGCCGACTCACCCGTCCCTCGACCACCAGCAGCCAGGCGTGCAGGACCGTCCACGCGCAGTCGTCCAGGGACCGCTCGAAATAGGTGGTCTGGGTCTGGCCTGTGCGGTCGTCCAGCGACAGGAACAGCACCCGCTGCCCCGAGCGCTGCGCCGGCGACTGGACCGCCACCTTCACCCCGGCCACACGCACGCTCGATTGCGTCCTGCGCGTGGCCAGATCACAGGCCCTGGTGACCCCGAGGAGCTCGAGCAGTGGCTCGTAGAAGCTGACCACGTGCCGGGAGACGTCCATACCCGTGGCCGCGAGCTCGGCGCGCACCCGGTCGGCCTCGCCGTCCGCGGGGAGCACCGGGGTGTGATCGGCATGCAGGTCCAGGGCGGTCTGCTCACCACGCACCGCTGCCCCGCTCGCTGCACCGGTGGCCGCGCCGCTGTCCTGCGCTGCACCTGCCGCGGAGACGCCACCACCTCGCCGTCGTCCCCGCCGGTCACGCCACAGCTCCTCCACGGCCAGGGTCAGGGCACGCCGACCCGAGGGACCGCCGCGCCGCCCCACCCCGGCCACGGCGTCGAGGGCACCGGCATCCACCAGCGCGGTGGCGGTGGGCCGGGACAGCCCGCCACGAAGGCGCAGATCCTCCAGCGAGGTGAAGGGACGCCCGCCGATGAGCGTGGCCAGTTCGGCATCGGTGCTACCGGCGACATCCTTGAGCCCGATCCGCACGGCGTAGCGGTAGCCGTGGCCGGCCTCGCCGGCGTCGATGCCCGAGGGCGGAACGGGCCGCGGTGCGCCGTCCGGCCAGCGCCAGCCCGGGGGGAGGAGGCGGGTCAGGCCGTCCTCACCCGGGGCACCCGCACCCGCAGCACCCGCGCCGGTTCCGCCCGCTGCCCGCACCGCGGCGGTGAGCCCGAGCCGGTGATCGGCCAGCCCGCGGTCCACCACCTCGACGCTGTAGTCGAGGTGTGCGCGGTTGACGTCCGGGGGCAGTACCGCGACGCCGAACAGCCGGCACTCGTCCAGGATCATCCGGCGGGGGTACATGCCGGGATCGTGGGTGAGCAGCCCGGCCATGAACTCCGGGAACACGTGGGCCTTGAGGAAGGCCGAACGTTCCGTCGGCACAGCGAAGGCCGCGGCGTGCGCCTTGCAGAACCCGAAGGAGGCGAAGGAGGCCAGCTGGTCCCACACCTGCTCCGCGTCCGTGCGGCTGACGCCGCGGTCGGCGGCCCGGGCCAGCACCCACGCTCGGATCGTCGGCCGTCTGCGCTCGTCGGCGAGCTGCCGACGCAGGAGGTCGGCGTAGGCGAGGTCGCAACCGGTCAGCGCGGCGAGCACCCCCATCACCTGTTCGTGGTACACGATCACGCCGTAGGTCTCGGCGAGCACGCTCGTCAAGCTCGGGTGGGCGTAGGTGGTCGGCTCCTGCCCGTGCCGCCGGGCGACGTAGGGGCTGACCATGTCGGCCTTGACGGGACCGGGACGGAACAGGGAGATCTCCGTGATCAGGTCACCGAACCGGTCCGGCTGCAGGCGACCGAGCAGCTCCCGCTGGCCGGGGGACTCGATCTGGAACATCCCGACCGAGTGTCCGGAGCGGATCAGGGCGTAGGTGTCCTCGTCGCCGGTCGGCACGTGTTCGAGGCTGAGCCGTCCGTGGTCGTCGCGGCCGGGCAGGCTCGGGTCGGGCTCACGGGTGCCGGGCCCGAGCTCGGAGCCGTTGGTCAGATCCAGGCAGTGCCGCATCGCCGACAGCATCCTGACGCCCAGCACGTCCAGCTTGAGCAGGCCGAGCGCGGCGACATCGTCCTTGTCGAACTGGCTCATCGCGTAACCGTGAGCGGAACGCTCCATCGGGGTACGGGTGCCGAGCTCCACATCGCCGAGCAGGATCCCGCACGGATGCATGGCGAGGTGGCGGGGGAAGCCGTCGATGCGCTCCACGACGTCGAGGAGGGCGTCGAGCTGCCCGGCATCGAGGTTGGAACGCTTGAGCTCCGGAAGGCCGGCCACGATGCGGCGCACGTCCCGAGCGCGGGCGTGGGTGAAGCTCGAGGCGATGACGTCGAGCTCCTCACGGGGCAGGCCGAGCACCTTGCCGACCTCACGCACGGCCATGCGGGCCTGGAAGGTCTCCACCATCGCCAGCGTGGCGGTGCGCTCCTCCCCGAAGCGGGCCATGACCAGGTCGTAGACGTCCTCGCGCCGGTGGGACTCCACGTCCAGGTCGATGTCCGGCAGTTCGTCGCGGTAGGGGTTCATGAACCGTTCGAAGGCCAGGCCGTTGGCCACCGGGTCCACATCGCTGATCCGCAGGGCGAAGCACACCAGGCTGCCCGCCGCCGAGCCCCGGCAGGCCACCAGCACCCCCAGCTCGCGCACGTCGGCCACGACCGCCGCCACCGCCAGGAACAGGTCGTGCAGCCCCAGCCGGTCCACCATGTCCAACTCGCGCTCGAGGCGCTCGCGGATCTCCGGCGTCACCCGTGGGAAGCGGGACGCCACCCCCTCCCAGCAGCGCCGGTGCAGCTCACCGGCCGCGGCCTCGGGTGACAGGCCGGACAGCCGCGGGACGTGCAGCTGCCCGAGCCCGAGGTCCACCTCGCAGCTCGTGGCGAGCTCGTGCGCGGCGGTGAGCAGATCCGGGCGCTCGCGGAACCGCTCGTGCTGCTCGGCAGGGGTGGTGAACCACGCCTCGGCACTGGTCCGACCGAGGTGGTGGGCACCGAGCGGCACCTGCTGCCGGATGCACCGCAACACGTCGGCGATCGCGACGTCCTCAGGCCGGAGGTAGCGGACGTCGTTGACGGCGACGGCTCGGACACCGAGGTGGTCCGCGAGCTCGAGGGTGCGACGGATACGGGCATCGTCGCCCGGCTCGGTGGCATCCGACCTGCCGGTGGCGCGGCGGCCGCCCGGTGCCGTGCGGTGGTCGCGGACCCCCAGCACGACCCGCTCGCGGCCGAACATCTCGAGCCAGCGACGCAGCTCCTGCTCGGCGGCGGTGTGCTGCCCACGAGCCAGGAGCCGACCGACGGGAGCATCCGGACCGAGCAGGGCGATCACGCCGCCGCTGGCCGCAGCATGTGGGAGATCGGCACCGGCGAGGTGGGGATCACCACGCTGGGCGGCGTGGGCGGCGGAGACGGTGCGGCACAGGTCGGCGTACCCGGCCTGCGTGGCCGCGAGGAACCGGACCCGGGGGGCATCGTCCTCCAGCCATGCTCCACCACGACCGGGCCGCCGTGCACGGGGGTCCGCGTAGCCGGGTGTCCCACGGTCACCACCGTTGCGCGACCCACCACCACCGTTGCGCGACCCACCACCACCGGGATCGGGTGCGTCCTGCCCCGGGAACCGGGGCGATCCGCACCCGATCTCACCGGGTTGCCCGCCCTGGCGAGTGGCCCTGCTACCCGCCGTGGCCCTCGAGCGCACCCCGTCCGGAGTGGGGAGGCGGTGACGGCCGGCACGGGTCAGCTCCCAACCGGGGAGTGCCGCGTCGGGGGTCAGGGCGAGATCGGTGCCGAACACCGGCGTGACACCCTCCGCTGCGGCCGCCTGGGCGAACCGCACGACGCCGTAGAGCCCGTCCCGGTCCGTGATCGCCACATGGCTCATCCCGGCCGCGGCCGCCGCGGCCGCCAGTTCACGGGGCCGGATCGCGCCATCCCGCATCGAGTAACTGGACCGCACGCTCAGATGCGCGAAGGGGGGGAGGTCACCGGGCGTCGGCTGGTCCCGCGCCGCGGCCTCCACCACCTCGGCGGCAGCAGCTGCGCGGCGAGCATCCGTGCCGAGGTCCTCCAGGGTGTGCTGGTGCTCCTGGGGGGACCATGATCGACCGCTGGCCACCTCCGACACCTCTCCTCTGACTCCTACCGGACCCGACCATCACTCCAACGCGACGCCGATGCCGCCATGACCACCAGACCTGGGAGCCATCGACGACGATACCGAACGTGCGTTCGGCAACGGTAAGGCAAGGACACGACCTCACGCCAGTGGGCGTGCGGTCCGCGTCCTGTCTGCCGGATGACGGGATGACGTGCTGCGCTGGCACGCCACGTCGGGGACACCAACCGGCCACCCCTGACCGGCTCCACACCCCACACCGACCAGCCCGGCCCAGAAGGTGGCGCGCTCAGAAGACAGCGGCCGGCAGGCAGCGCGCTCAGTCGAGCGGTTGAGCCTCCCCCTGCTCGATCGGTGCACGCACCAGGTTGCCCCACTCGGTCCAGGAGCCGTCGTAGTTGCGGACCCGCGGGTAGCCGAGCAGGTGGGTCAGCACGAACCAGCTGTGGCTGGATCGCTCGCCGATGCGGCAGTAGACGATCACTTCGTCATCCGGGTCGAGGTGCTCCTGCTCCTCGTACAGCGCACGCAGCTCCTCGACCGGCTTGAAGCTCCCGTCCTCGCGGACGGCGCGACCCCACGGGACGCTTCGCGCCCCTGGGATGTGACCGCCCCGGAGCGCGCCCTCCTGCGGGTAGTCGGGCATATGGGTGCGCTCGCCGGTGAACTCCTGAGGGCTCCGCACGTCCACCAGCTTCCCGCGCTGCTCCAGATGTCCCTCCACCTCGTCGCGGAAGGCACGGATGCCCCCATCCTTGCGATGGACCTCCGGGTACCGGCCGCGGGGACGGTCCGGCTTGGCCGTGGTGAGCTCCCGTCCCTCGGCCACCCACTTGTCACGACCGCCGTCCATGAGACGGACGTCCTCGTGGCCGAACAGGGTGAACACCCACAGGGCGTAGGCGGCCCACCAGTTGGCCTTGTCGCCGTAGAACACCAGCGTGGAATCGCGGTTGATGCCCTTGGCCCGCATCAACTCGGCGAAGGCTGCGCCGTCGATGTAGTCACGTGTGACCGGATCGTTCAGTTCGGTGTGCCAGTCGATCTTGACCGCGCCGGGGAGATGGCCGGTCTCGTAGAGCAGCACGTCCTCGCTGGACTCGACCACGACGAGGTCGGGATCGTCGAGTCGCTCAGCCAACCAGTCGGTGGTGACCAGCATCCGCGGATCGGCGTAGGCGGCGATCTTCGCGTCGTGATCCTGCGCTGCAACGGCCATCGTGTCGACTCCTCAGTCATCAGTCATCGCGGTGCGGGGTGGGCGGTTGTGGCGGGCGAGCCGCCAGCACCGCGCTCCTAGTGGGTACCGTGCCGGCGGACGGAACGCATCTCGGACGCCGACAGTGTCACCTGTCCCTCGTCCGTCCGTTCCCGGTCACCTCCGTCGCCCGTCCACCGTTCGGTGACGCCGAACGATCGTGAGCGAACGGTCACGAGCCCGACGACCGTGTGATCACGAGCCAACGACCACAGGAGCCTGCACCATGGCACTGCCCCCGAGGCTACGAACGGTGGTCGAAGACTTCGCAGCCGCGCCGCGGGAACTCAAGATCGAACTGCTGGTCGAGTACGCCGGGAAGGTGCCACCGCTGCCGGCGCACCTCGCTGACCGCCCTGACGCCCTCGAGCAGGTGGCGGAGTGCCAGACACCGTTCTTCCTGACCACCGAGGTCGACGACGACGAACGGGTGACGGTGTGGTTCGACTGTCCACCCGAGGCGCCGACCACCAGAGGGTTCGCCGGGGTGTTGTCCGAGGGTCTCAACGGCGCCACCATCGATGAGGTCCTGGCGGTGCCGAGCGATTTCCACCACGACATGGGGTTGGCAGCGGCGATCAGCCCGCTACGGCTGCGGGGGATGGACGCGATCCTGATGCGACTCCAACGCAACGTGGCTGCGCACCGCCAGGGTTGAGGCCGAACCCGGCCCGTGGGTGCGTCCTGGCTCCAACCTCGAGGATGCACACCGACACGGATCCCCGGGCAGCGGTCAGTCCCACACCCGGTCGAGACGCCACTGCTCGCCACGGTGGACCAGTTCGTAGACCCCACGGGTCGGCACCCCGTTACGTGCTTCGACCCGCCACAGATCGGTGCGTTCGATCCGCTGAGGCAGCCCATCACCGCGCCGCCACCAGCCCTCGTCCTCGTGCCAGTGACCGAGGACGGCGAGCACCCGGTACCGCTGCCCGCGCCAACGGAAGGACACCGGCGCAGCGATCTCGAACCCGGCCGTGGACTCTGCGGCGGTCTCCACCTCTTCCAGCCGTTCCCGGTAACGCTTGGTCATCCTGTCCTCCTCCTCGTCCTCGGCGGGGCCCTCGATGAGACCCGCGGCAGGACCCGCAGCACGCTCACAGCGGGGATCCACAGCGCTACGGCCTCATCCGACGGGGACCCATGGCCGGCCCGCGACCACCGCCCATCACTGACACGGCGGTAGCGAACGTGTGTTCGGCCTTGCTCCGCGACCGTACGAGATAGGTGTGACACACGCCATCCCGCGGAGCGGTCTGCACGACCCGCGCACACCGGCACCGGCCCCCGCGCACCATGGCCCGCCCTGTCACGACGGTTGACGCGCGCTCCCCACCCGACGAAGCTCGACCACGGTGGGCACTGCGGTCAGGAGGCGCCCATCCCGGTGGTCCCGCAGACAGCTGGAAGGCATCGCAGCGGACGACCAGGGGCGGCCCGTCGAGGGCCTCGATCACAGGGGATGACACAGGATGGCCAAGCACGACACCGAGAAGCGCTTCGACTCCGATCACTACAACAAGAAAGGGGTCCTGAAGGGCAAGGTCTACGAGGAGGAGCTGGCCCGACTGCAGATCGAGCTCGTCAAGCTCCAGCACTGGGTCAAGACGGAGGGCAAGCGGATCGTCGTGATCTTCGAAGGTCGTGACGCCGCCGGCAAGGGCGGGGTCATCAAGCGGATCTCGGAGCGGACCAACCCGCGCATCATCCGCACGGTCGCGCTCGGGACCCCCTCCGACCGTCAGAAGACCCAGTGGTACTTCCAGCGCTACGTCGAGGTGCTGCCTGCCGCCGGCGAGATCGTGATGTTCGACCGCTCCTGGTACAACCGCGCCGGGGTCGAACGGGTCATGGGCTTCGCCACCGAGGAGCAGGTCAGGGAGTTCATGCGCACCTGCCCCGAGTTCGAGCGGATGCTGGTGCGCGCCGGCATCTCGATCGTGAAGTACTGGTTCTCGATCGGTGACGAGGAGCAGGAGCGTCGCTTCCAGGCCCGCAACGCCGACCCCACCAAGCGCTGGAAGCTCTCCCCGATGGACCTCGAGTCACGCCAGCGCTGGGAGGACTACTCGCGCGCCAAGGACGACATGTTCAACCACACCGACATCAAGCAGGCGCCTTGGTGGGTCGTCAACGCCGACATCAAGAAGCACGCCCGGTTGAACTGCATCGCCCACCTGCTCGACCAGTTCGAGTACACCGACGCGACACCCGAGCCGGTCGACCTCGGCACACGACCGGAACGCCGCGGCGGGTACGTGCGTCCGCCGATCGAGGATCAGACCTTCGTGCGGGAACTCTACTGAGCAGGCCCACGGGCCCACACCACACGGTGTCGCGCTGCCTGCCGCACGCGCGGGGGTCCAGCACCGGAGCGAGCCGCGGCGGCTCATCGGTCGCCGGCTGGGACGGGGGCTCATCCGTCGCCCGCCGGGACCTCCTGGCCGGTGCGCCGCACGAGTTCCAACGCACCGGCCGCCGCCACCTCCTCCAACGGCTCGCCAGCCGTCACCCGTGCGTTCAGACGGCCGAGGAGCGCCGTGGTGAGCTGATCGGCCATCGGCCCCACCGCCGTGCTGATCGCCGGACGCTCCAGGAGGGCGTCACGACGTGCGTGGGGCAGGACGACGAAGGCCGGGAACACGGCCAGGTCGTCGACCAACGGCCGCAGCCCCGCTGCCCACGCCCGACCGTCGGTAGCCGTGGTCAACCCGGCGATGCACTCACCGGCACGCACACCACGCACGGCGTCATCGGGCGCGGCGGCCAGGACCGGCTGGTCGCTGCGCACGCTGTAGGCCGCGAGGACCGCCCGTAGGCCGTCGGGCCGGGCCGCGAACTCCGGGTCGACGCACAGCGTGGCGTCCGGCTGCGCCGAGAGCCTGCTGGCCAACTGGGAGATCGTGCTCAGGTCCGCGTCGAGCGCAGGCGGCCCGGCCACCATGAACGCGAAGGTCGCGTTGGCCGGCGGTGCGTCCAGGCCAGGCAGGAACCGCGGGCGGAACCAGACGAGACCGAGCTCGACATCGTGGTCATGGACCTCCTGGAAGCTGGCACGCGGATCACCCGGCGGATCGGCTCGGCCCAGGACCGAGAGCCAAGCCTCACCGGTGTACCCCGGCCGCAGTTCCACGTCGCCACGCTCCAGCGCCTGGCGCGTATCGCGAGCATCGGAGAAGCCCACCACACGTGCGTCCACCTCCTCGAGGGCCAGCAACGCCACCAGGGTGTGCGCCAGCAGGCTCGACTCCGCATCGGGACCCGCCGCGACACGCACGGGCGCGAGCGGAGTCGGCACCTCCTCCTCGGGAGCGCCACCCGAGGCCCGACCGAAGGCTGCCAACGCCACCAGGAGCAGGATGCCGGCCACGAGCGTCAGAGGGACCAGAGGGCGTCGCATGCTCGCAGGCTGCCACACCGCATCTCCACCCGCGAACGGCGCCGCGTTCACGGTCACCCACCGTCGCCGACGCTCGCCCTTGCCCGCCCCCGGTCGCCCCGCTCTCCGCCGGCTGCCCGCTTGGTCCCTCCACGCCTCCTGCCACCTTCCCACCGTCACACGGCGGTGCCGTACCCTCTCGGTCGCGCCACCGTGCCGTCGCTCTCTGCCTTCCCTGGAGGCGCCGTGTCCCTGCAGACCTCCGCCCGTTCGCCCTCCACACCGCGCCTCCGCACGGGCTCGCCGCGCGGCCGAGCGACCCGCCCGCGCCACCTCGGCGTCCTCACCGCCCTGATCATCGCCGTCGTCGTCGCCGCGTGCGGGGGCGAGCCCGACCCGATGGAGCTGGTCGTGGAGCCCGCCAGCTTCGATATCGCGGTGGGTGAGGACCAGCGGCTACTGGTGGGACTGTTCACGCCCGAACGCCAGCTCGTGGCCCACGGCGCGGTGGAGCTCGGGCTGGCCTACCTGGGTGACGGATCCGGATCCAGTGCCGAGATCGAGCAGAGCGTGCCGGCTCGCTTCATCCCCGTTCCCGGTGGCGAGGTGACCGGTGCCACCGAGGCACCCTCGTTGGTGGAGGACACCGGCACGGGGGTGTACGCGGCGTCCGTGGACCTCGACCGCGCCGGGGTATGGGGGGTACGCGTGGTCGGCGAGCTCGAGGACGGGACCCCGATCTCGGGGAACCGTACGTTCCAGGTGCGCGAGGACCACCTCGTCCCCGCTCCCGGCGATGAGGCACCCCGGGTGGACAACCTCACCCTCGCCGATGTGGCGTCCGGAGCCGCCCCGGCCGTCGCGCTCGACTCCCGGGCCCAGGCCGCCAACAGCGAGGTGCCCTTCCCGCACCTGCACGCCGGCACGGTGGCCGACTCCATCACCGCCGGACGGCCCGTGGTGGTGGCTGTTGCCACCCCGGTCTACTGCCGTACCCGCTTCTGCGGCCCCCTCACCGAGGTGATGGCGGAGCTGGCCACCGAGTACGACGACCGGGCCGACTTCGTCCACCTCGAGGTGTGGGAGGATTTCGACGCACAGCAGCTGAACGACGCCGCGGCAGCCTTCATCCAGACCGAGATCGGCGGCAACGAGCCGTGGACCTTCCTGATCGGTGCGGACGGTCGGATCACCGCGCGGTGGGACAACATCCTCGACATCGAGGAGCTGACGGCGATGCTGGAGGCCCTCCCGGTGCTCACGGAGGGAGCCGCATGACCACGGCCGACCACGACACCAGCAGCATCGTCGACTGGGCTTGGACGGCCCGGCGGCTCCGTCGCACCCTGTTCGGGCTGTCCGTGGTGGTCCTCACCAGCTTCGTGGTGCTCTCTGCCACACGTGGACAGCTCGATCCCCGGCTCCTGGCGGAACTGGTCGGGCTCGCCCTGCTGGTCGCCTTCGCCATCGAGGTGGTGGTGGTCGGCGGTGCCGCTCTCAAGGGGATGCTGACAGCCGGCGAGCGCGGTGAGCGGTTGGCCGGTCAGGACGTGGGGCTACTCCCGCCCCAGGTCCTGCGGCGCGCCCGTGGCCAGGCGGGTTGCGGACCGACGGGGTGCTCGGTGGCCGAGCACGACCACGGACAGCCGACGAGCGGCCCGGGTGAGTGAGCGCCGGGGAGGATCACAGGCCCGGGTCACCGAGATCCAGCCGTAACGAGGCCAGGACCCGGGTGATCTCGCCACCGACGGCCTCGATCTCCCGTGGCACCCGCACGTCCGAGCGGGGGTACAACTCGATCACGGAGGCATCCGTGACGCTGGAGCGCCAGTCGCGCTCCTCGAGGTACTCCCCCAGCGCGACGGACCAGCTGAGCACGAGGCCGTCGCCGTAGTCGTGGAGGACGAAGGTGAGGAAGCGGTTGAAGGCCAACGCCCACATCCGGCCGCCCCGACGGCTGCTGCCCTGGAGCTGGAAGCCGAGCTGCGACAGCTGGGCATCGAAGCTCGATGTCCGCCCCTCGTCCGGTGTCACGACCACCTCCCACGGTCCGGTGACCACGCCACGCCACGCTAGCCGTCCGGTACGCCAGGACCGCCACCTGCTCCCTCCGGGTCTCGCGACCCATCGTCCGGTCCTGCCGGCGTGTCGTCGGCTCCTGCGGACCGGTCGTGTCAGCGCCGCCCTGTTGACCACCATGGCCACGCTGCTGCTGGGGTGCGGTGGCCCGACGTCCGAGCAGGTGCGCTCGCTGGAGGATCGGGTCGCTGAGCTCGAGTCGGGCGCCGTGACCACAGCGACGACCGAGGAGCTCACGGCACGGATCGGCGAGGTGGAGGACGGGCTCGCCCGGCTGACGACGACGCTCGATGCCGCTGCGCTCGTCGAGCGCACCGACGCGACCGACGAGGAGCTCGTCCGCCTGGTGGACGCACTGAGCGTGCTGGAGGAGGACCTGACCATCCTCGAGGAGGAGTTGGCCGCGGTCGAGACGGAACTGTCGACCGCCATGAGCGATGTCCGGGCGGTGGTCGACGGGGTGCGCGGTGGACTGGACGAGGTGCGCGCCGACAACGACGAGCTGCGAGCGCTGATCGTGACCCTGCGCGATCGGCTGGACCGTTGTCAGGCCGACGGCAGCTGCTGAGCGCCGACCCGGACCGACTCGCCCCGACCCGACGCCGGACCAGCGCCGTGCCCGGGCTCACCGGGCAGGAGGGCACGCTGCCGTACCCTGCCGGCTGCGGCGACGGGCCCGGGACACGGTCGACCACCTCCCGGGACGCCGCCCGTAGCGATCCCCTGACGAGCTCCAGGAAGGGACACCGCACCGGTGAACGGCGCACGGGGCGTCCCCTCGGCGGCGACCCAGCAACGCCTGGGTGGCCGCTACCTGCTGCGTGAGGAGGTCGGGCGGGGCGGGATGGCGGTGGTCCACCGCGCGCTGGACACCGTCCTCGACCGTGAGGTCGCCGCCAAGCTGCTCCATCCCCACCTGGCGACCGATCCCGCGTTCCTGGAACGGTTCCGCCGGGAGGCACGGGCTGCCGCGGTCCTGGCGCATCCCAACGTCGTCGCCGTGCACGACTGGGGCGAGCACGACGAGGGCGCCTTCCTGATCCTGCAACTGGTGGAAGGCGTGTCGCTGCGGGACGTCCTGCGCACCCGCGGGACCCTGACCCCCGCCGAGGCCCTGGCCGTCCTCGTGCCCGCCGCCGCTGGGCTCCAGGCCGCCCACGACGCCGGCCTCGTCCACCGCGACGTCAAGCCGGAGAACCTGCTGATCGGGCGCGACGGCAGCGTCCGGGTGACCGACTTCGGACTGGCCCGCGCCGCCGCCAGCGCGGGCAGCACGTTCGGTCCGGAGGTGCTGATCGGGTCGCCGCACTACCTCGCCCCGGAGGCGGTCCAGGGTGCACCGCTCGACGCACGCGCCGATGTCTACGGGCTCGGCATCCTGCTCTTCGAGGCCCTGACGGGCGAACCCCCGCACCACGGCGAGACCCCGTTCACCACGGCCATGGCCCACGTGGAGCGCCCGGTCCCTCCTCCGTCGTCGCTCGGGGCAGACGTGGGACCGGCCATCGATGCGGTGGTCCTGGCCGCTACCGATCGCGATCCCGCCCGGCGGACCACGGGTGCCGCCGCCTTCGCCCGCCAGCTGCGCGCGGCGGTCGGCGACGCCAGGGGTGCACTCCCTGCGGTCGGGGACGTGACGGCGTCCCACCCGCCACCACGACCAGCGATCGATCCGTCGGGACCGACGCCCCCGCTGGGGACCGCGTCGCCGCCCCCGGCTCCGGGGTTCACCGTGGTCGTGCCGGTCGCCGAGGTGCAGACCCAGACGGTCCGCGATGGGCGCCCGGGCCCGGCAGCAGCGACCGATGCACGGCCGAGCCCCCGGCCCGCGACTCCGGCCCGAGCGCGCGGGGCACGTGGGACACCGGAGGCTCCCGAGACCACTGCGGCGACCCGACGCCCACGACGGCGGTGGCCGCTGGTGGCGCTGCTGCTCGTGACGCTGATCGGCGGGTCGGCGCTGGGCGGCTACCTGTTGTGGGATCGTGTGCTCGCGCCGGTGACCCCGATCCCCTCGGTGCTCGGCGCGCCCGAAGCCAGTGCGCTGGAGCAGCTCGAGCGCGCCGGCTTCGGGGCGGTGGTCGAGGAGGCTGCGGTCCACGACCTGGGTGTGCCCGAGGGGCACGTGCTCCGCCAGCGTCCGCAGGGCGAGCAGCGGTTGGGTAGCGAGGTGGTGCTGGTGCTGTCGGCGGGTCCCCGGCAGGTGGCGGTCCCCGAGGTGCGCGAACTGCCGAGAGATGAGGCGGTGGCTTTGCTCGCGGCCTCGGATCTGCAGGCCGCCGTGACCGAACGCCACGACGAACAGGTGCCGTCGGGCACGGTCATCGCGAGCGAGCCCCCTGCCGGCGAGGAGGTCGACGAGGGCAGTGAGGTGGCGGTCACCGTCAGCCTCGGGCCCACGCCGCGGGAGGTGCCGGCCGTGGTGGGCAGCAGTCTGGCCGAGGCCCGGGACCTGGTGACCGAGGCGGGACTGGAGCTCGCGGTGCGTGAACGTCGCTACGACGGGGAGGCTCCGGTCGACCAGGTCCTCGCCCAGGAGCCGGCGCCGACCGCGGTCCGGTACGCCGGGGACGTGGTGCACGTCGTCGTCTCCGACGGACCCGAGCCCGTCGCGCTGCCGAACGTCCGGGGCGAACGGGTCGCCGACGCCGTCGCGACCCTCGAAGCGCTGGGGCTGACCGTCGAGGTGGAACGCCGCGGAGGCTTCTCCGCGTTCTTCAACCCCGACCGCGTCTACGACCAGGATCCCGGACCCGGCAGTACCCGCCTCCCTGGGCAGACGGTGCTGCTCTACGCCTACGAGCCCTGATCTTCACGGGCCCACGGCAGCACCGGCCGTACGTCAGTGGGGGCTGAGGTGACCAGCGGTCCGGCGGCCGGGCGCCGTTCTGCGCGCTCGCGTGCAACCTCGGCATCCGTAGCATCCGCCTCGTGGCCCCGAACCTCGATCGAGGACAGCGCGGGCGCCTCGGAACGGACACCAGGGAGCACCTCGACCAGCGAGAGACGGATCGCGGTCGTCAGCACCGGCTCGTCCAGGGCGATGAGCTGGCGCTGCCGGCCGAGGTCGAGCAGGGTCGCCCCGATGAGCACGTCGCCGTCGAAGCGGAGCTCGGCCCGTTGCGTCCGGCCGCTCGCCTCGTAGGCCTCGGCATCGTGGTGGTCACCGTTCGAGAGCGCCAACGCCGTCACCCAGGCCGGACTGGCCAGCAGGACATCGATGGTCTCATCGGTGTCCGGCGGTCGCGCCGTGATCGCGGCCCGCCACGCGGTGGTCGGATCATTATCGACCAACCGGTCCGGTGAGAACACGCGGCCCTCAGCCGGTGGAGCGCTGGTCAGCGTCGCGACGCCGCTCAGTTCCAGCACCTCCGGCAGCTCCGGGTACCGCTCCGCCGGGAAGCCGAGCCGCGCCAGCGGCGCCTCTTCGGCCGCGAACGGACCGACCTCAGCCAAGACGAGGCCGAGCGCGATCAGCGCCACCACGGCGGCCATGGTCGCCAACGCGGCGAGCACGACGACGACGCGACGGCGGCGCCAGCCACCCCGCGCGCCAGGGTCACCGCCGGAGGACGGCGCTCGGGGCGGCACCGCCGTCCGGTCCGCCGGGTCGAGGTCGAGGCCGCAGGCCAGGCACAGCTCCCGCATGCGGGCGTTGACCGCCCCACAGCTGGTGCACACCCGGCTCGCGCCACGGCCGCTGGCCGGCGGTGGGGACGCCGGCGATCGCGCGTCCACGGGACCACCCTCGGTCCCCACGAAGGTGCTGCCCGTCGGCGCCGTGCCGATCGTGACGGGGTCCGCAGCGTCCTCGGAGGTCGTGGCGGCGGCCGCCGGCGCCCCCGGCCTCGAGGGACGGGAGGACGTCGCCGGACCGGAAGGACCAGACGGACCGGGGGTGGCCTCCAGGGACGTGCCGCAGCTGCTGCAGAACCGCCCCGGAGGTGCCAGCTCGGCGGCGCAGTTCGGGCACTGCTCGGCCGCCGCGGGCAGGGTCTCGTCGGACACGTGGGCGTCTGATCCTCGTCGTCGAGCTCAGGTCCGGGGAGCGGGACCCGGCTGGGAGCGAGGGTAGACCGACGACCGGCCGCGACGGCGTCACCGCCACCGGCCCCGGTGTGCCGCGCCGCGGAAGGAGCACTGACGACCGGCACCGCGGCCGGGCACCAGAGCACCGGTGGTAGCCTGCCGCTGATCACACGCGCCGTCCGACGCCGGTCCCCGGAACGGTCCTCCCGCGCCGGTTTGAGGGGTGGTCCTGCAGCCGCGTCGAGGTGGGCGGATCCCACCGGCCGCGGTGGCGTGGCGACCCCCGCGGGCGCCGGTGCGTGGACGAGAGGTGGGGAACAGCCGTGGCGAGAGAGGACACCTCCATGGTCGTCGTGATGCGTGGTGGCGCCAGCGACACCGACGTGGACAAGGTGGTGCACGCCATCACCGAGGTCGGCGGTGACGCGTTCGTGTCCCGCGGGAAGCATCAGACGATCATCGGCCTGGTCGGTGATCTGACCCAGTTCGCCGAGCTGCCGCTGCACGCGTTCCCCGGTGTCGAGGACGTGATCCGGGTCAGCAAGCCCTACAAGCTCGTCAGCAACGACGCCCACCCGCGCCCCTCCACGGTCTGGGTGGGTGATGCGCCCATCGGTCGCGACACCGTCACCCTGATCGCGGGACCATGCGCCGTGGAGACCGAGGAACAGACCCGGGCGGCCTGCCACATGGCCAAGGAGGCCGGCGCCACGATCCTCCGCGGTGGCGCCTACAAGCCGCGCACCTCGCCGTACGCCTTCCAGGGACTCGGCGAACCGGGTCTCGACCTGCTCCACGCCACCGCGCGCGACCTGCAGCTGCCCTTCGTCACCGAGGTGGTCACGCCGGCCGACGTGGAGACGGTCGCGGCCAAGGCCGACATGCTCCAGGTCGGGGCACGCAACATGCAGAACTTCCAGCTGCTCAAGGAGGTCGGCATGGCCGGCCGGCCGGTGCTGCTCAAGCGCGGCCTGACCGCCACCATCGACGAGTGGATCATGGCAGCGGAGTACATCGCGCAGACCGGCAACCTGCAGATCGTGTTGTGCGAGCGAGGGATCCGTACCTACGAGCCGATGACCCGCAACACCCTCGACGTCTCGGCGATCCCGGTGGCACAGTCGTTGTCACACCTGCCCATCATCATCGATCCCTCCCACTCCGGCGGCAAACGCGAACTGGTCCTGCCCCTGATCCGTGCCGGCATCGCCGTCGGTGCAGACGGGGTCATCGTGGACGTGCATCCCCAGCCGGAAGCTGCCCTGGTCGACGGGCCTCAGGCGCTGGTCAGGGAGGACATCGTCCGCCTCCGTGAGACCGTGGCACGGTTCACCGAGGCCGTAGGACGTCAGGTCGCGCGCGTCGATCACGAACGCAGCGTCGGGGCCTGGGGACGTTCGGCGGCGAGCCTGTGAGCCGGGTGGCGGCTCAGCCTGGCGACGGTTGACCCCGCGGTGCCTCGTAGGCGGCCAGCAGCGCGGCGTCCAGATCCGTCCCCGCCGACCAGCCGAACAGGTACCGGCACAGATCCCCGTCGCGCACGATGGCGTCGTGTCGCGCAGAGGGCAGCAGCTCGAGCGCCAGCGCCGGCTCGATCCCGGCCGCCGCGGCTGCCGTCAACGCCACCGCCTCGGGCGGGAGGTAGGGCACCCGCACCCGCAGGAGCTCACGCGCACCGACGATCCTGCGTGTGCGCCGTACGAGCTCCGCGTAGCTGACCACCTCGGGGCCGCCGACGTCCAGCACCTGCGTGCCGACCAGCGGTTCCCGCAGGGCCAACGTGAGCAGCTCCAGGAGGTCGTCGAGCGCCACGGGTTGGGTCAACGACGCCGACCAGGGGGCCTCCAGCTGGATCGGCAGCCGGGCGGCGGCCAGCAGCAGCGCGAAGGAGGCGCTCCCGGCCCCGAGCACGATGCCCGCCCGCAGCTCCGTGACGGGCACCGGCCCCTGCGACAGCTCGACACCCGCCTGCTGGCGCGCGTACAGGTGCCGCGAGGTGGCGTGGAGGCGGTCCTCGTCCACGAGGCCGCCGAGGTAGACGATCCGGCGCAGGCCCGCGAGATCCGCCCCGTCCCGGAACGCAGCGGCGGCCCGCCGCTCACGGTGGACGAGGTCACGGGTGGAGGACTCCATACCGTGGACCAGGTAGTAGCCGGCATCCGCGCCGTCGGCCGCCCGCAGGACGGCCTGCTCATCCTCCACCCGGCCCTGGACGATCCTGACCTCGTCCCGCCACTCGGTGGGTAACCGGGCGGGGTCGCGCACCAGGCACGTCACCCCGTGCCCGGCGGCCAGCAGCCGTGGGACCAGGGCACCACCGACGAAGCCGGTCGCACCGGTCACGAGCAGTTGCACGCTGCCTCCTGTCGGATGGCGGGTGGTGGTGTTCGGGAGATCGCCGGGACCTGCAGCCCAGACGCTCAGTCGGGCCGCGCAATCGGGCCGCTCAGTCGGGACGCTCAGTCGGGCCGCTCAGTCGGGACGCTCAGCCAGGGCGGCCGTCCGGGCGAAGTGCCGAGGCCAGCAGGGTCGCTGCCCGTCGGCACGCGGCAGCGCTCACGTCGAGGTGGGTGACCAGTCGCAACAGGTGCGGGCCCATGGCACCGACCCGCACCCCGTCTCGAGCCAGTTCGTCGATGACCACCGCTGCCGGCCGGTCACCGGTCGGGACGTAGACGATGTTGGTCGTGACCGTGGCCGGGTCGAGCAACCCCGGATGTGCGGTGGCCAGCATGGTCGCCATGGCGCGTGCGTTGTCGTGGTCCTCGACCAGCCGCGCACGATGGTGCTCGAGCGCGTAGGTACCGGCTGCCGCCAGGATGCCCGCCTGACGCATCGCACCGCCGAAGCGGCGCCGCCACCGCCGGGCACGGTCGATGACCTCGGCGTCGCCGACGGCCAGCGAACCGACGGGCGCACCGAGCCCCTTCGACAGACAGACGCTGAAGGCGGCGAAGGTGCGTCCGACCGCCACCGGATCCTCGCCGGTCGCGGCCAGGGCGTTCCAGAGCCGGGCCCCGTCCGCGTGCAGCGGCACCCCACGCTCATCGGCGACCGCGCGCAGTTCGACGAGGCGTTGCACACCGTGCACGGCCCCGCCGCCACGGTTGGTGGTCTCCTCGATCGAGATGGCGCCCACCTCGGTGTTGGGGAACCCGACGGGCCGCAGGGCGGAGCGCACCTCATCGGCGGCCAGCCGACCACGGTCCCCTTCGAGGGTGCGGAACTGCACCTGGGCGTTGATGGCGGCCGCGCCGAGCTCGTAGGCCACGATGTGGGCGGTGGCCTCGCAGACGATCTCGCTGCCCGGGGGCGCCAGCGCGCGCAGGAGGATCTGGGTCGCCATCACACCGGTCGGGGTGAACACGGCCGCCTCGCGGCCGAAGAGTGCCGCGACCTCGGCCTCCAACGCCGTGACACTGGGGTCCTCGCCGTACTGGTCATCGCCGACCTCGGCGGCCGCCATCGCCCGCCGCATCCCGGGGGTCGGACGTGTGACCGTGTCGGACCGCAGGTCGATCTGGCCGCTCATGTCGGTCCCGAGAGGAACTCGAGCACGGCGTCGTGCATCCTGCGACCTCCGGCCACCAGCCCCGGCTGCCGTGCGCCGCCCAGCTCCCGGTCGAGTTCGGTCACCACGCCACCGGCCTCGATCACCAGCAGGCGGCCCGCAGCCCAGTCCCAGGGTTGCAGAGCGAACTCGACGTAGGCATCCGCGCGGCCGGCAGCCACCCACGCCAGGTCCAGCGCTGCGGCGCCCCCACGACGTAGATCCCGGAACCGGTCCAGCAGCCCGGGGACCTCCCGCCCCCAGTCGGCACGGACGGCACGGTCGTAGGCGAAGCCGGTACACACCAGGCCGTGCCCGGGGTCGGCGACCTCACGGACGCGCAGCTGCTGCTCGCCCAGCCACGCACCACGTCCCCGCGCCGCGTGGAAGACCTCGCCGCTCGTCGGCTGCACGATGGCCCCGGCGACGGTCCCATCGGCATCGACGCAGGCCACGGAGACGCACCACAGCGGCCAGCCGTAGAGGAAGTTGACGGTCCCGTCGAGCGGGTCGATGACCCAGGTGAGGCCGGTGCGGCCCGGTCGGGGATCCTGACCCTCCTCGGCGAGGATCCCGTCGTCGGGCCGGGCGGTCAGCAGCGAGGTGACGATGGCCCGCTCCGCCGCGGCGTCCGCGGCGGAGACCGGATCGGTGGCGCTGCTCTTGTGCTCGACGCTGAGATCGGACCCCGCCGCCAGGTCCTCGGCGAACCGCAGCAGGATCTCGCCAGCCCGGGTGGCGACCTCGACCGCCAGCTCGCGCAGGTCGTCGGCTGGCACCTCGGTGTCGGTCGAGGTGCCCATGATCGCTCCTGCGGGGTTCGTGATGTTCGGCGGGCGCTGCGGGGGCCGGTATCCCACCCCGAGCCTACTGGCGGCCCGTCGAGCCTCGGCGTCATCCACAGGATCGCGCGGATCCATCTCCACCGCGTGACGTACCGACGCCAGGCTCCGTCCCATCATCGGACCGAGGAGCCACGTCATGGACCTGGACACCCCGCCGCTCCACAGCTGGAGCGACGTCGAGACCTTCCTACTGGACGACGCGACACACGATCTGTCGGTGGGGGTCGGCCCGCTGCCGACGCTGGCCGCCGCGATCGGCGACGAGGTGGTGGCGCTGGCCACCCTGCGCCCCTTCGACGACACGGGACCGGTGCCCGCGCTGGTCGAGGTTCTCGCCCTGCTGCTCCCGCTCGGGGTGGACCGCGTGGCGCTACGGCTCACCGGGCGAGCCTGGTCGACCCTGGACCCCATCCCCCCGGTCGACGAGGCCGGTGACCTGCGCGCGCGTGTGCTGGTGCTGGTACGGGCCGACGGCCGGCGACGACCTTGCCGGCTCTCCACGCAGCTCCACGAGCTGCGGCCCGAGCCGACGACGTCGGGTTGGACGCTCGGCGCCGCGATCACCGACGCCGAGGAGCAGCCGGCCGCTCCCCTGCTCGAAGCGCTCGGCATCCTGCTGGACCGCCGCGACGAACTCGAGGAGGATGCCACCGGAGCGACCTTGGTGTCCCAGCTGGGCCGGATCCTGCTGCTCGGTCATCAGATCACCCTCGCACCAGAGCTCGCGGTCCACCTCACCGCGGCCAGCACCGCTTGACCCAGAGGGGGCCGCTGCCGACCCTCACCCGTGCACCGCTCCCACGCCCGTGAGCCAAGGAAGGCGGCAGGATGACCGATCGACGCGAATGGACCGAGGCCCAGTGGCGGGACGCCCTGGACCCCGAGGCGTTCCAGGTGCTGCGACAGGCCGGGACGGAACGTCCCTTCACCGGCGCCTACTGGGACACCACCGCACCCGGGACCTACCGGTGCCGCGGCTGCAGAGCGCTGCTGTTCCGGTCGGAGACCAAGTTCGATGCCCACTGCGGTTGGCCGAGCTTCTTCGCGCCCGAGGACCAGGCGGCGATCACCCTCCACGAGGACCGCGCCCTCGGGATGCGTCGGGTCGAGGTCCGCTGCGCGGCGTGCGAGGGCCACCTCGGACACGTCTTCGACGACGCGCCCGACCAGCCCACCGGGTTGCGCTACTGCATCAACTCGGCGTCACTGGAACTCGAGCCCGACGCATCGCCGTGACCCCAGCCGCCAGGTGGATCAGCTCGCCCCGTCGTCATCGAGATCGCCGTCGACGCGCACCTCACCGGACTTGACCTTCGCCGCGTACTCGTCCACGTACTCCTGCTCCGACAGCAGCATGATCTCGTACATCAACTCATCGGTGGCCGAGCGCAGTACGAACGGGTCGTCGCGGCGTTCGTGGTACCGGCTCAGGTCGAGCGGCGTGCCGTAGCGCATGACGACCGGCCCACGCTTGGGCAGACGGGCGCCGGTCGGCAGCGCCTGATCGGTGCCCTGGATACCACAGGGGATGATCGGCACCTGGGCTTCCAGCGCCATGCGCACCGGCCCGGTCTTGCCGCGGTACAGGCGCCCGTCCGGGCTCCGGGTGCCCTCCGGATAGATCCCGAGCAACTCACCGCTGCGGAGGATCTCGACCCCCGTCGCCAGGCTCGCGTCGCCCTCGCCTTTCCCGCGCCGCAGCGGCACGACGCCGGTGCTCTGGAAGAACCACCTGGTGCGCCACGAGTCCCAGTAATCGGCCTTGCCCAGGAAGTACACCGGTCGAGGCACGTTCATCGGCAGCACCAGCGAGTCGATGAAGGAGAGGTGGTTACAGGCCAGGATCGCAGGTTCCACGGTCGGGACGTGCTCGAGGCCCTCCACCGTGACCTGGAGGTAGGGGTTGAGCACCGGCGGCAGGGCGCGCTTGAGGCCCCGGTACATCGGTGGTGCGTCCCGCATGCCCGCCACATCCATCTCCTCACCGGCCGTGTCGCCGGATCGCTGACTCCATCCGCCCATGGTCGGGATCCGGCACGACCGGCCCGGTCCCTCGGCCTCCCCGTCGCTGCTTCACCGCCACGACGCACGCAGTGGGGGGGCTGCCATCTCGCTAGCCTAGGGAGGCACCCGGGGGCCGTCGAGCCTCGAACCCCACGGGCCCGCGCGACCGGAGAGCACCCCGGCGCGACGCGGAGAGCTGCGCGCAGCACGGATCCGGAGGAACTGTGGCCGAGGACATGGGCACCTGGCCCCCCGAGCAGGCGACCGTCCTGCTCGAGGCGCTGAGCGAGGCGGGTCTCACACCCGAGGCCAAACGCACCCGTGAGGGCGTGCTGGTCACGGTCCCCGACGACCAGTCCGACGCAGCGCACCGGCAACTCGTCGCCAACATGGACCGCATCGCCAGCGCCGCCAGACAGCCGAAGGGCCAGGGTGGGCGCGGGCGCCGGCCGCGGCCGGTCAAGGGCGCCGACCACAGCCAACCGAAGGATCCCCAGCAGCTGGCTTCCGAGCGGCTCCAGAAGATCGCCCGTCCGGTCGGCCTGGTCCTGATCGTGCTGCTGGTCCTGGTCACGCTCGGGCCCCGCAGTCCGGTCGTCGCGTTCCTGGTCCTCGGGGTGGTGATCTACCTCATCGGGAAACGGGCCCAGCAGCAAGGCGGGGGCGGCGGGGGCCCCGCCCCGCCGCGGTGATGGCGGAGCGAGGAGCCGTTCCGGCGCACGAGGTGGCCCCGAGGTTCAGGCCAGGGCACGTCGCAGGAAGGTGACCTGGGTCGTCAGCAGCCGTTCGGCGACGACCTCCTGGGGGGTCATGTGGGTGACCCCGGACAACGGGAGCACCTGGTGGGGCCGCCCGTCGGCCAGCAGGGCGGCCGAGAGCCTGAGGGTGTGGGCGGCGACCACGTTGTCGTCGGCCAGTCCGTGGATCAGCAGCAGCTCGGGAAGATCGTCCTCGTCCCAGGGCGCGGCTCCGGGGAGGCTGCCGTCGACGTCGACGAGGCTGGAGACGCGGTAGGCCTCGGGGTGGGTCTCGGGATGCCCGAGGTAGCGCTCGGTGTAGTGGGTGTCGTACAGGCACCAGTCGGTCACCGGCGCACCGGCCACGGCGGCCCGGAACACATCGGGTCGACGCAGGACCGCCAGAGCGGCGAGGTACCCGCCGAAGGACCAGCCCCGGATCGCGACGCGGTCGAGGTCCAGGCGCGGCTCCTCGGCCGCGACCGCGGCCAGCGCATCGAGCTGATCGGCGAGCACCGGCGTGGCGAGGTCGTGGTGGATCGCCCGCTCCCACGACGGTCCGCGACCCGGCGAGCCACGGCCGTCCACGACCAGGACGGCGAAACCCTGGTCGGCCAGCCACTGGGAGGTCAGGAAGGCCTGGTTCGCCGCCAGCACCCGCTGAGCATGCGGGCCGCCGTAGGGGTCGAGCAGGACCGGGAGCGGCTGTCGACCGTCGTCGTCGGACGGCAGCAGGAGCGCCGCGGACAACTCGCGCTCGCCGACCCGTAACAGCCGGGGGCGAGCCTCGACCAGCGGGCGCTGCGCGACCACCTCGAGCGCGTGCACGTGGAGCCGGTCGGCACCGTCGTCATCGCTGGTCTCCCAGCCGACCGTGACCGTGGGGGTCGGACGGTCGAGGACCGCCGTCACCTCCACCCAGGGTGCGGATCCGTCGCCGGATCCGTGGTCACGTGGGAGCTGTCCCGGCACCCGACGGCGGACCCCGGGGGCTTCCGTCGCGGTCTCGCTCCAACTCACGGCCGACAGGTCGGCCTCGACCGCGACCGTGTAGACGTCGATGCGGGTCGGGTCGTCGGCCGGGGAGGCCAGGACCTCGATCGAGGTGGCAGCGTCGTCGGGCCGTGCCGGACCGTCAGCACGCTCCGGCCGCCCCCCCAGCAACTCGCGGACCTGGAGGCCGGCGGGGGTGACCGGGACCCCGTCCAGGCACAGTGCCCGGCTGCCGCCCCGACCCAACTCGTGACGGTCCTCCACCGTCACCAGGCGCGCCCCGACCCACCGGGGGGCACCCGGGACCAACTCGACCCACGCCGGATCCGACCAGCGGTGCACCTGGTTCGTACGTCCGGTCGCGGTGTCCACGGTGAGCACCCCGGCGGCTCGCTGGTCACGAGGCTGTACGAGCAGGGTCAGTGGCCCGTCCCAGTCGACGGCGGCCAGGTACTCGTCCCGGGCGCGGTCCCACACGACCTCGGTACGCACACCGTCCTCGACGTCGACGAGCCACAGGGATACCTCGGCGTTGTCGCCCCCGGCCGCCGGGTACCGGTGCACCGTGGCAGGATCCGCCGGACGGGCCGGATCGGCGATGGTCCACGCCGCGACCTGGCGTTCGTCGACGCGGGCGACGGCGAGCCGTTCCCCGCCGGGCGACCACCAGAAACCGCGTGAGCGACCCATCTCCTCGGCCGCGATGAACTCCGCGCGTCCCCATGCCACCTCGGCCTCGGTCACCAGCGGCCGGGTGCGACCAGGCTGTCCGGCACCGTCTTCGAGGGTGACCAGGTGCAGACCGCCGTCGGCGTGGTAGGCGATCGAGCGACCGTCGGGGGATGGTCGCGGGTCGAAGGCAGGACCGGCGGTCGGATGCGTCGCCACCGCGCCGGTGGCGACATCCACGGAGTGGAGCCGCCCGCCCAGGGTGAAGGCGGCCACGGTGCCACCGGCGTCGACGGCGTAGCTGACGATCCCCTCGGCCTGTTCCCGGGCGCGCTCGCGACGGGCACGCTCCTCGGGTGGGAGCGGCCCACCGTCGGGCTCGATCGCGTGGGCGTCGACGAGTCGCTCGGTGCGACCGGTGGCGGGATCGTGACGCCACAGGTGGGTGACAGGATCCTCGCCGTCCTCGGAACGCAGGAAGAGCACCAGTGGCCCCGCGGGACCGAGCAGCCCCGTGAACGCTCGTGGCACCCCCAGGGTGAAGCGCCGCGTGCGTGCCTGTTGGCGCGGGAAGCTCAGCTGGTCCATCCCCCACCCTCCGTGGTGTCGACGCCGGCCCTGAGCTCGACCAGCACGGGACGATGGTGGCTGGCGACAGCGACGGGCGGCTCGGTGAGGACCTCGGCGCTGACCACCACCAGGGAGGGGTCGACGAAGACGAAGTCCTGCCGCGTGCTGGGGTCCGACGTCGGGTAGGTGAGACCGGCACCGGATCCAGCGACCGCGTGCGCGTCCTGGAACCGTGCTGCGAGCCCCGCGGCCGCAGGTGAGCGCACCGACTCGTTGAGATCGCCGCTGATGACCGGCGGTTGGTCGATCGTCTCCAGGTAGCCGAGCAGTTCGTCCAGGTTCGCGCGCCGCACCTCGGGCCGCAGCCCGAACTGGACCGCGGTGATCGACAGGCCCAGACCGGCGACGCTGACGATCGCATGGGTCGCTTGCCGGGACGGCACGTCCCGCGGGGTCGTGAGCGGGACCAACGTGGTCGCTCGCACCAGCACCGATGGACCGGCCAGGATCGCGGTACCGGTCCCCCGTCGCCCCGCTCGGGCGACGATGTCCAAGCCTGCCAGCCGCGCCAGGGCGCGCAGGCGACCGGCCGGCGGGATCTCCGTCAGACACACCACATCCGGAGTCTGCTCGGCCAGGATCCGTCCGGCCGAGGCCGGGTCGAGACCACCGCTGACGTTGTAGCCGACCAACCGCATCAGCCGGGTTCCCGTGCTCGCTCGACCGCGGTCTCCAGCGCCAAGAGCCCCGCACCCACCACGCCGGCATCGTCGCCGAGCACGGCCAGGTCGACCGGGGGTGGGTCACGGAAGGCCGCTCCGACCAACCGCTCGGCCATCGCCAGCCGAGCCGGCTCGAGCATCCACGGGGCCGCCGCTGCGGCCGCGCCGCCGCCCAGCAGGACGAGATCGGGGTCGAGCACGTTCACCAACGATGCCAGCGCGACACCCAGCCACCGCCCGGCCTCCTCGAGGACCTCCACCGCCACCTGGTCCCCATCGCCTGCGGCGCTGGTGACATCGGGCCCGGCGACGTCGTCGAGATCCCTCAGACGCGTGACGGTGGTCGGGTCCACCAGCCGGTCCCGTGCCAACGCCCCGATGGCGCTCCCGGAGGCGTAGGCCTCGACGCAGCCGCGGTTCCCGCAGGGGCAGGGCCGACCACCCTCGTCGACGATCACGTGTCCGAGTTCGCCGCCGAAGCCGGTGGCGCCCGTCAGGAGCCGTCCGTCGATCACGACGCCCCCACCGACCCCGGTGCCAAGTGTCACCAGCACGAGGTCCCGGTGGTCGGCGCCGGCACCGGCGCGATGCTCCCCGAGCGCCGCGACGGAGGCGTCGTTGGCGACCAGCACCTCGGCACCCAACGCCTCACGGAGGATGCGCGCCAGCGGCAGCTCCCGGATGCCGATGTTGGGTCCGTAGCGCACCGTCCCGTCCAGGGTCACCAGCCCGGCGATGCCGATCGCCACCGGCTGGCGTTCCCCCGTGCGCTCCCAGATCGCTTCGATCAGCTCCACGAGCGTGGGAACCAACGAGCCGGGATCGTCCGCAGGGGTCGGACGTCGGTCGCGTGTCAGGATGGTCCCGTCGTCGGCGACCATCGCGGCGCGGAGCTGGGTGCCGCCGATGTCGATACCGAGGCCTCGAGCGCTCACGTTCCGCCTCCTGCCCGCCCGGGGTCCACGGGACCGCGCGGATCGAGCGGGATGCGCTCGACCTCGCCGCGCGGGCGCCGCGCGGGACCGTGTCCGGCAGCCGGCCGGCGCGAGGCCGTCGGTGCCGTGTCCACCGGTCCAGTATCCGCCGGTCCAGTATCCGCCGGTCCAGGGTCCGCCGGTCCAGGGTCGGCCGGCCCAGGGTCCGCCGGTCCAGGGTCGGCCGGCCCGGCATCGAGCAACGACCGCGCGGCCGCCGCCAGGTGGCGGGCCGCCTCGGTCAGGTGGTCGAGCAGTTCGGGCCGCGTGTCCTCCAGGGCACGGGCCAGGGTGCACAGCGGGCAGACCCCACACAGTTCCGGCCGATGCGGTGCCTCTCGCGCCTGCCGGCCGGTGCCGTCCATCCCCAACGCCCCTTCGGGCTCGCCGTCGGGCCCGCAGGTCCGATCGGATCGCGGTGGTGTCACGCCCGGAGCCGTTGCCCCGCGCCCTGCCGCACGCGGCGGCACCGGCCGAGGCCGCCGGGCGGCGCGGAAGGCCTCGACCGGGTCGGTGTCGTCGACGGCCGGTGGCCCGGCGTCGTCGTCAGCGACCGGCTCGGGGCTCGAGGCCCACCACGGGTGCGTGGCCTCGCTCACCCGGACACCGCCGGGATCTCAGCGGCAGCGAAGCGGATCTCGAGCGCCCCAGCCTCGAGTCGGGCGCCGATGATGGCGCGGCGACGCAACGCCACCGGCAGCGGCACGTTGCGTCGCAGGCTGCCGACGGTGACCTGGAGATCGTCGTCCCGCCGTGACAGGGACAGGTCGTCCTCCACGGCGAAGGGCAGCGCGAGCACGAGCAGCGTCGCCGTGCCGTCCTCGATGATCGTCAGCGGACGGTGGGGATGCAGCACCGCGGTCGGGTCGTGGTCGGCGTAGACCAGTCGCCCGAGCCGGCTGAGCGCAGCGCCGCCGATCACCTCGTCCTCGAGCAGCGGGACCTCGAGCACGGGGGTGGGGGCGAACGCGGTACGGGCTGCCGCCACGTGCTCGGCGTGCCGTTGCCGCCAGCGAGCGAGGTAGGGATGGTCGAGGTGGTCGGGCAGGATCCGGTTCACGATGATGGCGTCCACGCCGTAGCCGAAGAGCGACAGCGAGGTGGCGGTGCGCTCGGCCTCGGCCAGGACGATCCGTTCGGGGTTGACCACCAGGCGCACGCTGCTGCGGTCCGTGTCGGTGAGCAGCGAGTGGACCCCAGCCAACTCTCCGTGCACCTCGGTGACCGCATCCACGACGTCGTCGTCGGGGGTCGGCAACCTGGTGCCGTGCTGCCCTCTCTGGCGTGTGAGGGGGGCGACCGCCCGCGCCAGTGCACGCCCTGGGCTCAGGACCCGGTCGGTGTAGAAACGCAGGGCGTCGGGCAGGGTGAGCAGCTTGAGGGTCTCGGCCGTCGGAGCGCAGTCGACCACCACGAGGTCGTACGCCTCGGTGGCGACCTGAGCACGCAGATCGATCAGTGCGAAGAGCTCATCCAGGCCGGGGAGCAGCACGAGTTCCTCGGCGGCCACGTCACCGATGCCGCTCCACTGCAGCAGGGCCGTGAGGTAGTCCCGGACCCGACCCCAGTGCCGTTCCAACCGCTGTTGCGCGTCGAGCTGCTGGGCGTGGAGCTGGACCGCACCGACCTCGATCGGTGTCGGTCGGTCCGCCAGGGGCGTGGCGAACGCATCGGCCAGCGAGTGTGCTGGATCGGTCGAGGTGATCAGCACCCGGGCACCACCCGACGCCGCCTCCACGGCGGTGGCAGCGGCGATCGAGGTCTTCCCGACGCCGCCCTTGCCGGTGAACAACACCACGCGGGTCAGGATCGTCTCCGGTGCACAAGGGCGAAGTGGCAGCGGCCCGAGGCTAGCTGCTCCAGGACCGTGGGGGCGCGGTCCGCCCGGTGCTTCACGACCTCCCACCACCCACCCCGACGAGACCACTCAGCACCAACGCCGCCGTGACAGCGACCACCGACCAGGCCAGCACCCGACCGGTCAGCAACTGGGGTCGTCCGTCGGCGAGCCGCGAGAGGTCGTGCAGGGTGAGTGCCCACAACGTGGCCGCCGCCAGCGCGAGCACGAGCGCGGTGCTGGTGACACCGACGCTCACCAGCGTCAACCCCGCTCCCCCGGCCCACAGCAACCACAACAGGATGCGTGCCAGCCCGCTGCCCGCTCGGCCGAGCAGCACGTGACCGAGGCCGGGCAGCACGGCGCTGGCCAGCAACGGGATCGAGCCCGTCGGTGCAGTGGCGGTCGTGGCCGGACCCCGCTCGGGCGTGAACCCGACCCGGGGGCTACCGCACGCCACGCACGACGGCTGCTCCAGCAGGGTCCACGCCTCGCAGCGGGCACACCGCCACTCCACCCGGTCACCATCGACCCGGACGTCGCGCTGTGCCGTGGCCCGGGCCGCGGCCGGGATCGGTGGCGGTGTCGGCACGGCGGAGGCGTCGTGGTGCGACACCTGCAGGCGCGAGTGGGAGGGCTCGCCCGCCCCGGTCTCCACCGGATCGGTGGTCCGCTCCCCCAGTGCTGCGTAGCACTGCGTACACCAGGCCGCAGCCTGGCCGTTGCGTGCACCGCACTCGGGGCACCTCATGGCCGCACCCCGACGCTGGCACGGGCCTCGAGCTGCAGGACGTCCTTGAGGCCCCACAGCCCCCGCCTGATGGCGCGACGGTACGCCTCGAGGATCCGCAGGGGGCGCGGCAGTGGCGTGGTGGCGACGAGGAGGTGATGGACGACCGTGCCACCGTGTGTGGGTTCCAGCCAGAACTCCGCACGACCGGACATCTCGCCCTCCAGGGCCAGGACGACCCCGAGATCGTGCCGCCAGGAGTGCGGACGCACGGCCGTTCGCAGCCACCGGCCCCAACCCGTTCGCAGCGCGACGACCCAGTGCTCCGCACCGTCGGTAGCCGGCAGCGGCTCGACGCGACAGCCCGACCACCACGACGGCCAGGCGGCGACATGGGTCAGACGGCGGTAGATCAGGGCCTCGGGCGCGCGGATGAAGGCCCGGTCGTCGGCGTGCAGGGGGACGGCGGGTCGATCCGGCACGGTGGGCGGGCGGGGGACGTTCATGCCGGGCCCACGACATCGTCGAGGAAGCTCGAGATCGTGTCCGCGACCAGGGCGGCGTCCTGGTCCAGCTGCGGGACGTGGTAGCTGTGGTGACAGACCAGGGTCCTGAGGTCGCGGCTGCCCGCGAGCTCGAGTACCTCCAGGGCGTTGATCGGGTCGACCGTGTGGTCCTCGACCGAACGCACGACCAGCAGCGGCGCGACGACCTCCAGGAGCCCGTTGCGGATGCGGTCGAGCTCCACCAGCAGCGAGCGCGCCGCCCGCGCCGGGACGAGGGCGTAGGCCCCGTCCTCGACGCCGTCGATGGCGATGTCGTCGGTCGGTAGGCCGACCAGATCGCGCGGGAGGTAGGGCACCAGGGGCGCCAACAGCGGAGACAGCCGTGTCAGCGGCCCTGCGGGAGGTCGGACGATGGGGTTGATCGCGACCACGGCGTCGATGTCCGCCGGGCGGCGAGCGGCGAGGTCGAGCGCGATCGACCCGCCCATCGAGTGGCCGATCAGGACCACGGCATCACACCGCACGTGGAACCGGTCCACGACACGGTCGACGGCGCCGTACCAGTCCCGGTAGCTCATCCGGGCCAGTTCCCGGTGGCTGGTGCCGTGGCCGGGCAGGAGCGTGACCTCCACGGCGTAGCCCTCGGACGCGAGGTACTGGCCCAGCGGGCGTGTCGTGATCGGGTTGCCGGTGAGCCCGTGCACCACGATCACCGCGGTCCGACCCCTCGGCCCCGCACCGACCGACGACCAGGGCTCCGCCCCGGGGGTGCTCACCGCCGCATCCACGAGCCGGCTCCTCGGTTCCTGCTCCCACGCGCCGCGCGCGGCCCGGTCCGGGGCCGACGGCCGCCACCGTAGCGCCAGGACCTGGGCTCACCGCGCACCTGGCCCGAGGGAGGCTCCGTGACCTTGGAACCACGCGCGTCACCTACCGACCACCTCGTCGAGCAGGCGCTCCAGGTCCGTGGCGATGGCGTCCCAGGCGTAGTGCTCGGTCACCGATTCACGGGCCGGGCCGCTCGCGGCTCGGCGCCGGTCGGGATCGCCGAGCCAGCCGTCGAGCGCCGCGACGAGCTGATCCCGGTCGCGACCGTCGACGACCTGCCCCGCCTGCTCGTTCACCAGGGTCTCGGGAGCGCCACCGGAGGTGCCGACGATCACGGGCACGCCGCTGGCCTGGGCCTCGAGGTAGACGATGCCCAGGCCCTCGACATCGAGCCCACCCCACCGTGTCCGACAGGGCATGGCGAACAGATCGCCGGCCGCGTGGGCCTCGGGAAGCTGCTCCCAGGGGACCGGTCCCGTCAGGACGATCCGGTCGCCGGCCGCACCCGCACGGCCCGCGGCCCGGGTCAGCCGTCCCGCCAGCGGGCCCTCCCCGACCAGCAGGAGCCACGCCCCCGGGTGACGCCTGGCCACCTCCGGCCACACCTCCACGAGTCGGTCCTGGCCCTTGCGGGGGACCAACCGGGAAACGCAGGCCACGACCGTCGCGTCCGCCGGGATGCCGAAGCGCCGCCGGAACCAGGTGCCGTCGACCCCCGGCTGGAAGCGCTCGACATCGACACCCGGAGGCAGGCGCCGCACCAGTGGGGCCGCGAGATGACCCGCCAGGCGATCGGCCGTGAACCCGCTGATCGTGGTCACCGCGGCCAGATCGCGCGTCGCACGCCGGATCAGGTGGCCGAGTCCAGCCCCGGCCATACCGGCCTCCAGTCCGTGCGTCAGACCCACCACGGGGACCCCAAGCCGACGCCGCAGCGGTCCCGCCAGCTCCCCGAGCGGCCACGTGGCGCCGAGCACCACGACCTCGGCGCGGTGCTGGCGTGCCACGTCGGTGGCGAGGTGGAGGGTGCGACGCGTGGGCAGCACCACGCCGTGGGCACGGACCGTGCGATGCCGCTCTTCCTGGTCCGCGCGCACCGCCTCGGAACCGGCACCAGGGCCGATCACGACCGTGGTCTCCGGATGGACACGACGCAAGAGGTTGCTCACGAACTGCTGGATGCCACCGGTGCGCGGTGGCAGATCGTTGGTCACCCACAGGACCCGCAGGCTCACCGACGGACCATCCCGATGAAGGCCACCGTGCCGATGACATCGGCCCCGCTGGCACCGACCCTGGTGGCCAGCTCGCGGTCGTCGGTGACGACCACCACCGGCTCGTCGGTGGCCTCCACCGCCAGGACCAGTTCGTCGTCCGCGGTGATGCCCGCCGGTGTGAAACGGACCTCGACCTGCTGGCGACCGAGCGCGGGGCGTCCGCCACCGGCCTGCTGCCCGTCGAAGACGATGACCGGGCGGATCTGCAGCGTCGGGACGGCGTTGGCGCACCGCTGGAGCAGCCAGGTGCGCTGACCTTCGAGGTCCAGATCGGCCCGGTGTTGCCGGGTGACGTTGTAGCCGTCGATCAGCACGAGCCGCCCCGGGCCGAGCAGGGCACGCGCGGCCTCGGTGGTCCCGGGAGCGATCTCCGGCGGCAGCCGGGTCGGACGTCCCGCCGGGAGGTGGGGGGTGGGGGGCTCCTCCGGGGCCGGCGCGGAGGTGGCTGCCCGTCGCTGCTCGGCGCGTTGCCGTCGCCTGCGGTCCGCACGGCGGGACTCCTCGGCGCGGCGCAGTTGCGCCACCTCCTCGGTCAGCCGGGTCACCTCGCCGTCACGCCGACGACGTTCGCGGGCGACGGCCCGCTCCTGCTCGGCCCCCGCCTCCTGCAACCGCTCCTGCAGGGCGCTCGCGCGGTCCTCGGCCTCCTGTTGCGCCGCCCTGGCCGCGGTCAGGGCACGTTCGGCCCGCTCGGCTCGGGCCCCGGCGCCCTCGGCCCGACGACGCCAGGCGTCCCGATCGGCACGAAGTGCTCGGGCCCGGTCCCGGGCGCGGGCCACCTCGCCGTCCGACCCGCCCCCCACCGACCCGCCATCATCGGCTGGCCCGGCTGAGGCCGTCACCGGCTCGGGCGCGGTCAGTGTCGCCCGCAAGGTCGGCGGGGTCCGCTCGAGCACGGCATGCGCGAGCATCCCGTCGCGGGTGAGCAGTTCCACCACCTGCGCCCTCCCGCTCCCGCTGACGAGCCGGCCGGTGGCCTGACCGCCCACGGCCGCCTGCGCCGGCTCGAGCTCGTCGTGCTCCGCGCGTTCGGCGAGCGCGGCCTTGAGCGCCACCAGCACGGCCGCCCAGTCGTCGCTGGCCAACTCGGCGAGGCGGTCCGGATCCATCTCGAGCGCTGATCCGGGCTCGTCGACCTCGCTCACCGCCGCGTCTGCTCCGGCTGGCCGGCGGGTGCGGCCTCGACCCGGACGGCGTCCTCACGCGTGCACCAGCGGCACGTGACGGACTCGACCGCGGCCGTGAGGATCTCCTCCTCGTCGACCGACGGGCTGCCGCCCAGATCGAAGTGGAGGTAGCGCCGCGTCCGGGCGGTCTCCACCACGTCGAAGCGGGTGACGTTGCCACAGGCGTCGCACCGGTACCGGTGTCCAGGGGGCAGCGGGTCGGTGAGGTCGTGGCTCACGGGCTCTCCGGGGTGCGGGGGGACGAGGTCATCGGGGCGGTGGGGTCTCAGTCGCGTTCACGGGTCCGCGCCCGACGGGGCTGACCAGCGGTGAGCCAGGTGGGCTCATCGACCAGCGGAGTCGCCTCTGCCGGCGGTGCCAGCGCCGCGGGATCCGGCGTGAACCACGCGCCAGTGGGGACAGCGGGGAACGAACCGACCTCGAGGGTGTCAACGCGGGCACCATCGTCGAGCGCCCGGACCAGCGCATGACATCGGGCCACCGCCGCCACCACATCGATCCCGCGGTGGATGTCCGGGTACCCGGTGAACCGCTCGGCGGAGCGCACCAGCAGCGCGCGGGCCCCGCTGGGGTTGCCGCGCTGCAGGTGGACGCCTGCGACCGCGATCTGGATCACGCTCTGCCACAGATCGGCGTCCTCGAGCGGCGCGGCGTGCCAGACGTGCTCGAGACACTCGTGCGCCTCGAAGTAACGCTGCTCGCCCCAGAGTCGGACCCCGAGCGTCAGGGCGTGCTCGACGTCGGCGGGATCGTGCTCCTCGGTCAGCGGGACCCCGGTGGTGCCATAGGGCAGCGGCCGGCCGGTGCGATCGCGTGGCCTCGACTGCTCCGGTCGGCCATCGTCGCGTCGGTCCCGGGCCTGCTCGGGTGACGTGGCCGCGGCGTCGGGTGACGA
>CAYXJD010000001.1:33255-43541 GCA_964465225.1 uncultured Actinomycetota bacterium
CGTCGCGTCGGTCCCGGGCCTGCTCGGGTGACGTGGCCGCGGCGTCGGGTGACGACCGCGCTGGGCGCAGCGGCTCCGGTTGCTGGTCCGACACCTCGGCTCCTGACGACGGGGACGTCACGCATGCACGCTGGCGGGGCCAGCGGCGATGCGGAGCCGTGAGGGTAACGGTGCGCGGGTAGCCTGCCCGGTGTGCCAGAGCTCCCCGAGGTCGAGTCCGTCCGCCGGCAACTTCTCCCCCGGCTGACGGGCCGCCGCATCGTCGGGGTGTGGTGGGATCCGCACCCGCACGCGCGGCTCCACGATCTCGAGCGCCTGCGCGAACGGCGCATCGAACGGGTCGACCGCAGAGGCAAGTTCCTGGTGTGCCCGCTGGATACCGGTGCACGGGACACGACGCTCGAACTCGTCCTGCACCTGGGTATGACCGGCGCACTGCGCGTCGGACCAACGGCCGTGCCCGGGGCCGATCCGGACGCCGGGCTGACCCACGTGCGGGTCCGACTCGACCTCGACGACGGCCACACCCTGCGTTTCCGCGACCCCCGGCGCTTCGGCAGGGCCTCGGTGGTCGCCGACCGCGCCTACCACCAGGTGGTACCGACGCTGGCCACCCTCGGCCCCGAACCGCTGTCCGAGGCGTTCACGGTGGAGGGCTTCGCCGCCGGGCTGGCAGCCACCCGGGCCCCCGTGAAGGCCCGCCTGCTGGACCAGCGGCTCGTCGCGGGCGTCGGGAACATCTACGCCGATGAGGCGCTCTGGCAGGCCCGGATCCACCCGGCGTCCCGACGGATCGGACGTCACCGCGCGGCAACGCTGCATGCGGCCATCGTCACGATCCTCGCCGCGGCCATCGAACGTGAGGGCACGACCTTCCGCGACTACCAGATGGTGAACGGACAGAGCGGACGGTACGCGGCATACCTGGCCGCGTACGGTCAGCACGGTCGCCCCTGCCGACGCTGTGGCACGATCCTGCGTCGCAGGGTGATCGCGCAGCGGGGTACGACCTACTGCCCGGGATGTCAACGCATCTGAGAGCTCGCCCCGCGGTGCCGCGCCGGCGTCAGGCCTCGAGCGCCCCGGCGACCAGCGCACGGGCGAAGAGGGCGGACTCCTCGGGATCATCGACCCGCACGTGCATCGGCGGGAAGGCGAAGTACGACAGGATCAGGCGGACCACCACCTCCGCGGCGGCCGGCGGGTCCACGCGACGGAACTCGCCGGTGGCGACGCCGTCGGCGATCAGCTGGGTGAACAGCGCCAACCCACGCCGGACCAGCGGTCCCCCTCCCGCGGTGATCCGCGGCAACAGGATGCCCGGCTCCTCGTCCCGGCCCTTGGTCAGGATGGGATGATCCACGAAGAAGCGGATCCCGGCCAGGAACGCTCCCTCGATCCGGCCCCCTGCGGTCTCGAAACCGTCGGCACCACGCTCGAGCGCACGGGTGAACCGCTCGCCCTCTCGCTCGAGAAGGTCGTCGATCACCGCGTCCTTGTTCCGGAAGTGCCGGTACAGGGTCGCCTTGCCGGCCCGGGCCTCGCGGGCGATGTCCTCCATGGTGGTCTTGCGGATGCCCACGGCCACGAAACGGCGCCCCGCCGCCGACAGCAGGTCCTCGCGGCGGTCGGGCCGGCGCGTGCCTTGGCTCATCGTGATCATCCTCCGTGGCCGTGCTGTGGCAGATCACCCTGGACAGCAAGGGTGTCCGTTCGTACGTTGGGGACCTGTCCGGTCGTCGGGTACCGGTGTGGGACCATCCCGCCGAGACTGCGACCTGAACGCGGCCGCCCGCCGCGCTGACCTGCGCGGGGTGAGCCGCACCCCCCGTCTCCTCATCCGCCCGACACCGGGCCGTCGCACCTGAGCGACGAACCTCGATACCGCACGCCTGCGTCATGGCCGCCCCGGTCCTGGCCCGGAACGATAGCCCGAAGCGCGTTCCGGGGCCCGCACCCGCCCCCCTACCCCGGGGGGCCTTCACCGCACCGGGTCCGCTCGATGCCACCCCGAGACCTGCCTGGAGCCACCATGTCCGACACCCTGAGCATCACCGACCTCCTGCCGACCGGCGGCTGGCAGCAGGAAGCTGCCTGCCGTGACGCCGAGCCCGACCTCTTCTTCGCCGCAGACGACAGCGACCGCGAGGAGGCGCTGCGCCTGTGCGCCTCCTGCCCCGTCCGCGTCGAGTGCCTCGAGCACGCGCTCGACAACCGGGAGGCCTACGGCATCTGGGGTGGCACCGACGAGCAGGAGCGCAAGCGGCTGCTGCGCCGTCGTCGCCGCGCTGCCTGACACGCAGCCGGCACCGCTGGCGCAGCCGGTGTCGCAGCGCCGTGCTACGAAGGGTCGTACGCACGTTCGCTGCCGATCGGTCCTCGTGTGCCTTCGTCCACCGCCCAGCAACTCGCCCTCGACGAACTCGGCACCCCCCTGATCCACACCACCTTCGTGGTGCTCGACCTCGAGACCACGGGGTTGTCTGCCGAGGTGGATCGGATCACCGAGATCGGAGCGGTCAAGGTCCGCGGCGGCGAGGTCCTCGGCGAGTTGCGGACGTTCGTGCATCCGGAGCGTGAGATCCCGACGTCGGTCACCGCGATCACCGGCATCACCGACGCGATGGTCGCGGCAGCCCCGTCGATGGCAGGGATCCTCGACCACCTGCTCGGCTTCCTCACGAACGCCGTGTTCGTCGCGCACAACGCCGCCTTCGATCTCGCGTTCCTACGAGCCGCGGCCAGCCGGCACGGTCACCCGCCCCCGGAGCCGACGGTGGTCGACACCGCTCGGCTGTCACGTCGGCTCCTCGGCGACGAGGTCCGCGACCACCGCCTCGCCACCCTCGCCCGGCACCTCCATGCGCGAACCGTGCCGGAGCACCGCGCGCTGGCCGACGCCCGGGCCACCGTCGACGTCCTGCACGGCCTGCTGGAGCGGGCCGGCAGCCTCGGGGCCACCACCTTGGAGGACCTGGTCGAACTCACGCGGTCGCGTTCGCACCGGGCGTTCCGGCGTCGGTCGCTGATCGCCGACGCGCCGCGGTCCTGCGGCATCTACCGGTTCCTCGACGTGCGCGAGGTGACCTTGTACGTGGGCAAGGCGACCGACCTCCGTGCCCGACTGCGCACCTACTTCGGGCAGGATCCCCGCCGGCACGTCGCCGCCATGCTGCGCGAGACGCACCGTGTCACCTGGCAGGAGACGCCGACGCTGCTCGAGGCCGAGGTCCTGGAACTGCGGGCGATCCACGCGGAGCAGCCACGGTTCAACCGGCGCTCCCGCACCCCGCGACGCCCACGTTGGCTGGTCTGCACACGTGAGGCGTTCCCGCGGCTCTCGATCGTCCAGCGCGTCGGCGCGGACCACCTCCACCCCTTGGGGCCCTTCGACGGCGCGCGGACCGCGGAGGCGGTGCGCGAGGCCATCCAGGAGGTGCTGCCGATCAGGTCCTGCACCTTCCGCGTCCGACGGGCGCAGGATCATCCCGCCTGTGTGCTCAAGGATCTCGGCCGCTGTGGGGCGCCCTGCGATGGCTCCCAGCTCGTCGACGACTACGGCGCGGTCGTCGCCCGGGTCGCCGAGCTGGCCGAGGACCCCACACCGCTGATCGTCGGGTTGCGGCGCCGCATGACCGAACAGGCGGTCCGTGGACGCTTCGAGCGCGCCGCGGAGCTGCGTGACCTGACCTGGCGGGTCGCCCGAGCCTTCGACACCGCGCGCGATCACGCCTGGCTCAGCGGACCTGAGGACCTGGTGCTGCGGCGTGCCGTCGACGACCACGTCGAGCTCGTGCGCCTGCGCGCTGGAGCGTTGGTCGCCACCGAGCGGTACCGCCCGGACCCCGATCGGACCTCGGTCCTCGCAGGCGGGCCAACAGCGCAGTACCCGGCCTGCCGGTCGGACGAGGTGACGCCGCCGTCCTGGGAAGAGGTGGAGCTGGTGCGCCGGTGGACCCACCACCCGCAGGTGCGTCTGGTCGCGACCAGCGTCCCGCTCCACCGTCCGCTCGCGGCCGGCAACGCTCTGGCCACCGCGATCGCCGAGGGTCGACGCACCGACCGGCTGGTCCGACAGGACCAGCAGCTGATCTCCGGCGCCAAGGTGCGCCGACGGGCGGACGGCTCAGCCGACGGGCGCGCCGTCGGGTAGCTCACCATCAGCGCTCAACAACCGGACCGTGCCGTCGGGTTCGAGTCCACCGAGCACCAGGAACTGGCTCACGAAGCCGGCGATACGGCGCGTTCCGAGGTTGACCGCGCCGACGATCTGACGACCGAGGAGCTCCTGCGGCCGGTAGTTCGTGATCTTGGCGCTCGTGTGCAGCACACCGAGCACGGATCCGAAGTCGACGGCCAACTGCAGCGCCGGCTCCCGCGCCTCGGGGAACGGCGTCGCTGCGATGACCGTGCCGACCCGCAGGTCGAGAGCGAAGAAGCCGGCCGCCCCCACCTCGGGCTTGGCATCGAGGCCTGACGGGTCGTAGGGCAGCGAGTCCGGATCGATCCGGTGTGGTTCAACCACCGACCGCCCCCCGTAGTCGCTGCGTGTGCGCCGCCCATCGCTGCTTGAGCTCCAGCGCTGCGCCGCTGCGCAGGACCTCACGGGCCCGTTCCAGACCCGCGGCCAGATCGGGCACCGCATCGGCCGCGTACAGCCCCGCCGCCGCGTTCAGCGCGACGATGTCGGCGCCCGGGCCCGGCCTGCCCCCGAGCACCGCATCCGCGATCGCGACGTTGGTCGCGACGTCACCTCCCCGCAGCTCGCCGGGTGCCGCGGTCGCCAGACCCAGCTCACCCGGATCGAACCGTGCACCCGTGACCGCGCCGTCACGGATCTCCCACATCTGACTGGGCCCGGTCGTGGTGAGCTCGTCGAGTCCGTCCTCGCCGCGGAACACCACGGCGTGCCGTCGACCGAGACGGGCCAGCGCGTCGGCCATGACCGGGGCCATCCGGGCATCAGCAACCCCGACGGCCTGGTGGGACACCCCTGCCGGGTTCGACAGCGGTCCGAGCAGGTTGAACACCGTCCGCACCCCGAGTTGGAGCCGCACGGGTGCGACGTGCCGCATGGCGGGGTGGAAGGAGCGGGCGTACAGGAAGGTGATACCGAGGTCGCTGAGACACTGCGCCACCGCGGCCGGCGGCAGTTCGATGTCGACCCCCCACGCCTCGAGCAGGTCGGCGCTGCCGCACTGCGAGGAGGCTGCCCGGTTGCCGTGTTTGGCGACCGGCACCCCGGCTGCCGCGACGACGACCGCGGCCAGCGTCGAGATGTTGAAGGTGCCGGCACCGTCACCGCCGGTACCCACGATGTCGACGAGGTCGTCGGGGGCGCCGCCCTCCAGTTCCAGCGGGACCGCCGCCGCGAGCATCGAGCGGACGAAACCCGCGATCTCTGTGGGCGACTCCCCCTTGGCCCGTAGGGCGACCAGTAGCCCGGCGACCTGGGAGGACTCGGCGTCACCGCGCATCAGGGCGCCCATCACCTGTGCCGCCTGCTCCTCACCCAGGTCCTCGGCCGCGAGCAGCCCGTTCAGCAGCGCCGGCCAGCGCACGGGCGCCTCGCTCATGGATCGATCCTCGTCGTGACGGCGTTCTGGCGGCGTGAGGCCGCGGTCAGCTGCGGTCCTCGAGTGCCGTGGCGACCTGAGCCGCCGCCGAGCCGGCATCGCCGTAGGGTCGCAGACCCGCCCCCTCCAGGGCGCTGACCCGGCGCGCCAGTTCGAACGGATCCACGGGCTTGAGGAGCAGCTCGTTGGCGCCGGCCCAGCGCATCAGCCACTCGTCCTGCTCACGGGAGGCGAGCACCAGTGCCGGCGCGGCCTCGAGCTGGCCGAGCTCGGCGCGCGCCCGCAGGTCGTAGAGCACGGCGTAGCCGCCACGCGGCGACAGGTCGCCGTCCACGACGAGCACATCGAAGGTCTCACCCGCCGTGAGGAGCAGCTCACGGGCCGCTTCGGCGCTGGCGGCCTCCGTCACCTCGATGTCGGGACGTAGCGCGAGGGCGCTGACGGCGCGCTGACGTTCCTTGACCTGCTCCGAGACGACCAGGATCCTCACCGGCGACCTCCACCGACCAGACGAACATGACGATGCCACACGGTAGCCGTTCCCAAGGAGCGGGACCGGTGAGCCGGACCGGGGAGCGGGACCGGGTCGGGAGCTGCCTCCCTGCCCCGAGCGATCCTCGGTCGCGTAGCATCGAACACCCCCGACGGGGACGACCGCCGGCACCAGGAGCCCGACGTGCTCGATGGACACCGCAGCGACACCGCGGCCACCCTCGGCCGCTGTGTCCTGGTGCCCATCGCCAACCCGGCCTCGGTGCGGCCGCTGATGGAACTCGCAGCGGACCTGGTCGACCCGGGTGGTGAGATCCATCTGTTGACCGTGCTCCGCCCGACCGCGGATGCCGATGTGCAAGCCGATGCCTGGCACGGCATGAGTGTCGCGGAACAACTCGCCGACCGGCTCGGTGTCCGTGCGCGTGGCGAGGTTCGTACCGACGCACGTCTCGGCGATGCGGTGCTGGCCACGATCCGCGAGCGTGGTGCGTCCCTGGTCCTGATGGGCTGGCAGGGCGCCAGCTCGACCAGCGACGTCTTCGGTCGGTTGATCGATCACATCGTGGGTCACTCCGCGGTCCCGCTGGCCGTGGTGCGGACCGGTGCCCAGGAGTACGACCGCGTGGTACTGCCGATCTCGGCCGACCACCTGCGGCCCGGCGGCGCGGGCGGCCTCACCCTGGCAGCGTCACTCGCGGGCCGGCTCCAGCGCTCCACCGCGCGAGCGACGACCGTGCTGCGGACGGGCCCGCTCGGTGCGGAACTGCCGGATGCCATCACCAGGCTCGGCGACCGCGTGCACCATGATCCCCGTCGCACCCACCAAGCCGTCGCGGCCTTCGCCGGCCCCACCGACCTCATCGTCGCGCCCGTGGCACCGACGGTGTCCGGCCTCCGCGCCGCCACGACCCACCTGGCCTGGGCCGCACCGGACGCCACGCTCCTGGTGGCGATCGATGTCGGCCCGGTCGACGAGGGCTCCCTGGTCCCGGCCGTCGCCGCGGCCGGGCGGCCGAGGCCTGCCACGGCGAGCACGACCCGAGCCGCGGTCCGGCTGGTGGTCACCGTCCGGCTCCCCGAGGCACCGACCGTCACCCCGCAGGAGGTCGAGCAGATCCTCGGTCGCTGCGGCAGCACCGAGCAGCTCATGGCCTGGTGGCCGAGCACCGGCGACCGACCCCGGGTCCGTGCCACGGTGGAACTGGTCGCCGCCGACGCCGACCACGCCATCGCCCGCGCCAAGGAGGTGCTCCAGGCCGCTGACGGGCTCGTGGGAGCGGAGATCACCTACGACGTCGAGGCAGAAGGCGCGGACACCGGATCGGGAGAGCAGTCCCCGATAGCGGTGTACGAGGGCGATCTGACCGTGATCCGCGACCTGACGGAGGCGGACCGGTCGGTCGACGGGTGGTCGACCTCATGACCGCGACCCCACCCGGCGGGACGCCACCCGTCGGCGCCATCCGGCACCGGCCGTCGCGCACCTGAGGCTCGGCGTGGCCGCTCAGCGCCGCTCGAGCACGCCGAGGATCGCGTCGATCGCACGGTGGACCGCGACCGGGGCCCGGCCACCATCCAACCGGAGGTAGGCCCGGAGGCCATCGGCGTCGATCCGCAGACGTCCGGCGAGCCACAGGGGATCGACGTGACCTTCGGCATCCAGGTCCACCCCCGCACAGACCGCCGCCTCGGCCGGCAACCCCGCCAAGGCGCGCACCACCTCCGGCTCAGCCCCCAGGGGCACCGGCTCGGTCCATCCGCCGTCGGCCCAGCGGTCGGCGAGCTCGTCCCAGACCTGCTCGTAGCACTCCCAGGCTGCCTGGCTGCCGAGGACGTCGAGGTCGGCGCCGGTCTCGTCGCGGATCGCGGCCAGCACCACCGCGTGCACGGTCTCGGTCAGTTCGGCACGCACCCCATCGGGCGCCGCGAAGACACGCACGAGCCAGCCGCGACGACCGACCGTGGCCTCCTCGATGCGCCGGACCACCGCGTCGCGGACCTCATCGGTCCACAACTCGAGCAGCAGATCGTTCCAACCGGACTCGTCATCCACGGACCCACGTGCTCCTGATCGCTCTCCCACACCGACCCTACGGCGTGATGGTGCCGCGTGGTGGACAGCCCACCGCCGGGACGTCACCCTACGGCTCGTCACGCGCCATCGTGCCCCTCGGTCCCACCGATGCGGCCGGCCCTGCTCACCGGAGCCATCGTGTCCCCGACCCGCACCCCGCGTCCGCACCAGAGCGGCAGGATCCTCGTGACGCTGAGCGTGGCGCTGCTCCTGGCCGTACTGGCCACGACGGCCGCCTGGGCCCATGCCTCCGGAGAGCTGCCCCACGCCCGACTGAGCGCGGAGGCCACGACGATCACCGTCGTGTGGACGGCTGCGGCCGACGACGCCGCGGATGTCGCGGTCGCCGCCGGGGTCTGGCCGGAGGACGTGGCGCTCGCCTACCTCGACGTGGCCTTCGGTGGCGACATCGACCTGCTGCCATCTGACGACGAGGTGGCGGCAGCCAGCGAAGCTCCTGCGCTGCGGCGCTACCTCGAGGAACGGGTGCGCATCCTCCAGGACGGAACGCCCTGCGGCGCGAGCGCGCAGCCGGCTGCGGATTTCGTCGCTGATGGGGCGACGATCGTGTTCGATTGCCCGGATCCCGTCACGGAGGCGGTGGTGGAGATCACGGTGCTCCACGATCGCGACCCGGCGTACCGGACCTTCAGCGTCGACGGCACGCAGCAGTACGCGGTCCACACCGCCGGCCAACCCGCGCACCCCTGGGACTTCACCCTCGCCCAGCAGGGATCCGATGACGTGCCCGTCACGGCGCTGCTGTTCGGCGCGGGTGGCATCGCGCTGCTCGGCGGGGCTGTGCTCTGGCGCGTGTGGTCGAGCGCGACGCCACGCCGGCGGTCGTCCGCCGCCGGTCCCAGCCGGGCCCGGACGTGAGCGCGTCCACCCCGCTCGTCGTGCTGGCGATCCGGGTCCCGTTCGGTGACGACACCGCCCTGGAACGCGGCCTGGTCGACGTGGTCGACCGGGTGGTCGCCGGGGACCTGTGGGTGGTGCTGGCGGTGCTCCTGGCGGCAGGGATCGGCGCACTCCACGCGCTCGGCCCGGGACACGGCAAGGTGCTGGTCGGGGCCTACCTGCTCGGCGCCCGGGGTCAGGCCCGCGATGCGTTGGCACTCGGTGTGTTGGTGGCCACGATGCACACCGTGTCGGTACTCCTGGTCGGTGCGGTCCTCGCTGCTACCCAGCGTGCGGCGATCGGGCCCGCGCTCGACACGGCGATCCGGGTGGCGGCCGCCGTCGCGGTGACCCTGGTGGGCATCGGCATGCTGCGGCGGACGCGCCAGCGACAGCGGGTGCCGGCTGGCGGTCACCACCACGACCACGACCATGCACCCGCGGCCGCGGTGGCGCCACTGTCGCGCGCCGGGATCGCCGCCATCGCAACAGCGGGGGGCCTGCTCCCGAGCCCAGCCGCCGTGCTCGTGCTGTTGACCACGCTCGCGCTCGGTCGTCCGGTGGTCGGCATCCTGCTGGTGCTGTCGTTCGGGATCGGGCTCGCCGCGACCCTGACAGCGATCGGCCTGCTGGTCCTGCGGGGGCGGGCCGCGGTGGACAGCGCTGCCGAGCGGCCTCGGCTGGGCCGGCTGGCGGCGACCCTGCCGATGCTCAGCGCCGTCGCGGTCACCACCGGGGGGGTGGTCCTGCTCGCGACGGCCCTACTGGCCTGAGCCGACGTCGGGAGCGACGGAGCTTCGAACCAACGATGGCACACCCTGAGGGTGTGCCATCGCAGATCTCGCTGGGTACGGGTCAGAAGGTCGCGCTCTCACCGCAGGCGCAGGAGCCGCTCGAGTTCGGGTTCTCGATCGAGAAGCCGGAGGCCTCGAGGGACTCCTTCCAGTCGACGACGGTCCCGCCGAGGTAGGGCGTCGACATGCGGTCGATGCGGATCGTGATGCCGTGCTGCGTCTCCTCGAGGTCGCCGTCGAGCTGGCGGTCGTCGAAGAAGAGCGCGTAGCGGAATCCGGCGCAGCCACCGGCCTGAACGGCCACCCGCAGCGCGATGTCATCGAGGTCCGGCTGGTCGGCCAGGAAGCTACGCACCTTCTCGGCGGCGGCCTCGGTCAACGTGATGACGCTGTCGGTCTCGGTGGCCGCGGTGTCCACGGTCGTGTCTGCGCTCACGGCGGGCTCCT
>CAYXJD010000002.1:0-41002 GCA_964465225.1 uncultured Actinomycetota bacterium
ACGTGTACGGCTCGATCTTCCGCTTCGAGGGCCAGCTGAGCGTGTTCTACGCCGCGGAGGGTCCGTGCTACCGGTGCATGTTCCCCGAACCGCCGCCGCCGGGCATGGTCCCCAACTGCGCCGAGGGCGGGGTGCTGGGCATCATGGCCGGCCACATCGGCACGGCTCAGGGCATCGAGGCGATCAAGCTGCTGACCGGTATCGGCGAGCCGATGATCGGCCGGTTGGGGTTGTACGACGCACTGGCGCAGGAGTGGCTGTACGTCACGGTCCGCAAGGACCCCAGCTGCCCGGTCTGCGGGCCGGAACCCACGGTCACCGAGCTCATCGATTACGAGGCCTTCTGCGGTATGCCCTCCCACGACCGTGCGCTCGAGGCGGACCTGTCCCTGGCCGAGTTGGAGATCCTGCCGACCGAGTACGCGGAGATCGCCTCCAAGCCCGATGTGGCGCTGCTGGACGTCCGCGAGCCCCACGAGTACGAGATCAGCCGGATCCCCGGGGCGAGGTTGATCCCCAAGGACAGCCTCGCCGGTCAGCTCGCCGAGCTGGACCCGACCATCGAGTACGTCGTCCACTGCAAGTCGGGGGTGCGCTCGCTGGAGTCCACGCAGCTGCTCAGGGGCGCCGGCCTGCGGGCTCGCTCCATGCGTGGTGGGATCAACGCCTACAGTCGGCAGGTGGACAGCTCGATCCCGATCTACTGATCACCCTCAGCCGCGCAGCTGCTCGAGCAGGCTGGTGAGCCGCTGCCGGGGCCGTCCGTTCAACAGGTCGACCAGCCCGTCGATCCAGCGCAGCGGGGGCTTCCCGCCACCGAGCAGCGTCAGGGTCCGCAGGGGCGCCTCGGTGATCACGGCCTCGAACATGCGGCGGCTGGCCTCGTCGGCGCCGGTGGCACCTTCGATCCGACGGTGCGCGGCGGCCAACAGGGCTTTGTGCACGCGCGCGCCGAGCGGCGTCGCGGGCAGGTCCGCCACGGAGCTGTTGCGGTGGAACGGCAGCACCGGATCGGGCGCCGAGACGGGGTGGCCGAGCAGGGCGGCGAACCCCGCATCGTCGGCCAGCGTCCCGGCAGGGATCGTCGCCGGGGTGAGGTGGTCGTCGGAGGCCACCTCGATCGTGGTCCGCGCCGCGAGGTCGACCGAGGACCGGCCGACGAGCACCTCGTAGCTGCCGCCCTCCACGACCCAGGCCTGCGTCGCGACGTCGTAGACCCGGAAGGATCGACGGTCCAGCGTCAGCGACACGCGCTGCTCCGCACCGGCGGCGAGGTGGACCTTGACGAAGCCCTCGAGCTCCTTGGCCGGTCGCCAGACCACCGAGTCCCGGGCGTGCAGGTACAGCTGCACGACCTCGCTGCCGGCACGTGTCCCGGTGTTGCGGACGGTGACGTGGACGGTGCGGTCCGTGCCGTCACCGGTCACCTCGAGGTCGCCGAGCTCGAAGCTCGTGTAGCTGAGCCCATGTCCGAAGGGGAAGGCGGCGGGGACCCCGGTCGTGTCGTGGAACCGGTAGCCGATCAGCGGACCTTCACGGTGCTGGACCTGCTTGGGATGGCCCGGGAAGTTGGCGTCGGCGGGCAGGTCGGCGATCGCGGCGGGGAAGGACTCGGCCAACCGGCCGCCGGGTTCCACGTCACCGACGAGGACGTCGGCCAGACCGCTGCCGCCGGCCTGGCCACCGAGGTAGGCCTCCACGATCGCGGCGGCACGGGGTGCCCACGGTAGGACCACGGGGGCACCGTTCTGCAGGACCACCACGGTCGGGGTGCCGGTGGCCAGCACGGCCTCCAGCAGCCGCGTGTGGCCGGGGGGCAGCGCGAGGTGCTGCCGGTCGAAGCCCTCGGACTCGTAGCGCTCGGGCAGCCCGACCACGACGACGGCCACGTCGGCGGCCTCGGCCTGCGCCACCGCCTGTGCCACCAGTTGGTCGGTGGTGGCGCCGGTCACCGGGTCGTAGCCCGGGGCGTAGCCGACGGCCACCTCGCCGTCGAGCCGGGTGGTCAGCGCGGTGCGCAGGTCGTCCAGCTGCAGGGGGGTGACCTGGGAGCTGCCGGCGCCCTGGTAGCGGGGGCTGGTGGCGAAGGCGCCGATGACGGCGAGGTGCTCCGGGACCGCACGGTCGGCGGCCAACAGGGGCAGGGTCCCGTCGTTGGTCAACAGCACGGTCCCGGCAGCGGCCGCCTGGCGTGCCAGGGTGTGGTGGGCCGCCGCGTCGAAGGCGGCGTCGCGGGTGCGGTGGGCGCTGGCGCGGATCAGCAGCTCGACGACACGGATCGCGCAGCGGTCGATCTCCGCTGCCGACAGCCGCCCCTGCTCCGCGGCGCGCAGCACCTCGCGGTCCAGGGCGCCGCCGCTGCCGGGCATCTCCAGGTCACAGCCGGCCTGGGTGGCGGCGACGCGGTCGTTCAGCCCGCCCCAATCGGACATCACCAGCCCGTCGAAGCCCCACTCCTCGCGCAGCACCTCGGTCAGCAGCCAGCGGTGGTCGGAGCAGTAGGTCCCGTTCAGGCGGTTGTAGGCGCTCATCACCGTCCACGGGCGCCCCGTCTCGACCGCGATCTCGAAGGCCCTGAGCTCCATCTCCCTGAGGGTCCGCTCGTCGACGATCGTGTCGATGATCATGCGGAACCGCTCCTGGTGGTTGGCCGCCAGGTGCTTCAGGCACGCACCGACGCCCTCGGACTGGATCCCGCGGACCAGGGCACCGGCCAGCGTGCCGGCCAGGAGTGGGTCCTCGCTGAGGTACTCGAAGTTGCGGCCGCCGGCCGGATGGCGCTTGAGGTTGAGGCCCGGACCGAGCAGGACGGCGACCTGCTCGGCGCGGGCCTCGCGACCCAACGCGGCGCCGACGGCCGTCAGCAACTCCGGGTCCCAGCTGGCCGCCAGCGTCACCGCCGTCGGGAAGCAGGTCGCCGGCACCGCGTCCGACAGGGAGAGCTCATCGTCGCCGGCTTTGCGTAGCCCGTGCGGACCGTCGGCGACCATGATCGGTGCGAGCCCGGCGCTGGGGACGCCCTCGAGGTGCCACTTGTCGGTGCCCGACAGCAACGCCACCCGGGTCTCGAGGTCGAGCTCGGCGACGATGCGTGCTGCGTCGCTTCGGTGCTGCTCGGGCGGTTGCTGCTCACCGGTCACATCGGCTCCATCGCCGGATATGGGCCAGCTCGCAGGCGACCGGTGTGACCCGCCGGCGGGCCCGGGCACACGGGGCGTCCGGGCACGGTAGCAACCCGCCACACCGGTTCTCGTTGGTGACGAGCCTCACTGGACAGCGGCCGCCGAGGCCTCGACGCGCACCACGTCCCCGACCCGTACGGGGCCGTCGGTCAGGACCCGTGCGGTGATCCCGCCGTGTCCCCGCATCGCCTGGAACCCACCGGAGCCCAGTGCCTCCTCCATGCGGGAACAGGGGTGACACCAGCCGCTGCCCTCGAGCACGACCTCACCGATCCGGAAGCGGCGGTCACGCAGCGACGCGAGGTTGATCCCGGCGACCACGAGGTTGCGCCGGAGCAGCGCGGGGTCGAGCGCGTCCCGGCCCAGCAGGCCGGCGACCACGGGCAGGTGCTCGGCCTGGAGCAGGGTCACCTGTCGCTTGGCGGCCGGATCCGGCGAGCGGCCCACCGAGCGGTGATCGCCCGACAGGCCGAGGCCAGCCACCACCTCGGCGTGATCGACCGAGCGGGGCCCGCCGCGACGTTCGGGACGCAGGAGGACGGCGGTCAGCTGCCCTTGCTGCGGCACGTGGTCGACCAGCGCTCGGGTGGAGTTGTCCATCGCCGTGGCCTCCGGGTCCGCCGCTGGCTGCGGGTCGCTGCCGGCAGGCTACTGGTCACCGTCGTCCGCCAGCAGGTGGATCCCCGCGACCTCGACCGCCAGGGTGACCCGGTCGCCGACGTCGGGGAGGTCCCCGCGCCAGGCGGGCACGTGCAGTCGCTGTCCCGTATCGGCGTCCACGACCAATCGCAGGTGGTCGCCCTGGAAACGGCGGCTGGCCACGGTCGCCGCCACCGGCAGCTCGCCGTCGGCCGGTGGGGTGGTGGCGGACACCAGCCGCAGGGCCTCGGGCAGGAGCACGGCTTCCCGGTCACCGGTGCCGGTGCCGGCGTCACTGACCGCTGTGCGTGGGATCCGGCCCCAGGGGGTGTCGACGTGGTCCGCCAGCGCGCGGACCGTGATCGTGTGGTCGAGGCCGAGGAAGGCAGCGACGAAGGGGGACCGGGGGCCACGCCACAGGGCGGTGGGGGTCCCGAGCTGCTCGAGCCGCCCCTGCCGCATGACCGCGATGCGGTCAGCCAGGGACAGGGCCTCGTCCTGATCGTGGGTGACGTAGAGGACGGTGGTCCCGAGCTCGGTGAACACCTGGGGCAGCTCCTCGAGCAGACGTGTCTGCAGTGCGCGATCCAGGGAGCCGAGCGGTTCGTCGAGCATCAGCAGTCGCGGCCGCGGTGCGATGGCGCGGGCCAGCGCCACCCGCTGGCGCTCGCCACCTGAGAGCTCATCGACGTGACGGTCGGCCGTCCCGCCGAGACCCACCAGGGCGAGTGCCCCGTCGACCCGCTCACGGACCGACGCACGGTCGAGCCCGTGGACCCGGGGGCCGAAGGCCACGTTCTCGGCCACCGTGCGGTGCGGGAACAGCGCGTGCTCCTGGAACATCAGCCCGACGTCGCGCTGGTCGGGTCGCAGCCCGGCCAGGTCCTGGCCGTCGAGGTGGATCGCGCCGGCCACCGGCGGTTCCAGCCCGGCCACGGCGCGCAGCAGCGTGGACTTGCCGCAGCCGGACGGGCCGAGGACGCAGAGCACCTCGCCGTCCGCGGCGGACAGGGAGAGGTCGTCCACGACGACGGTGCCGTCGTAGGCCAGGGTGAGGTGGGAGATCGACAGCATCAGAACCGGCCCACGGCGCCGACCCGTAGCCGATCGATGGTCAGCAGCGCTGCGGCGGTGACGGCGGCGAGGAGGGTGGACATCGCCATGGCCTGGCCGAAGTTCGTCACGCCGGGTCGGCCCAACAGGCGGAAGATCGCCACCGGCATCGTCGGGAGCGTGGCCCGGGCGACGAAGATGGTCGCGCCGAACTCGCCGACCGCGATCGCGAACGCGAAGCCGGCCGCGACCAGCAGCGCGCGGCCGACGATCGGCAGGTCGATCTCGCGCCAGACGCGGCCCGGGCTGGCGCCGAGCACGGCAGCGGCGTCCCGCAGGCGCTGGTCGATCGAACGCAGGACCGGCAGCAGGGTCCGGACCACGAAGGGCGTGGCGATCAGCGCCTGGGCGATCGGCACCAGCCACGGGGAACCGCGCAGGTCGACGGGGCGGTCGAGCGCGATCAGGAACCCGAACCCGACGGTCACGGCCGAGGTCCCCAGGGGGACCATCAACGCACGGTCCACCAGGCCCGTGATCCAACCCCGTCCGACGGTGGCCGCCGTGGCGGCCAGGCCACCGACCACCAGCGCGACCAGCGTCGCGCCGAGACCGAACGCCAGCGAGTTCCGTACCGCCTGCCCGGCCGGCACGGCCAGGACGGAGGTGGTCTCGTCGGCCAGCAGCCGCTGCCAGTTGGCCAGCCCGTAGCCGGAGGCGGTCATCAGCGACCGCTCCACCAGGACCGCCAGCGGGCCGAGTACCAGGACGACGATCACGGCCAGGTTGGTGCGCAGGAACCAGCGCTCGCCCCGGGTGCGGGGTGGGCGTCGCGTGCGTTCCGCCGCGACCAGTCGCTGCTGTTGCACCCGCCGGGTGAGGCGCCCGTACACGGCGAGTGCCGTCAGCACGGCGACGAGTTGCAGCAGCGCCAGGGTGGAGGCCAGGGGCAGGTCGAGGAGCTGGGTCGTGGCCCGGTGGATCTCCACCTCGATCGTGGCCCGGCCCGGGCCACCGAGGATCAGCACCACACCGAAGGAGGTGAAGGTGAACAGGAAGACGATCGCGGCCGAGGAGGCGATGGCCGGACTGAGCAGGGGCAGGGAAACCTCCCGGAACGTCCGCCAGCGGGAGGCACCGAGCACCCGGGCGGCATCCTCGAGTCGGGGGTCCAGCATCGACCACAGACCCCCGACGGTGCGGACGACGACGGCGTAGTTGAAGAACACGTGGGCGAGCAGGATCGCCGTCACCGTCCGACGGAGATCGAGGGTCGGGGCAGCGTCGCCGAGCACCGCCACCAGCGCGGTGTTGACGGGGCTACGTGGACCGAGCAGCGCCAGGAAGGCCGAGCCGACGACCACCGTCGGCAGCACGAAGGGCACGGTCACGGCTGCCTGCAGGGAACGACGGCCCCGGAACTCGAGCCGGGCGAGGGCATAGGCACCGGGGAGCGCGACGAGGAGGGTCAGCCCGGTGGAGACCACCGCCTGCCACAGGGTGAACCACGCGACGCTGCGCACGCTCCCGTCGGTGATCACCCGCGAGAGGACGGAGAGTTCCACCTCGCCGTCGGGAGCCAGTCCCAGCCCGACGATCGCGCTGACCGGCCAGACGAAGAACCAGCCGAGGAAGGCGACCGGCAGCGCGAGCAGGGCGAGGGTGACCCAGCGGGGCGCCCGGCGTCGGCCGGTGCCCGGCTGAGGCGCGGGATCAGCCGACCGTCGCCGCCCGTCGCCGTCGGTCGTGCCGCTCCTCGTGCTCGTCGCGTTCACCGCGTTGGTCGCGTTCACCGCGTTCGTCGCGTTCGTCGCGTCCACTGCGCTGGTCGCGCGGGATGCGCTCGGACCACTCGTGGCGCTGGATGCGCTCGGACCGCTGGTCGCGCTCGCCCTGCCCGCCCCGCTCGGACCGCTCGTCACCGCAGCACCGTGGCCGTCCACGCTTCGATCCAGGCCTCACGCTGCTCGCCGATCACCTGGGGGTCGAGCTCCAGCGGGTCGCTCGGGACCACCGCGTGCTCCACGAACACCTCGGGCAGCTCGGCCTCCTCGTTGACCGGGAAGACGAACATCGTGAGCGGGACGTCCTCCTGGAAGGTCGGCGAGAGCAGGAAGTCGACCAGCTCCTGGGCTTCGGCCTGGCGCTCGGTGCCGGCGAGGATCCCGACGAACTCGACCTGGCGGAAGCAGGACGCCTCGATGACCCCGGTCGGCGCCGTCTCGGGCTGCGGATCGGCGAAGTACACCTCTGCGGGCGGACTCGAGGCGTAGGAGACGACCAGTGGCCGGTCGCCGCCGCCGGTCCCGCTGAACTCGTCGTAGTACGCCTCCGACCAACCGTCGGTCACGACCACGTCGTTGGCGACCAGCCCCTCCCAGAAGTCGAGGTAGCCGTCCTCGCCGAAGCGCTCGATGGTCGCGAGCAGGAAGGACAGGCCGGGGGAGGAGGTGGCCGGGTTCTGGACCGCGAGCAGGCCCGCGTAGGCCGGGTCGGTCAGGTCGGCCAGGTCATCGGGGACCTCGAGGTCGCGCTCATCGAACCAGGCGACGTCGTGGTTGAGGCACACGTCGCCGTAGGTGACCGGGATCGCCCGCAGCTCGGGATCGAGCAGGAAGCGGTCGTCGACCTGATCGAGCATCGGGCTCGCGTAGGGCGTGAACAGTTCCGCCTCGAGGGAGCGAGAGAGGAACGTGGTGTCCACCCCGAACAGCAGATCACCCTGGGGCGCGTCCTTGGTGAGGATCGTCTGGTTGAGCGCGGTGCCCGCGTCACCGAGCGGCACGATCGCCACCTCGATGCCGGTGTCCTCGGTGAACGAGGACAGCACGTCCTCCGAGACATCGAAGGAGTCGTGGGTCAGTAGGGTCACCTCACGCGGCTCGTCGGCATCCTCGTCGGTCGTTCCGTCCGCGTCGTCGGTGGCGTCGGTGGCGTCGTCGGTGGCGTCGGTGGCGTCGTCGGCCGCGTCGCTCGCCGGATCGGTGGTGGATCCGTCGTCCGCGCACGCGCCGGTGAGCAGTGCTGCGGCGAGCAGGGCGACGAGATGGTGGGTGGGGACGGTCACGGGTACTCCTCAGTGCCGGTGGTAGCGGTGTCCGGTGGTCCACCGGGCTGCACGGCGACGAGGACGCCGTCGGAGACGGTGACCGTCGCGCGTGCACCGGTGAACACGTTGCTGACACCCAGCGAGGAGCCGACGGGCAGTGTCGCCTCATCGAGCGGGAACCTCAGACCCCTGGTGCTGACGCCATGGGCCGGACCGTGCATCGCCAGGAGGCTGACCAGTTCACCGGGGCTCCCGACGAGCGCGGCTCGGTCGCGGATCACCGTGACCACCGCCTCTCCGAGCAGCGCTGTGACCTGCAGCGAGGTGTAGGCCGGCGCGGCGAGCAGGGCGACGTTGGCGAGCAGGTGATCCAGGCGCCCCCCGTGGCCGCCGACCAGCAGCACGTCGGCGGGCCCGGTGGCCACGATCGCGTCCAGCGCGAGCGCGAGATCCGTGCGGTCCTTGTCGACCGGGTGCTGCTCGATGCGGGTGCCGGCTGCCCGTGCGGCCTCCAGATCGTCGGGCTGGACCGAGTCCAGGTCCCCGACGAGCAGGTCGACCGGGACCTCCAGCAGTGCCGCGGCGCCGTAGCCACCGTCCGCGGCCACGACCAGGTCGAGGCGTGGCAACGGACGGGGGAGGGGGAGCAGGACGGCGTCGCCGCCGGCCAGGACGAGCACCTGGCGCCGCCCGCTGCGTCCCGTCGCCGGGACCTCGGACTGCTCGCCTGGCATCGTGTCACCTCCCTATCGCCGGCATTACCCGGTTCAGGTTCCACGGGTCGGTGACACCGCCGCTTCGAACGGCCGGTCACCCTCTCAGCTCGGCGTCGTCCGAGCTCCCCGGGTGTCATCAGCGGCACCCTCGAGGTGCCGCCGGCTCCCAGGGTAGCCCGGCTCAGCGCGCCTGCCGGTGGTGGGGGCCGTAGCGCCGCGCCTCAGCGCGTGCGTGCGCCGGAGGCGGCGGATCGCACCCGATCGACGGCCGGATGGCCGGTCTGTTGCGATCGCTCAGCTCGAGCGGCGGAGGCGGCGGATCGCACCCGATCGACGGCCAGCTGGCCGGTCTGTTGCGATCGCTCAGCTCGAGCGGCGGAGGCGGCGGCCGGAGACCTCGTCCGGCACGATCCGGAGCCAGGACACCTCGGTGCTGTCACCGATGGCCCAACTGTCCAACTCGTCCTCGTAGCGGGCGAGGAGTTCGGGATCGTCGACGACCTCGGCCCGTCCCTGCACCAGCACGCTCCAACCCGTCCCACGTGCCGGGTCATGGTCGTCGAGCTGGAACGCCACTGGCTTGCCAGCGAGACCGACGTCGAGCTTGCCTCCCGCCACGGTCCGCAGCACCACGGTCGTGCCATCGACCAGGTGGTTGACCGGCACCACCACGGGCGTGCCAGCTGCCTGGTAGGCCAGCCGACCCAGCGGCCTGCTCCGCAGCAGCGAAAGGCACTGGTTCAGCGGCAGGACCTCGAGGCCATGACGGTCGGTCAGCTTGGTCACACTGGACTCCTGAACGCCGGACTCCTGAACGTCTCAGCGCAGCGTGCGTGTCCGCGGGCGCCATCGGCAGGGACCTCTGTCACCGCGCGCCGGGACCGCTGGCAGGACCCGGTGGTGGCAGGACCCGGTACGGGACCCGGTGGTGGCAGGACCCGCTGCCAGCGGGACGTGCCGTCACCGCGGGGTCCTCACTCCTCGCCGTGCTCGACCTGGGTGTAGAAGACCGCCGCCTCGGTCCGCCGCGACATGCCGAGCTTGGAGAGCAGGTTGGAGACGTAGTTCTTGACCGTCTTCTCCGCCAGGTGCATCCGCTCCGCGATCTGACGGTTGGTCAGCCCTTCGGCGATCAGCGCCAGGATCTTGCGCTCCTGTTCCGACAGCGCCTTGAGCCGTGGGTCCTCCTCGTCGCCCCGACGTAGCCGCTCGAGCACCTTGCCGGTCAGCGCTGGGTCGAGCAGCGAGTCCCCGGCGGCGACACGCCGTACGGCATCGATCAGGTCGTTGCCGCGGATGTCCTTGAGGAGGTAGCCGGCGGCCCCCGCCATGATGGCGTCGAAGAGCGCTTCGTCGTCACCGAAGGACGTCAGCATCAGACACGCGATGCGGGGATCGCGGGCCCGGACCTCACGGCAGACCTCGATGCCGTTGCCATCGGGCAGGCGGACATCGAGGACGGCGACGTCGGGTGCGGTCCGCGCGATCTGCGCCAGCGCCATCCCCGCGGTCGCGGCATCGCCGACGACCTCGATGTCCTCCTCCGCATCCAGCAGATCCTTGAGCCCGCGTCGGACGACCTCGTGATCATCGACGAGGAACACACGGGTGGACACGACGGGCCTCCAGAGGGTGCGGTGGGACGAGCGTCGACGACGTCAGGCTAGTGCCAACCGGCCGTCGGGGCTGCAGGTCACGCAGAAGAAGTGCGCTTCGTGGCGCAGGCGACGGGCCGTCCTCGAGTGTGACAGCTACCGTGCGGCTGCCCGTCGGAGCCCTTCGGCACGAGCAGGAGCCAGGGAGCAGCGTGACCGACCAACACGATGCCGTACCGCACGATGCCCTGCCGCACGATGCCCCGCGGCACGGTGCCGTACCGCACGATGCGGTGCCGCGTGAGCTCGATGCGCGGGTGGGGCGCCTCCTCGGAGCGGTGCTCACGGTGGCCAGCGATCTGGAGCTGGAGTCGATGCTCGGGCGCATCGTCCAGGCCGCTTGTGAACTGGTCGACGCTCGTTACGGCGCCCTCGGGGTGATCGGTGAGGAGGGGACCTCACTGGCGGCCTTCGTGCATCACGGCATGGCACCGGAGGTCGTCCGCGAGATCGGACAGCTCCCGAAGGGCCATGGTGTCCTCGGCCTGCTGGTCTCCCAACCGCAGACGATCCGCCTGGAGGACCTGCGCGACCACCCCGATGCCTACGGGTTCCCGCCCGAGCATCCGCCGATGCGCAGTTTCGTCGGTGTGCCGATCCGGGTCGGCGAGCAGACCTACGGCAACCTCTACCTCACCGAGAAGCAGGGCGCCGACACGTTCAGCGCGCAGGACGAGGAACTGCTGGAGGGCCTGGCCGCGGTCGCCGGCGCCGCCATCGCGAACGCGCGGCTGTACGAGGAAGCCCGGCGCCGCGAGCGGTGGCGGGAGGCGATCGGCGAGGTCGCCACAGCGGTCCTGGACGGCGAGTCGCCGCAACTGGTGCGCCACCGGGTGGCCACCGGCGCGGCCGAGCTCCTCGACGCCCAGGGCGCCTGCCTGGTGGAGGAGCACGACGAGGGGTTGTGGGTGCTGGCAACCGCGGGACAGGCCCCCAGCGAGGGGTTCTTGGACCTGCCGGACGCTCCCATGGCCACCACCCTGGAGCACGGCGAGGCCCTGCGGTTGGAGTACGACCCCGTGTGTGGCCGGGCGGCGGTGTGGGCACCGGTCACCGTCGCGGGCGAGGTCGAGGTCGCTATCGGCGTCGGCCGGGACACACCGTTCAGCTCGAAGGAGCAGGATGCTCTGGTCTCCTTCGCCTCGCAGGTCAACGTGGCGTGGAGCTTCGAGCGCGCGCAGGCGCAGGTGCAGCACCTGTCACTGATCGCCGATCGCGAGCGCATCGGTCGGGATCTCCACGACACGGTGATCCAGCGGCTCTTCGCTACCGGTCTGTCGCTCCAGGCGGCGCAACGACGGTTGACGGACCAGCCGGAGGTCGGCGAACGGCTCGAGCGGGCGGTGGACGACATCGACAGCACCGTGCGCGAGATCCGCGCGACGATCTTCGCCCTGCAGTCGTCCGGCTCGGCTCAGCGCGGTGTTCGGGCGCAGGTGCTCGAGATCGTCGAGGAGCTGGCCGATCTGCTCCCGAGGGCCCCCAGGGTCCGTTTCGACGGCCCCATCGACACCGTCGTCGGGCCCAGGGTCGGTGATCAGCTCCTCCCCGTGGTCCGCGAGGCGCTGACCAACGTCGCCAAGCACGCTGAGGCGACCGACGTCGAACTGGAGCTCGCCGCCGATCACGCCGGGGTGCGGCTACGGGTCGCCGACGATGGCCGGGGCATGGGGCGCCATCCCGGCCGTGGTTTCGGCCTCGAGAACCTAGGTGAGCGTGCCGAGCGCCTGGGCGGCTCCTTCGAGGTCGTCTCAGCGGGACCCGACGGGGGCACGGTGGTGATCTGGTCCGTTCCGGGTAGCTGAGGCACCCGGCTCCGGGGACGCTGGGCCATCATCGAGCAGGAGCGCTTCGCCCGCCAGACGTGCCGTGATCTCCTCGAGGAACCGCTCCACCGTGGTCAGGGCGAGCCGGTGCAGGCCGACCGCGTCGACGGCCCCCCCGAGGGCGCCCCCCGGCGGGCGGTACCGGGCATCCAGCAGCAGGGTGGTCCGACCTCCCGACTGGGCGTGCAGACCGAGCTCCCCGTCGAGGCTCGGGAGCAGCCGGTCCACCGGCGCTGGCTCGCCGGCCTCGGAGATGGGGTCCCAGCTGAGCGTGCGCCACCGTGTCTGACCGGCCCGCCATGGGGCACCGACCGTGGCGCGCACGGTCCGGGTCAGCGACCCTGCCCGCAGGGCCAGCACGAAGTTCTCCGGCCCATCACGGCGAGCGCCAGGTAGCCAGCGGGCCGGATCACCATCGAACGCGGTCGCGAGCGCGACCGGATCGCCGACCACCGGCAGGAACGTCCGCACGGATCTGGGCACGGTCTCGACCTCCTATGTAGCTGCACGGTACGACCCACCGACGACGCCGTTCCAGGGCAAGAGGTCCCGGCCGCCTCGGGCATCGTGACCACGATCGCCCGTGCTGGTCTGCCCCCCACGCAGGTGGTGGGGACCATCAGCCCGTGTTCCGCAGCCCGGCCGCGATGCCGTTGGTCGCAACGAGCACGGCCGCTCGTAGGGCTGCGGACTCCGGGGCCGCTTCGGGGTGCCGCAGCCGCTCCAGGAGCGCCACCTGGACGGCGTGGAGGGGGTCGAGGTAGGGATCGCGCAGTCGGAGGAGCTCGGCGAGATCCGGATCGTGCGACAGCAGGTGCGCCCGTCCTGTCAGCCGCTGGAGCGCCGAGGTGGTCCGTTCGTGCTCGGCCACGATCCTCGGCAGCACCGCCTCCCGCACCTGCGGCCGGGCGAGGCGTGCGTAGTTCCGAGCGATCCGCAGGTCCGACTTGGCGAGCGCCATGCCGACGTTGTCGAGGGTGACCGTCAGTAGGGGGCTGACGGAGACCAGTTCGGCGAGCTCCTCCCAGCGGCCGTCGTCGCCGTCGGCCCAGGCGTGGAAGGCCGCACCGACCCCGTACCAGGCCGGCAGCAGGAGACGGCTCTGGGTCCATGCGAACCCCCAGGGGATGGCACGCAGCTCCTCGAGTCCGCTCCCCGACCGGCGACGAGCCGGGCGTGAGGCGATGTTCAGCTCGCCGATGGCGTCCAGCGGAGTGGCTTCGTGGAGGTACTCGACCAGTTCCGGGGTGTCGTGGACCAGTTCCCGGTAGGCCTGCCTGGCCAACGCCGCGAGCTCGTCCATGACCTCGTCACCCCGAGCGGTCGTCCGCGGTCGCCGGGCCGGTCGAGCGGTCAGGAGCACCGCGTGGATCACCTGCTCGAGGTGGCGATGAGCCAGGGCGGGATCGCGGTAGCGGGCGGCGATCACCTCGCCCTGCTCGGTCAGCTTCAGCCGACCGCGGACGGATTCCGGCGGCTGTGCGCGGATCGCGGCGTTGGCGGGACCACCACCTCGGCCGATGGAGCCACCGCGCCCGTGGAACAGGGTCAGGGCCACCCCGTGCCGGGCGGTCACCTCCGCGATCGCACGCTGTGCACGCTGCAGCTGCCAGGTCGCGGTCAGGTAGCCGCCATCCTTGTTGGAATCGCTGTAGCCGATCATCACCTGCTGATGGTCGCCGCGCCGGCGCAGGTGCTCGCGGTACTCGGGGTGGGAGAGCAGCGTGGCCAGCAGCTCGGCTGCTCGATCGAGGTCGTCCACGGTCTCCAGGAGGGGCACCACGTCCAGACCGTCGGCACAGCCGGCGTCCCGGGCCAGCAGCAGCACACCGAGCACGTCCGAGGCCTGCCGGGTCATGGAGATGATGTAGGTGTCGATGGCCTGGGACCCCAGTCGCTCGTGCGCCCGACGGATCAGCCGGAAGACCTCCAAGGTCCGGTCGGTGTCGGTCCCGAGGTCGAGGATGTGGGGCGTCAGCGGTCGGGCCCGCGCCAGTTCTCCGGTCAGCAGCGCGAGTCGCTCCGGCTCCGTCAGCGCCGGGTAGTCGTCGGCGAGGCCGTACCGGGCGAACACCGTTGCCAGGGCGGCGATGTGCCGATCCGCGTGTTCCCGCAGGTCCAGGGTGAGCAGGTGGAAGCCGAACACCTCGGCCTGCACCTGCAGGTCGCGGACCCGACCGTCGGCGATGCGTCCGGCCCCGACCGCGGTCAGGCTGTCGCGCAGCAGCTGCAGGTCCGCGACGAAGTCCGCGGCGCTGGCGTAGGCGGCAGGGTCGACGTGGTGGTCGGCCCGCCAGGGGTGGGCGGCCCGTTCCTCGGTGATCCGCAGGGACCGGTAGGTCAGGGCGAGGAACTGGCGGTGCGGTTGGGCCGGGTAGCGCGCCTGCAGGGCAGCCGCATCATCGGGCAGCACCTCGGACAGCTCGGCGAACCGGGCGGTGAGCTCCGGTGTCGTCCCCCGGGAGGCGGAGACGGACAGGTGGGCGTGCATCCGGTCGATCGAGCGCCGGAGGAGCCGGATCGCCAGCAACTGCTGCTCCCGTAGCGTCTGCTCGGTGACCTCGGGGGTGACGTTGGGGTTGCCATCCCGGTCGCCACCGATCCAAGAGCCGAAGGTGAGGAAGCGCGTGGTCGGCGGATCCAGTTGCGGGTAGGCAGCGGTCACGGCCTCGGCGAGTTCCCGGTACAGCCGAGGTGTGAGGTCGAACAGGACCGCGTCGATCCAGTACAGGCCGTTGCGCACCTCGTCGATGACCGAGGGGGCCCGTGACCGGGTCTCGTCGGTCATCCACAGGGAGGTGATCTCCTCCTGCAGGTAGCGGTGCAGTTCGGCCGTCACCTCGGGCGATGAGGTCTCGTGGTCCAGCCGTCGCAGCGCGGTGGAGATCCGGTCGAGCTTGGTGAGCACGGTGCGCCGCTTCGATTCGGTGGGATGGGCGGTCAGCACCGGCCGGATCCTGACCTCCGCGAGCAGCTGCGCGAACTGGGTGGGCGCCACTCCACGCTCCGCCAGCCGGTGCGTGGCGGCAGCGATGGTCTCGGCCATGCCGGTACCGCTGGCGTGCGCCGCCTGCCGGTCCTGGATCAGCTGGCGCACCCGCGCCTGATCCTCGGCGAGGTTGATGAGGTGGAACCAGGCGGCGAAGGCCGAGACGACGATCATCGCTTCCTCGGCCGGCACCTCGCGCAGGAGCTCGAGCACCTCGGCCCTGGCCTGGTCGTCACCGGCGCGGCTCGCGATGGCCAGCGACCGCACCTGCTCGACCAGGGCCAGCTCGTCCGGACCCTCCACCTCGCTGATCGCCTCTCCCAACAGATCGCCCAGCAGACGGACCTGGGTGCTGGTCGCTTCACGGTCCACGGTGGTGCCTTCCGGCTCGTCGTGTCGAGGGGGGCGGACGCGGCGGGCCGGAGGCTACGGCGGGCGAGCCCGCCCGTCAGGAGCGCTCGCCACGGGCCCGGGCCGCCCCGGGGGGTCGGCGCGGGTAGCGTTCCGCAGGTGCTCACCCTCCACCACGACATCACCTCCCCGGCGGCCGCGGTCGCGGTCCTGCGTCTGCAGGCCATGGTGGACGCCGGGGCCTCGGTGCGCTTCTCGCCGCTGGACGTGCTCGGTCTGGAGATCGACGTCCCACCGACCAGGCGCCTGCTCGAGGAACTGTCCGCGTACGCCGAGCGTGCTGGCGAGCTCGGACTGGCCATGCGGCGTCCCAGCCGTCAGCCGCCCACGCTGCGCGCCCACGTCGTCGGCGAGGTGGCCGAAGCCGCTGGGCTCGGGGCCTCGTGGCGGTGGACGTGTCTGCGCGCCTACTGGGGCAAGGACCGTGACCTGCTCGACGAGGCCACCCTCGTGGAGCTGGCGGTCGCAGCGGGGCTCGAGGCGGCCCCGGTCCGCCAGGCTCTCGGTGACCGCCTCCGGGTGCATTCCCTCCGCGATCGGATGCTCCAACAGCGTCGTCGGGGGCTCGGTGGCGTGCCGGTGCTGGAGTTCGACGGCACGTTCGTCCCGGCGGACCTCGCGGACGAGGATCTGCGCCGGCTCGTGGGCCTGTGAGCGTCCCCGCGCGTCCGCCGACGACCACCGTGGCACAGGCCCGGGTGGTCGAGGAGGTGCTGGCCTGGGGCCGTCCGCGTCCGCCGGCGCCGGGCGGGCTGGCCGATGCGCTCGCGCAGCGCCTCGACGCTGCCATCACCGCCGGCGCCGGGCAGGCGGGTGCGTCGCCGGCGGGTCGACGTGTGCTCGCGGTCCGGGCACTCGTCGCCGAGCTGACCCCGCACGGCCCACCGGCCCACGATCGGGCCACCGTGCGCGGCATCCTGCTCGGCCGGAGCTTCGCCCGCGACGTGGAAGCCCGGCACCTCGGGCCGGCGGAGGCGATCGTGACCTCGGTCGCCGACGAGCTCGCGGCCGAGCGTCCGGCCGATCCCGCTTCGGCCTCGGCATGGTGGAACACCGCTGACCACACCGTGCGCGTAGGCCTGCTCACCGAGATCAGCGACGTGCTGAGCGACGTCCGGCTGCTGTGGCCACCGTTACCGGAGCGCCACCTCGACGTCCGGGTCCGTCCCCAGCTGCGAGCGGCGGTGGCCGGCGGACGGGTCCTGCTTGCGGCACGGCCCGACCTGGTCCTCGACAGTCCACGACGTGATGCCCGAGCGCGAGCGGTGGTCATCGTGACGCGGACCGGGATGCCACGACCGCTGCAGGATCGCGCGTTGACCCGGGCCACCGCGCTGGTGCAGACCCTCGCGGCCGGCCGCCCACCGTTCCGCTGGGTCGTCCTGCACCTGACCGACGGTCGCCTCGAGGTGGAGGAGCTCGACCCGGACGTGCTCATGGACACGGCGGACAGCGTCGGGGCGCAGGCGGCCCGCGCGCTGGCGAGCACGGTGCCGGGGCGACGCGGGGGCCACGGCGAGGACGGCCATGGCGGCGGGCGCCAGGGTGAGACCGACCACGGTGAGCATGGTCGGAGCCAGGGCGGCCGTGGCGCTGCGGGCCGTGGAGCGCAGACGTGAACGAGGGCGATGGCCAGGAACGCCCCGACCCCTCACCAGAGGAGCCGTCGAGCCCGCCGGCACGTGTCTTCCGCACCCCCCTGCGTGGTCATGCCTTCGCCGGGCCGACGCCCCTGGAGGCGCTGGCCCCCGGACGCGCCGCCCGACTGGTCCGCGAACCCGACAATCCAGCCGACACGCTGGCCGTCGCGGTCTGGGTCGACGACGACGAGCAGCGCCCGTGGCGCATCGGCTACCTCGACCGCACGGTGGCCGCTCGACTCGCCCCGCGTCTCGATGCCGGGACCGAGGTCACCGCCACCATCGAGGGATGGCTCCAGGAGCCCGGTGGCCGTTGGGAGCGGCCCCTGCTGCTGCTTGAGGTCGCCGCCGGTCCCCCCGCTGCCGGTGAGCCGGCGCAGACGCTCCACGCCGAGGTGTGGGGTCGGCTACCGGGAGTGCGGCGTCGCCGGCTCGGGGGACCGCGGTGAGTTCCGCCGGTCAGTTCGCGTCGTCGCCGCCCTCGTCGGCTGCCTCGACGTCGCCGCCGCCGTCGTCCTCCGCAGCCTCGGCGTCATCCTCCGCCACCGCGGTGGCGGGACGCGGACGCGTCCCCCGCTCCACGATCCGCTTCTGCGGGACGTAGACGGTGGTGATGGTGCGCTGCTCGGTGCCGCCTCCCACCAACTCGACGGTGCGGGTGACCGTGACGGTGAACCCGGTGCTCCCGCTCTGCAGCACGCGCTCCTGGTCCTCGAACAGCTCGGAGGTGGTGCGGACCTCGGTCTCGAAGCCACGTGGTCGGCTCCGGTCGCTGTGCCGCGCGGACACCGCACTGGCGCGCGGCTGCCCGTAGAGGCTCACCGTGACCGAGGTCGAGGTGTGCGATGTCTTGACCAGGACCGCGCCCTGGGTGTTGTTCGTGAACTTCACGTCGAGCACGGGGTAGCTGAGCGTGGCCTCGCGACCGATCGGGTAGCGGCTGATGTACCAGGAGTGGGCGCGCCACTGGTCGAGCTGCACCCCCGCGAAGAACGCGGCGTTGAAGGTGGTCGTGCCGAACTGCGAGGTGCCGCCGCCACAGGTGTCGACGAGCTCGCCCTGCACGATCGTGCCAGCGGGCTGGTAACCCTTGTCACAGCTGCGCTCGCCCGAGATCTCGTTGATGGAGAACTGCTCGCCCGGGAGCACCAGCGCCCCGTCGATCACGTCGGCGAGCAGCTGGATGTTCTCTACCCGGATCTGACCGGCCCGGTAGTACGTGGTGAACGTGCCGATCAGATGGCTCGGACGGAGCTCCTCGGCCCGCTCGGTGGGGAACTCGGCCTCCACCTCCGCGAGGCGGAGCTGCGCTTCGCGGTTGCCGGCACGTACCAGCTCGGTCAGCTGTGTGGCGGCGAGCTCGGGGTCGAAGGCACGCCCGGGTCGTCCGGGCTGCACCTGGACGGGGGCGTTGACGGGGCGGAAGGTCGCGTTCAGCTGGGCGTCGAAGGTGACGGGTGGCCTGCGGCTCGCCGAGTAGGACGCCGAGGTCGGGCTGATGTCGAACCGGGCGGCGCCGAGCTCGCCGATGAACTCCTCGACACGATCGGAAGGGACCAGCAGTTCGAGCTCGATCTCGCCCGGGACGTCGCCGAGCTCCTCGATCTCCAGCAGCGCCGCCAGATCCGCGGGTGCCAGTTCGAGGCTGGCATCCTCGGCGCGCAGCACCAGCGGGGCGGCCAGTGCACGCTCGGCGTCCTCGACGGTCGAGACGATCTCCTGGTCGGCAATCGGCTGCTCGGTGGTGGCGGCGGGGAGCTCGAAGGTCTGCATCCCGGGAGCACGGATCGCGCTCGCCGCCAGCTGCACGGTGGTGGCGCGGTCGACCACCACCTCGCCCTGCGACATCGTGCGCCGTACCGCGACCTCCTCGGCGTCGATCGTCACGCCACCGCGGATCTCGGGCCGGTCGAGCTCGTCGGCGAGGTCGTCGACCCACGCCGTGAGTACATCGCGATCGGTGACCTCCACCAACTCGAACTCGGCTGGCTGCCGGAACGCGCGGAGGCGGGTGATGATGTCGCCTGGCAGGCCGGACCGACCGCGCCCCAGGGCGCTCTCGGCGGTCGCCTCGACATCGATCCGGAAGCCCACGTCCCTGGGGACGAGGACGTGTTCCTCGCCTTCGAAGGTGAAGGTCACCGTGTCGGTCTCGCGGGCTTCGACGGTCGTGGCGAGCGCATCTCGGACCTGCGTCTGCGTCATCCCCGACAGGTCGATGCCGGCGACGGAGGTGTTCGGCAGCACCTGACCGCGCTGGACGAACCACAGCGAACCGAGGGCGAGCACGACCACGAGCAGGACGGAGCCGACCGACCAGGCGACGATGGTCGCGCGGCGGGAGAGGGACGGACGACGTGCCATGGAGCGGGACCCCCGAACGTGTGGCCCCGAGTGGTGGCCGACCGCGGAGGTTACCAACGGTCGACCCGGTCGCCGGGCCCGCACCGCAGTCCCAAGGGACCTGCTGACGGGACCTGCTGGCGGGACCTGCTGGCGGGATCTGCCCAAGGGTGCTTTCCGGTAGAGTGCCGCCCTCCTGGCCATGGTCCGGTGTCGCCCGGGGACGGCGCCCGGTCCTCGATGGCGCGGATCACGCTCGCCGGAGGTCACCGTGCTGGATGCCGTCCGAGATCGCTCGCACCTGGTGGTGCGGTGGTCGTTGGCGGTCCTGCTCCTGGTGGCAACGGTGCTGGTTGCAGGGGTCGCAGGGGCGCAGACCTCCGCTGAGCAGGAACTGTCCTCGGCACGCGCGGCGCTGGAACGGATCCGCGCTGAGCTGCAGGATGCTGAGCGTGAGGTCGCCAGCCGCAGCGAGGAGCTCGCCGACGCCGAGGAGCGCCTGGCGGCGATCGAGCGCATCGTCAACGAGGTCGCCGCGCGGGTCGAACGCCAACGGGTCGCCGTGCGGGACGCCCAGCAACGCCTCGCCGAGGTCGAGGAGGAACGCTTCGTCCTCGAGCAGGCGTTCGCCGACCGGGTCGCGCACCGCTTCAAGCAGGGACCTGATCTCGCGTTCGAGGCGCTGCTGAGTGCGCAAGTGGCCGAGCAGGTCATCACCAGGACCGAACTGCTCGAGCGCGTCGTGTTGGGCGATCAGGTCGACCTCGAGCGCCTGGCGGCCGCGGAGACGGTGGTCGCGGCGCAGCGTGCGGTCGTCGTGGCCGAGCAGCGCCAGCTGGAGCAGCAACTGGCGGAACAGCAGGTGGTGCTGGCCGAGGCCGAGGACCTGCGGCGAACGCGCGCGCTGGCGGCCGCTGACGCGCGGCAGCGGGCACAGGACCTCGCTGGCGAGCGCGACGATCTCGAGGACGAGGAGGAGCAGCTCGCCGCGCTGGTCCGTCAACAGCAGGAGGAAGCTCGCAGGGCGGCCGAAGCACGGCGCCAGGAGGAGGCGCGGCGCGCGGAGGCACGGCGTCAGCAAGAGGCACGAGCAGCGAGCACGCGACAGAGCTCGGCGAGCGCGTCCCCCGCGCCGGCGCCACGTGTCTCCAGCGGTGGCTACGCCTGGCCGATGTGCGCGCCGGTGACCTCCGAGTACGGCCCGAGGTGGGGCCGGATGCACCGGGGCATCGACCTGGGTGCCCGGACGGGGACGCCGATCCGTTCGATCCAGGCCGGGACCGTCATCTTCGCCGGTTGGCAGGGTGGGTACGGGCGCATCACGCTCATCGACCACGGGAACGGGATGGTGTCGGCCTACGCGCACCAGAGCCGGTTCGCGGTCGGTCAGGGGACCGGGGTCGGTCGTGGCCAGGTGATCGGCTACGTCGGGTCGACCGGCAACAGCACCGGGCCACATCTCCACCTCGAGACGCGCGTCGGTGGTTCCGCGGTCAACCCGCGGCAGTACCTGTCCGGGTCACCCTGCTGAGGGAGGTCGGCGGCCTCGCGCGCAGCGGTGCGCGGGCCGAGCAGCCCGGGCAGCCGTGCACGCGAGAACGTAGGCTGTCGCGTGATGACGGACGGGCACGGTCGGTACGAGGAGCTGGCGGTCGGGCATGTGCTCGGCGGCCTGACTGCCAGGCAGTCCTCCGACTTCCGGTCCCACCTGCACACCTGTCCGCAGTGTCGGTCGCGGGTCGCCGAACTCCACGGCATCGCTGACGATCTCGCGGCGGCGGCCCGAGACGAGCGTGTGAGTACCCCGGTCCAGACCGAGGTCGCCCGGCGCGCCGAGCTCGAGCAGCAGCCGCCGCGGCCACCACGGATCGGCGTGGGCCACGTCACGGCCGCGGTCGTCGTGGTGCTGGCGCTGGCCACGGCCATGGCCTTCTGGAACCTGCACCTGCGGAACTCGGCCAGCACCTACCTCGGCGTCGCCGAGGCGCAGGGCGACGCACTGGCGCGGTTGGCGACCGGCGCTGAGCTCAGCCCGTCCCTCGCCGCCGGGATCCAGGGTCGGGTGGTGACCGACGGAGCGACGGTGACCCTCACCCTGGCGGGGGTGGAGCCGCTCGACGAGGGGGAACGGCTGGTCGCGTGGTTCGACGGTGCGCCTGATCCCACGACGACGCCACCCCGCGTGCTGGCCGGGCCCGGTGAGCTCAGCGACGGCACCATCGCGACCTCGCTTGAGGTCGGCGAGGCGACCGGGTTGCAGGTGACCCGGGAGACCGGGCTCAGCCAGAGCGAACCGCAGGGACCGATGGTCGTCGCGGTCGCCCTGGTCGTGGCGCGAGGTGGCTGACCGCCACCCGTGTCACTCCCGGTCCTCCGGGTCCTCGTCGAAGTAGTCCAGTCGGTCGAGCGGCATCACGACGGCAGAGAGCACGTTGGTCAGGTGGGCGACGATCCGCTTGACGTAGCGGGCAGCGAGCGCCCGGCCAACGGCGTGGGGCCGATCGTCCTCACCGCGGACGATGGACGAGACCAGGTCATCGAACCCGTCGAGGAGTTCGTCTCCGCGGACGAGCAGTTCCCGTGCCCTGGCGTCGTCGCGGGCGCCGAAGATCTCGGCGGTGTCGGTGATCATCTGTGCGACCTCGGTGTGCAGCTCGGACCAGGCGGAGAAGCCGGAGAGATCGACACCGTCGCGGGCGAGGTCACGCAGGTTCTTCCCGTAGTCACCGATGCGCTCGATGTCCTTGACGATCGACATGTAAACGAGGATCGCCGGGGTGTCGATGGCACCGACGACGCTGGCGTGCACGATCAGGTCGCGTCGGATCTCGCGCTCGCCCTCGTTCACCCGCTGGTCGGTCGCCTTGATCTCGCGCTTGACCCCCTTCCAGTCCACGCCAGCCACCAGGGTGGACATCGCCAGGTCGAACACGATCCGGTCGTCGGTGAGCATCCGTTGGATGGTCGCCTCGATGGTCTCGAGCCGATCGTCAGCGGAGGTACTGCGCTTGAAGCCGAACGCCATGGTGTCGCTCCGTGTGGATCAGTTGAGCAGGAAGACCCCGGCAAGGGGGAGCAGGACGAAGAGTCCGATGACGTAGACGGCGATCAACCAGGGACGCCGGGTGGCTATCGCCGCCAGATGTTCGGCGGCGATCACGGGCCACAGGCGGATCCGCTGTACCGGGTAGAACGCGGCGATCGCGGTCACGTTGAACAGGGTATGGACCAGCGCGATCGTCAGACCCTCGGGTCTGAGGACCGCCAGTGACGCCAGGAGTCCGGTGATGGTCGTCCCGATGTTGGCGCCGAGGGTGATGGGATAGGCGTTGGGCAGCGTCAGGACGCCTGCGGCGACCAGTGGCACCAGGATCGAGGTGGTGATCGTCGAGGATTGGACAGCCACGGTCACCAGCAGACCGACCACCAGTCCGATCGCGCCACCGCCGGTACCGACGACCCGGTTCATCGCGCGTTCCACACTGCCGGCGACCAGCTGACGCATGTTCCTGGTGATCAACCCCAGCGCAGCGAAGATCAACGCGAGGCCCAGGGCGAGCAGGAGGAGCGCCGCGGTCGCTCCGCCGATCGGATCGCCGTCGAACAGCCCGGCGATCGCGTCGACGGGGAGCTTGACCGCCGAGCGGATCGGGCTCCGGCCGACCTCGGAGACCTCGGTGCCGCGAAGCAGTTCGGTCAGCCAGAGCGCGATCTGGGTGAGGAAGCCCGTGAGCAGTTCGAGCGGGAGCAGGATCGCCACGGCCAGCAGGTTGAAGACGTCGTGCATCGTGGCTGCTGCGAACCCGAGCTCGAACTCCTTCGGCCGGCGGATGTTGCCGATCGCTGCGAGCGTGTTGGTGACGGTCGTGCCGATGTTGGCCCCCATCACCATCGGCACCGCCAGGTCCACCGGCACCGTGCCGGCACCCACCAACGCCACGATCGTCGCCGTGGAGACCGACGAGGACTGCACCAGGACCGTGAACAGCACGCCCGCGAACAGGCCTGAGATCGGGTTGGCGACCTGGTCGAGCAGTCCGGTGGTGAAGCCCTCGCCGAGCGCGGAGATCCCCTCTTCGAGCAGACCGACCCCGACCAGGAAGGCGTAGAGCAGCGCGACGACGAGGAGCGCTCTGAGCGGTGGCGGGACGACACGATCAGGACGCACCGAGGGGTTCGCTGGGTCCACGTGCTGCTCCCGTGATCGAGCCGGTGCTGCGGGAGCTTCGCAGGCCGGTCGTTCACCTGCAAAGCCGCTCGCACTCATCGGCTGGACGCGGTCGCGTCACGTCTGGTTCACCTTCCCGTCACGCGGTAGCGCACCGACACCGACAGGTGAGGGGCGCGACCGTCGCGGTCGCGCCCCTCACCGTCGTTGCTGGATGGAACCTCTGGCACCGTCACTGCCGGGTGGTCAGGATCTTCTCGCGAGCCTGCCACCGGTGGCGTGGCGTCGAGCGGGACGAGTTCCCGACCGATGCCGTTGGCGGTACCCGACTGGGATTCGCTGGAGCGGTCCAGCGCCAGCCTCAGCGGCCGGGTACCTCCAGGGTCCCGTGTTGATGACTGCTACTCAATGGACCACCTCCTTCCTCTGGTGCCCGGTAGGGAACCACAGGCATGGCGGGGGCGCCAGCCCCGGCATGACGGACAGCGGCGCCTGCGAGGGTCCCTGTTGGCCCCTGGGAGGCTGCGGCGCTACGTTGCGCCGTCTCCCGGGCACGTAGCTCAGTGGGAGAGCGCTGCCTTCACACGGCAGAGGTCAGAGGTTCGATACCTCTCGTGCCCACCGCACCATCACCGCAGGTCAGTCCGATGACCAGTTCAGCCACGGCTCCCGTTGCCAGGTGGGGACAGGCCCGCCGGACCGCTACTCGGTGAGCGGGTCGGCGATGCCGTCGAGACCGCCGCCGTCGAGCAGGCGGTCGCGGCGGCTGAGGCGGTCGTGGACGTGACGGGCCCGGTGCGCGGTGGTCCGGAACGCCTGCGCAGCAAGATCACGGCGAACCTGCTGCCGACGATGGAACGGCACCGCCTGTCACGGCTGGCGTTCCTCACCGGGCCCCGGCCGCGACGTCGCCAGCGAGCTGGTCGCCCTGGGTCTCCAGAGGCCGGTGGGCCTACGGCCGGGCGCGGCGCACCACGAACGAGGCGACGAGCGTCACCACGATCGCGCCGATGACGGCCCCGATGATGCCGCCCCAGTCGAACTTGTCCGCATCGCCGATGCCGAGCAGGGTCGTGAAGAACCAGTAGCCGACCAGCGCCCCGGCGACGCCGAGGCCGAGGGACAGCGCCCACGACTTCGGGCCGGACATCTTGTTGAACGCATCGTTGGGCGTCAACACCCGGGCCAGTGCTCCGGCGACGAACCCCAACGGGATGATGGCGATGAGGGAGCCGATGTCCATGGCCTGGGTTCTCCTGCGTGCTGGGCGGCGATGCGCCCTCGGCAGATGCGGGCGGATCGCCGTCAGGCTACGACGGGTGGCGTGCCGGTCCTCACCCACGATGGGTGAACCGCTGCACCGCGCGAGCATCGCGGTGCCGGCCACCACGGGACGATGGCCGGCGTGGTGCTCGGTCACCGCCCGAGCTCAGCCGTGCTGCCGCCGGTGGCCAGAAGCTGCGTCGCCATGGCCGTTCGGCCGGGAGCAGGGCCGGCCACCGCATCGTTAGGCTCCGACCTACGACGCCGTTCCCCTCCGTCGCGCTCCCGGTCGGGCCGAGGACCCGGTGCCTTCGTAGCGACCGTCCGGCCACCGCCAGCAGACGTGGCTCGGGGCTCGGGCCCGCGGGATCGACCTGGCCGGTCGCTCCATCTGGTGTGACCGACCGGAAGGGCGATGACATGCCCGAACTACCCGACGTGGAGAAGCATCGGCGCACGGTCGCCGAACACGCCCAGGGGCGCACGGTGGAGCGGATCGAGGTCAACGACCCCGAGCTGCTCCATGGCACGACCGCCCAGGGGTTGGGTCGTTCCCTCGTCGGCCGGACCGTCGCCGAGCCCCGACGGCATGGCAAGTGGCTGCTGGTGCCCTTCGATACAGATGGTCCGACCCTGCTCTACCACTTCCGGATGACCGGTGAGTTGGTGTGGGTCACCGACCCCACTGCCGACGCTGCTGGTGGCGCGGTCACCCTCGACCTCGGCAACGGACAGCTCGTCTACCGCAGTCGGCGGCGCCTGGGCGGCGTGTCGTACCTGCGCGCCGGTCAGGAGCCGCAAGAGGTGACCGGCGAGCTCGGTCCGGACGCCACGACCCTGGACCGGGAGCAGCTCGGGGCGTTGCTGGCGGGTCGCCGCGGTGGGTTGAAGTCCGCGCTGCTCGACCAGTCACTGATCGCCGGGCTGGGCAACGAGCTCGTGGACGAGATCCTGTGGCGTAGCCGACTCCACCCACGTCGAGCTGCAGCCGGCCTCGGCCAGCAGGAGCTCGACACCTGCCACGAACAGCTGCAGGACGTCCTGCGCCGTTCGATCCGCGCCGGCCACGTTCCGGCCGCTGCCGACTGGCTCACCGGGCAGCGAGACGCGGATGATCCTCGCTGTCCACGGTGCCAAGCGCAGCTGGAGACCGACCAGGTCGGTGGTCGCACGACGCTCTGGTGCCCACAGGAGCAGCCTGCACGGCAGGCGTGACCAGGACCTGTCCGAGTGGCGGGAGCGCAGGCGACGGACGGCAGTACGTTCGAAACGTTCCTGTGTTTCGCTACGAGGACGCCCGTGATGGCACAGCAGACTGAGGGCGGTCCCGATGAGGGACCCCCGGTCGAGGATCGCCGCGGAACCCAGCAGGCTGACGAACGGGGCGGTCACGGCCAGGACGGCCACGAGCAGGACGGCCACGACCAGGACGGCCACGGGGGGCATGCGGACCATGCTGCGCAGTTCCGCGACCGGTTCTGGTGGACGCTGGCGCTCTCCGTGCCGGTGGTGTACTGGGCGCCGATGGTGCAGGAGTGGTTCGGCTACACGGCCCCTGAGGTCCCAGGAGCGGGCCTGATCGCCCCCGTGCTCGGCTCCGTGATCTTCTTCTACGGCGGCTGGCCCTTCCTGACCGGCGCGGCGGAGGAGATCCGTGCCCGCCAGCCGGGGATGATGCTGCTCATCGGCATGGCGATCACCGTCGCCTACGTGGCCTCGATGGCGACGTCGCTGGGCGTCTTCGACGCCGATGTGTGGTGGGAACTGGCGCTGCTGATCGCTGTGATGCTGCTCGGGCACTGGATCGAGATGCGCGCCGTCGGGCAGGCCCGGGGCGCGTTGGCCGCGCTCGCCGAGATGATGCCGGACGAGGCCGAGCGTGTCGCCGAGGATGGTGGGACGGAGACGGTTCGGGTGTCCGACCTCTCGGTCGGTGACGTGGTCCTGGTGCGACCCGGTGGGCGTGTTCCGGCCGATGGCGAGGTGGTGCAGGGAACGGCGGACGTCGACGAATCGATGATCACGGGCGAGTCGACCCCGGTGACGCGTGGAGAGGGTGACCGGGTGGTCGCCGGCACCGTGGTCGCCGACTCCAGCCTACGTGTGGAGGTGGACGCGGTCGGTGACGACACCACGCTGGCGGGGATCCAGCAGATGGTGGAGGACGCGCAGGCCTCCACGTCGCGGACCCAGAAGCTGGCGGACCGGGCGGCGGCCCTGCTGTTCTACATCGCCGTGACGGCCGCGGCGATCACCGCCGTCGTGTGGTCGGTGACCGGGGAGCCGGCGTTCGCCCTGAACCGCTCCGTGACCGTGCTGGTGATCGCCTGCCCGCACGCGCTCGGGCTGGCGATCCCACTCGTGACGGCCATCTCCACCGCCAAGTCGTCGCGTGAAGGCATCCTGGTCAAGGACCGGCTCGCCCTGGAGGCGATGCGCACCATCGACACGGTGCTCTTCGACAAGACCGGCACGCTGACCTCCGGGACGCACGTCGTCAGCGACACCGCGGCGGTCGAGCACGTCGAGTTGGAGGAACTGCTCGGACTCGCCGGCGCGGTCGAGGCTGACTCCGAGCATCCTCTGGCCCGCGCGATCCACCAGCACGCGCTGGAGGAGGTCGGTGACCTGCCGAGCGCGAGCGGCTTCGAGTCGATGACGGGGCGGGGCGTGCAGGCCGAGGTCGACGGCACGCCGGTCGCCGTGGGGGGACCGGCGCTGCTCGAGGAGCGGGAGCTCACCCAGCCCGAGGGGCTCTCCGAGCGCACGGAGCCGTGGCGACAGCGTGGTGCCGCGGTGCTCCACGTCATCCGTGGCGACGAGGTCATCGGTGCCATCGCGCTCGAGGACCAGGTGCGCGAGGCCTCCCGCGACGCCGTGGCTCTGCTCCATGAGGACGGCGTGACGGTCGCGATGATCACCGGGGATGCGCAGCAGGTGGCCGATGCGGTCGCCGCGGAACTGCAGATCGACGAGGTCTACGCCGAGGTGCTCCCCGAGGACAAGGACGCCAAGGTCCAGGAGCTCACGGACCAGGGTCGCAAGGTCGCCATGGTCGGCGACGGGATCAACGACGCGCCGGCGCTGGCACGCGCCACCGTCGGGATCGCCATCGGCGCCGGCACGGACGTGGCCATCGAGTCGGCGGGCATCATCCTCGCCTCGGACGATCCGCGCGACGTGGTGGCCATCCGACGGCTGTCGCAGGCCACCTACCGCAAGATGGTGCAGAACCTGTGGTGGGCGGCCGGCTACAACATCGTGGCCTTGCCGCTGGCAGCCGGTGTGCTGGCGCCGATCGGCTTCGTCCTGCCGGTGGCGGTCGGGGCGATCCTGATGTCCACCTCCACGGTCGTGGTGGCGCTCAACGCACAGCTCCTGCGACGGGTCCGGATCCAGGTCGCACCCACCGGCTCCTGAGGATGCCGTGGCGCCGGACAGTTGCGGACGACGATGCCCAGGGCCTCGACGGGAACGCTGCCTCGTCGGGCGCAGGTCGCCGCGGGCTCGCGCTCACCCTCCTGGCGATCGTCGGTGCGTACGGCGTGGGTCTGGCCCTGGTGGGGATCGAGGGGTCGCTCGAGGCGCTGCGCAGGGTGTCGCTGTGGTACCTGCTCGGGGCCCTGGGCATGCAGGTCCTGGTCGTCCTGCTCTGGTCCAAGGTCTACCGCGCCAGCGTCGCGGCGACCGGTTCGCGCGTGTCCGGCTGGTCCGGCCTCCAGGTCTCCATGCCGGCGTTCACGCTCAGCCACACCCTGCCCGGTGGGGGCTGGGCCGGCAACGCTCTGGCCGCCCAGCGTCTCACGGCCTTCGGCATGGAGGGACCGGTCGCGCTGGCGGCGGTGGCCCTGGCCAGCACGATCTCACTGACGTCCATCGCGGCCCTGGGCTCGATCGGGATCGTGATGGCCTTCGTCGCTGGTGATCTGCCGACCATCGCGGTACTGATCGCCGTCCCGATCTTCGTGGTGCTCGCGATGGTCGTCGCTGCCGTCGTGGCCGTGCTGCGATCCCCGAGAGCCGGAGACCGGGTGGTCGGGGTGGTCGGTCGGTTGCTCCCGAGGTTGCGCCGCCGCGTCGATGACTGGAGAGCATCCCTGCGGTACGTCACCGAGGACCCACCCTCTCCGGGGCAGCTGGGGATCATCATCGGATGGGCGCTGTTGAAGTGGGGCGCTGACATCGCCTCACTGGCCCTGGTGTTCGTCGCCGCAGGTACGGCGCCCCGTGTCGCGGCGCTGCTGGTCGGCTTCGGGGCCACACAGCTGGGCACGGCGGTCCCCGTGACACCGGGCGGGGTCGGGTTCGTCGAGGGTGGCATGGTCGGGGCGTTCGTCACGCTCGGCTATCCCGCCACCAGGGCGACCACCGTCGTCATCCTCTACCGGCTGCTGGGTACGTGGCTTCCGGCGATGGCGGGAGCGCCGCTGCTGCTGCGCACTCCGTCCTCGCAGCGCAGCGACGGGAACTGAGGTGTAGCGAGGTCACTCGCCGGTCGGCGCCGAAGACGTGGCGACCGCGACCAGCCGTTCCGAGCCCACGGGCGCTTCGCCGCGGCCATCCTCGCTACCTCGATGCAACCGGGACGGAGCTGCCGACGTCGAACCCTGCAGGGACAGGACCGGAGGCCGAGATGCTGCTGCACCGCTCAACGCCGAGCATGACCGCTGCGGTCGTCGCGGTCGTCGCGGTCGTACTGACGGCCTGCGGTGGCACGGCAGCGCCCGAGGCGGACCAGCTCGATGTGGCCACGATGGACGAGTACGGCTGTGGCTACGGGTTCTGGCTCGCCAGCCCGGACCAGCGGGTCGCCGTCCGGTTGGCAGCGGCGCCGGAGATCGCTGCGACCGGTGGCCTGCCAGCCGAGGTGAGCCTGCCCGACGAGGCGTGGGATGGCACCGTGCTGATCGGTGAGGACCTCTACGCGAACTGGTGCGACGACGTCATCGAACCCGGCGAGGCGGAACCAGACGTGGCTGAGCAGTGGCCGGTCACGGCGGGCACCATCACGCTGCTGCGGTCGGACCCGGCGGCCGAGTGTCCCACCGATGTCCGCGGCCGGGTGAGCGGGCTGGAGGCCACCCGACCCGACGGCTCGGTCGTCGAGCTGGGCGCGCGGGACGTCGTCAACGACACCTGGGGATGCGTCGCGGGCTGACCGGGGCGGCCGGTGACCGACCGGTGTCGTCGGCATCCGAGACGGCGGTCGCCATCAGGGAGCTCCCAGGGTCGCGGCGACCGTCGCGCCGAGTTCCCAGGCCGCATCGAGGTCCGTGCGATCCGGTTCCCCGATGCTCTCCAGCGTGGCGGCCACCGCGCGCCACTGCAGTCCGGTCACCACCCGTTCGACGGAGCGGACGGCGCCCGTGGTGTCGTTGTTGCCGTGGACGTACATCGCGTAGGGGCGCCGCTGCGTGGTGTGCAGGCAGGGGTAGTAGATCCGGTCGAAGAAGTGCTTGAGCGCTCCCGACATGGACCCGAGGTTGGCCGGGGTGCCGAGCACGTAGCCGTCCGCGGCGAGCACGTCCGTCTCGGGACAGGTCAGCGCCGGTCGCAGGACGACCTCGACGCCCTCGACGGCGTCGGTGCGGGCACCGTCGACGACGGCCTCCAGCAGTGACTGCAGGGCCGGCGAGGGGGTGTGATGGACGAGCAGCAGGGTGGCCATCGGCACAGGATGTCGGACGGGGGCTCGGCCGTCCAACCCCGCCGCACGCCGCTCGAGCGGCCCTCCCGGGCCGCGCCGCTCGCGGCGCGCATCGCACCATCCGGACCGGGGCGTGAAGTGGGGCGCCGGGCACGGCTATCGTGGCGCGGCCATGACCTCCACCTCCGTGCCGAACCGACGCCTGCGCGGCATCGACCGGGTGCTCCGGCACCTGTCCACCGGTCGTTCATCGGTGGAGCCGGAAGCCGCCGCCCTCGCAGGCTGGCTCTCCGACGAGGCGGTGTGTTTCGACGTCGGTGCCAACTTCGGCCTGTACACGCTCACCTTCGCGGCCGGGATCGGCCCGCGTGGACGGGTCTTCAGCTTCGAGCCGCTGCCGGGGCCCCGAGCGTTCCTCGCGCGTGCCGTCCGCCTGCTCGGCGCGGACAACGTGACCGTCTCCGACCAGGCGCTCGGGGATCGGCGTGGGGTGGGCGAGATGAGCCTTCCCAAGCGCCGGGGCCTCCCCGTCTACGGCCGCTCGTTCCTCGCCGACGAGGCGGAGGGTCTCGGCCCCAACGCCGAGTTCCACAGGGAGCGGCGCCTGACCGTCGGGCTGTCGACGGTCGACACCGTGGTCCGCGCCGCGGGGCTCGAACGGGTCGACCTGATCAAGATCGACGTCGAGGGCTACGAGCCCGCGGTCGTGCGCGGCGCCGAGTGGACGCTGGCCCACCACCGCCCCACGCTGTTGCTCGAGATCGAACGGCGACACCTCCTGAAGTTCGGGGTCGAACCGGCAGCGCTCGTCGCGTCGCTGCGGCGCTACGGCTACGAGATGGCCGCGCTGTGGGACGACCGGTGGTGCCCCGCCGACGTCGTCACCACCGAGCGACGCAACTACCTGTTCACCGCCCGCTGAGTGACCCGCCCGACCCCGGCGGGACTACCCTCGGCGATCCTGCGACGCGCCGCCCCTCGCGGCCCCGAGGAGTGCCACGTGAGCCAGACCATCACCGTCCACCACGGCGACCGGAGCGTCGAGCTCGACGCCGGGTCGAGCGCCCTGCAGGCGCTGAAGGCCCTGGATGCGGTCCGCGGTGCCATCGTCGCTGCCGAGGTGACCACGCCCGATCATGCGACCCAGGAGTGGGACCTCGATCGTGCCGTGCCGGACGGGGCGAGCGTGACCGGGATCAACGCCGACACCGACCAGGGCCGTGCCATCCTGCGGCACTCGACCGCCCACCTGATGGCCCAGGCGGTGACCGACCTCTTCCCCGGCGCCAAGTGGGCGATCGGCCCCCCAATCGAGGACGGGTTCTACTACGACTTCGATGTCGCCAGCCCCTTCACCCCCGAGGACCTCGAGCGCATCGAAGCCCGTATGGTCGAGCTGGCCCGGCAGCGCCAGCGCTACGTCCGCGAGGAGATCTCCGCTGAGGCGGCCCGCGTGGAGTTCTCGGACCAACCCTTCAAGCTCGAGATCATCGACCTCGTCGGCGACGGCACCATCGTGAGCGCTGTGGACACCGGTGGAGCCGACGCGGCTGCCATCGAAGGCGCCGAGCCGACCTTCACCGTCTACCGCAACGTCCGTGAGCTCGAGGGCGGTCGTACCGAGGTGGCGTGGTCGGACCTGTGCCGGGGCCCGCACGTTCCCTCGACCGAGCGGATCCCGGCCTTCACCCTGCTGCGCAGTGCCGGCGCCTACTGGCGCGGTCGTGAGGACCAGCCGATGCTCCAGCGGATCTACGGCACCGCGTGGGAGTCCAAGAAGGCGCTCAAGGCCCATCTCGAACTGCTCGAGGAGGCGCGCAAGCGCGATCACCGCAAGCTCGGCCGGGAGCTGGAGCTCACCCACCACCCCGATGAGCTCGGACCCGGCCTGTCCATCTTCCTACCCAACGGGGCGATCGTCCGGCAGCAGATGGAGGACTGGATCCGCGCTGAGACCCTCAAGCGCGGCTACCAGCCGGTCTACACGCCGCACATCGCCAAGGAGGAGCTCTGGCGCATCTCGGGCCACCTCGAGAACTACGAGGAACTGATGTTCCCCCAGATGGAGCTCGACGACGCGACCGCCGCCTATCGGCTCAAGCCGATGAACTGCCCCTTCCACGTCCTGGCGTTCACCTCACGCACCCGTTCCTACCGGGAACTGCCACTGCGGATCTCCGAGCTCGGGACCGTCTATCGCTACGAGCGTTCCGGGGTGGTCAACGGCATGCTGCGCGCCCGTGGGTTCACGCAGGACGACTCCCACATCTTCTGCCGCGCCGACCAGGTCGTCGACGAGGTCGTCGGCTGCATCGAGTTCGCCCGCGACCTCTACGCCGCCTTCGGTCTCGGCGAGCCCTCCCGGGTCGCGGTCTCGACCCGGCCCGAGACGAAGTCCATCGGGACCGACGACCAGTGGCAGTACGCCGAGGAGGCGCTGATCGCCGCTGCCGAGCGCTCCGGCTACGAGTACCAGATCGATGCGGGTGAGGGCGCGTTCTACGGACCCAAGATCGACATCCACGCCCGTGACGCGATCGGGCGGGAGTGGCAGCTGACCACGATCCAGGTCGACTTCAACCTGCCCGAGCGGTTCGACGTCGCCTACGTCGGCGACGACGGCGCCAAGCACCGTCCGTTCATGGTCCACCGGGCGCTGTTCGGCTCGATCGAGCGGTTCTTCGCCGTGATGGTCGAGTCGTTCAACGGCGCCTTCCCGACCTGGCTCGCCCCCGAGCAGGTACGTGTCGTGCCGGTCGCGCCCGAGTTCGATGCCTACGCCATGGAGGTGGTCGACACCCTGCGCACCGAGGGGGTACGGGTCCACCTCGATGCCGGTGACGGCACCCTCGGCAACAAGATCAGGGAGGCGCAGACCTCCAAGATCCCCTACACGCTCATCGTCGGCGCGAGCGAGGCCGAGGCGCGCACCGTCGCGGTGCGGCCCTACCACGGCGAACAGCGCAAGGACGTCGCGCTCGCCGGTTTCGTCGACGAGGTGGTGGCAGAGATCGCCGCCCAGCGTCCCGGGGAAGCCCAAACGTGACCGAGGAACCGGACGCGGATCCCTCCGGGACCTCCGGGACCTCCGGGACGGAGCAGGACGAGCTGCACGCCGACATGAGCGACCTCCCGCACCTCGGGGAGGTGGCACGGGATACGCGCAGCGACCAGCCGGGCATCGGCATCGAGGGGCTCCAGCGACTGTGGGCCCCCTGGCGGTTCGGCTACATCGCCGGCGCCGACCCGGTGGAGGGCTGCCCCTTCTGCGTCCTGCCGGCCCGAGGAACAGAGCACGACCGGGCGTCGCTGATCCTGTACCGGGGTGAGCACGCCTACGTGATCTGCAACGCCTACCCCTACAACCCCGGTCATCTCATGGTGGTGCCCTACCAGCACCGCGCGGAGCTCGAGCACCTGGAGGCGGACGTGGCCTCGGAGGTGTTCGCCCTCGGCCGCGTCGCCGTCAGGGCGCTCAAGCAGCGCATCGGGGCCCAGGGCGTCAACCTCGGGATGAACCTCGGCGCCGTCGCGGGTGCGGGCATCACCGACCATCTCCACCTCCATGCGGTTCCCCGCTGGGGTGGCGACACCAACTTCATGTCCGTGGTCGGAGCGGCTCGCGTGCTGCCCAAGGCGCTCGAGGAGCTCTACGACGAGCTGCTCCCGGGCTTCGAGGTCGGCGGCTGAGTCGGCCACACGGCCAGCCCGAGAGGAACCAGCGTTCTCGCTAGCCTAGGCAGCATCCCGAGAACCGCAGGTTGCCGTGGCGTTCCGATCCCGTTTCCCCGACGTCGTCGACGCGGTGACCGTCCCTATGGGCAGGGCGCTCGGCCGCACGGGCATCAGCCCCAACATGCTCACGACCCTGGGGCTGGTGCTGACCTCGGTCGCTGCGGGGCTGGTCGCCTTCGAGCGGTTCCGGCTCGCCGGGCTGGTCCTGGTCCTGGGCGGGCTGATGGACGTGCTGGACGGCTCCGTGGCACGAGCCACCGAGCGCTCGACGCCGTTCGGCGGGTTCTACGACTCGGTCAGCGACCGGATCTCCGACGGGCTGATCCTGGGCGGCATCGCGTGGGCGGTCATCTCCCAACCCCGGCTCCTGCTGCTGGCACTGGTCGCGCTGCTCACGGCCTTCGTGACCAGCTACGTGCGTGCCAAGGCGGAGTCCATCGACCTGGACTGCTCGGTCGGGGTCCTGGAACGGGGTGAACGCGCCGTACTCATCATGGCGGCCCTGGTGTTCCACCCCTGGGCCTTCGAGCCGGTGCTGTGGCTGCTGGCCGTCGGCGGCGCTGTCACCGTGGTCCAGCGCATCCACCACGTCTGGTGCCAGATCGACCGCGACGTCCCCGACGAACTGCTGCTGCTGGCCCTGCACGACCGTGCCTGGAGCCGGGCCTTCAAGAAGGCCGCCCGGCGGTTCTACGGGGAGCGCAACTTCGACGGGGCCGTCGACGATCTGGTGGAGCATGCCCAGGAGGGTGCAGCGGCACCAGTGGCTACGCCCATGGAGACCACGCCCGGCGATGAGGATGCCGGGTACGCCTCGTGAGCGGCGAGGACCTCCTCGACGATCTGCCTCCGCCCGGTCCGACGAGCCTGCGCCAGCGTGCGGCCTACGCCCGCTACCTCGCGGTCTGGGAGGCGGCGGCCCACACCCCGGCACGTCTCGCCCGGCACCTGCCCAGCCAGCTCGGACGCGCGTGGTACCTCGCCGCCCCCGGCGCCCAACGGGCCCAGGTGCGGCGCAACCTCGCGCGCGTCGTCCCCGATGCCGGCAAGGGGGAACTCACCCATCTCGAGCGCGAGGCCTACGTCTCGTACGCGCGCTACTGGATCGACGCGTTCCGGCTCCACCGCATGGATGGCGCCGCCGTCGTCGCCGCTGCCACGGGAGAGGGACTGGGCTACCTCGACGCGGTCCGTGATCGTGGCCACGGGGGCATCCTCGCCACGGGACACCTCGGGTCCTGGGACATCGGTGCCCTCTTCACCGCCCAACGGCGCTGGGGCATGGTCGCGGTCGCTGAGGTGGTGGAGCCGCGGGCGCTCTTCGAGCGCTTCGTGCGGCTCAGGGAGGAGGCCGGCATCAGCATCGTCCCGCTGGTGCGGGGAGGGGATCTGCTCGGCGAACTGGAGCGCCGGATACGCCGCGACGGGGCGCTGGCGACCCTGCTGGCCGACCGGGACCTGACCCGTCGGGGGCCGATCGTCGAGTTCTTCGGCGAGCCCTGCCGGCTGCCTGCCGGTCCGGCCGCGTTGGCACGACGCACGGGGCGACCCGTCCACGTCGGGGCGTTCCTGACCGCGGGGGAGGGCTTCCACGGGGTCGTGCAACCTCCCATCGAGGTCGCCCACCTCGACGCACACGAGGGCACCCAGGCCGTGGCCTCCGAGCTCGAGCGGCTGATCGGACGGTTCCCCACACAGTGGCACGTCTTCGTCCGCAACTGGCTCGCGGACCGTGAGCCGGACCACCCGGTGGTCCGCGCGTGGCGGTCCGGCGAGGACTGGCGCGCGCTGGCCCGCGCCGACCGTGGCTCCAACGGTGCACCGGCGTGAGGATCGCGATCGTCAGCCCCTACGACCTCGAGCGTCCGGGCGGTGTCCAGTCGCACGTGCGTCAGCTCGCCACGCGGCTGCGCGCGGAAGGTGAGCAGGTGGTGGTGCTCGGCGCCGGACCCGTCGGGGTCGTGACCGGGCGCGGCGCGGTGCCGGAGATAGGGGTCGGCGCGGGTCGGGGGGTGCCGTTCAACGGCTCGGTGGCGCCGGTGGCGCTGGGCCCGCTGTCCGCTCGGCGGACCGTCCGGGCCCTCGAGCGGCTGCGGCCCGACGTGGTGCACGTCCACGAGCCGCTCGTGCCGATGGTGGGTCTGGCCGCAGCCTTCGGCAGCCCGGCACCGTTGGTGGTCACCTTCCACGCCTGGTCCGACGAGGACCGTGCGTACCGGCTGGTCCGGCCGCTTGGTCGTCGCCTGCTGGCGCGGACCGCCGTGGCCGTGACGGTCAGCCGTGCAGCGGCCGAGTACCACGCCTCGGCGCTCGCGATCGACCCCGGATCCTTGCGGATCGTGCCGAACGGTGTGGAGGTGGCCCCCTTCCGGCAGGCGGCGGACACCGTGGGCGACCAGCGACCGCCCGGTCCGCCGCGGGTGGTGTTCGTGGGCCGGCTCGAGCCCCGCAAGGGCGTACTGGTGCTCGCCCGGGCCTTCCGTCAGCTGCTGGCCACCCACCCCGATGCGATCCTGACCGTCATCGGTGACGGGCCCCAGCGTCACGAGCTCGCGGCGTCGCTGTCGGGCGTCCCGGCCAGCCAGGTCCGCCTCGCCGGGCGGGTGTCCAGTGAGGTGTTGGCACAGCGGTTGGCGGAAGCCGACGTGGCGGTCGCCCCGGCCCTCGGCGGGGAGTCGTTCGGCATCGTGCTCCTGGAGGCCATGGCCGCCCGCACCGCGGTGGTGGCCTCCGACCTGCCGGGCTACCGCAGCGTCGTCACCGACGGTCGGGACGGGCTGCTCGTGCCGTCCGGCGATCCGGACGCCCTGGCGGCGACGCTCACCCGGCTCCTGGCCGAGCCGCAGCGTCGGGCGGCGGTGGTCGAGGCCGGTGAGCAGACCGCCTCGGCCCACGACTGGACGGCGGTCGCCAGCGAGCTCCGAGCGGTCTACCGGGAGGCGCTGCGCAGCGGCTGATGGTCCGGAGCCGGCCGCGATGTCCGTCGCGTCTGGCCGGACCCCGTAGGCTCGCCGACGGCCTGTCACCGATCCTGTCCTGTCAGCGGAGCGTGCTGTGTCCCGTCCCTCGTGCCTGGTCCGGTTGCTGCTGGGCGCCGCCCTGCTGCTCGCGCTGACCGCCTGCGGCAGCAGCCAGACCAAGGACCTGGTCCTCCCGCCGCCCGAACCCGCGGACGACCCCGAGCCGGAGCCCGAGCCGGAGCCGGAGCCGGAGCCGGTGCCGGAGCCAGAGCCGGAACCCGAGCCCGAGCCGGAGCCGGGACCGACCTCACCGCTGACGGGCCTGGAGGTGGATGCGGACGTCCTCGACCTGCCGGCGCTGCTGGTGAAGGTCGACAACGCCCCGCAGGCGCGACCCCAGTCCGGGCTCGACGTCGCCGATCTGGTGTACGAGGAGGTCGTCGAAGCCGGTATCACCCGGTTCCTCGCCGTGTTCCACAGCGCGCTGCCGCCGGTCGCAGGTCCGGTCCGCTCCGCCCGTCCGGTGGACGTGCAGTTGCTGTCGGGCTACGGCCGTTCCGCCTTCTTCTACTCCGGTGCCCGTGACGAGGTGCAGCCGATGCTGCGCAACGCCCCGGCCGTCGTGCTCACCGAAGGGGGACCGGGGTTCTTCCGCGACCGGTCGCGGCGCGCACCCCACAACCTCTACCTCGATGCACCCGCCGCCCGGCAGGGAGCACGTGAGCGCGGCGCGGACCCGCTCGGGGACGTTGGCTGGGTGTTCGACGAGGAGGTCCCGGCCGGTGCGCTGTCCTGTCCGGACGACGCCACCGCCTGCGACGATCCGGGGGCAGCCATCCGGATCAGGATGTCCTCCGGTTACCGGACCACCTGGGAGTACGACGAGGACGCGGGTCTCTACCGGCGGTTCCAGAACGGTTCGCCCTTCCTGGTCACCGGCGAGGGTCGGATCGGGGCGGCCAACGTGGTGGTGCTGGACACCCGGCACTACCTCGGGAGCCCGAGCTGCTACGGCGCCCGCTGTCCGGAGACCGATGTCGTCACCGACGGCGCCGCCGCCCTGGTGCTCCGCGACGGACAGCGCTTCGAGGCGCGGTGGCGCAAACCGTCCGCGGACGCCCCGCTGGAGGTGCTCACCAGTGACGGCCAGGCCTTCCCGCTGAAGCCGGGACGGACCTGGCTGCACCTGCCGGACACGCTGCCGTCGATCTCCGACTGACCGCTGCAGCCGGGGTCGGCGCGACGCGGACCTCGCAGTACCCTGGAAGGCACCCCCCGCCGCACGCCCGGAGCCCCCATGAGCACCCCTGAGTCGCTGCCCGCCACCGCCGCGTCCCACACGGGCACGACCCGCGTCAAGCGCGGGCTCGCCGACATGCTCAAGGGCGGCGTCATCATGGACGTCGTGGACGAGACGCAGGCCCGCATCGCCGAGGAGGCCGGTGCGGTCGCGGTGATGGCGCTGGAACGGGTCCCTGCCGACATCCGCAAGGACGGCGGTGTGGCCCGTATGTCGGATCCGGACATGATCGATCGCATCATCGCGTCGGTCTCCATCCCGGTCATGGCCAAGGCCCGCATCGGCCACTTCGTCGAGGCGCAGGTCCTGCAATCGCTGGGCGTGGACTACATCGACGAGTCCGAGGTGCTGACGCCTGCGGACGAGGCCCACCACATCGACAAGTGGCGCTTCGATGTCCCCTTCGTCTGCGGTGCGACCAACCTGGGTGAGGCCCTGCGTCGCCTCAGCGAGGGCGCCGCGATGATCCGTTCCAAGGGCGAAGCCGGCACCGGGAACGTCGTCGAGGCCACCCGTCACATGCGCTCGATCGCGGGGGAGATCCGACGTCTGGCGACCATGGACGAGGCTGAGCTGTACGCCGCGGCCAAGGAGCACCGGGCGCCGGTCGAGTTGGTCCGCGAGTGCGCCGAGACCGGACGGTTGCCCGTGGTCCTGTTCACCGCCGGGGGTATCGCGACCCCCGCGGATGCGGCCATGATGATGCAGCTCGGCGCGGACGGGGTCTTCGTCGGTTCCGGCATCTTCAAGTCGGATAACCCCGAGCAGCGCGCCCGAGCGGTCGTGGAGGCCACCACCCACTTCGAGGACCCCGGGGTGATCGGGAAGGTCTCCCGAGGGCTCGGCGAGGCCATGGTCGGTATCGACATCACCACGCTGCCGGCCGAGCAGAAGTACGCCGACCGCGGCTGGTGAGCGGCGCGTTCGTCCCGGACCGGTGGATCCCGGGGGAGCGGCTGGCGGGCGAGCCGCCGGCCCCCGACATCGGTGACGACGCCCCGCTGGTCGGTGTCCTCTCCCTGCAGGGCGATGTGCTCGAGCACCTGCGGGCCCTTCGCCGGGTCGGTGCCCACGCGGTGCAGGTCAAGACGCTGACGCAGCTCGAGGCGGTCGAGGCGCTGGTGCTGCCAGGTGGCGAATCGACCACGATCGGCAAGCTGTTGGTCCGGCTCGGGCTCATGGAGACCCTGCAGGCCCGGATCCGGGACGACCTGCCGGTGCTGGGGACCTGCGCGGGCATGATCCTGCTCTCCGACGAACTGGACCAACCGCAGCCGCAACCACTCGTCGGGGGGCTGCACGTGCTCACCCGTCGCAACGCCTACGGTCGGCAGGTCGACTCCTTCGACACCCGGTTGGTGATCGCAGGCATCGACGGGGGCCCCGTCGACGTGTCCTTCATCCGGGCACCGAGGGTCGAGGAGGTCCGCTCGGATGAGGTGCAGGTCCTGGCAGCGGTGGATGGCCATCCGGTGGTGGTGCGGCAGGGACCGATATGGGCGGCGGCGTTCCACCCCGAGGTGACCGGGGATGATCGTCTGCACGCCGCCTTCGTCGCGACCCTCCGCTCCGATGACACCGGGACCTGACCGGGGCGGCTCCCGTCGTCGTACCCGCAGGGTGCGGTCACACGGTCTCGTTAGGCTCGGACCCTGACGAGTACGCGCGTCGGACGAGTACGCGGGTCGGACGAGTACGCGGGACGAAGGGATGCCGGTGGGGGCAGTGGCCGTGGTGGGTGCCCCGTGACGGCCCCGGAGCACGGCCTGCAGGTCGTGCGGTCGGCGTCGATGGCGGCCATGGCGGACCACCTCGCCGACCGGCTGGCGGCCGCGCCGCCCGAGGACCCGTTCGCCACCATCGAGGTGGTGGTGCCGAGCCGCGGCGTGGAACGCTGGTTGACCCAGCGGCTCAGCACCCGGCTCGGGGCCACGCCGGTCGAGGCCGGTGTCTGCGCGAACCTCGAGTTCCCCTTCCTCGGCGCGCTCGTCGAACGCGTCGTCGCTGCCACGCTCGATCTTCCTTCCCCGCGCGACCGGACAGGTGGCAGCATCGATCCGTGGTCCCCTGAGCGTCTGGCCTGGCCCCTGCTGGCGCTGCTCGACGAGCTGCCGGCCGCGCCTGCTTTCGAGCCGCTGCGCCGGCACCTGATCGAGGACGGTGTGCTGGCAGCCCGTCGACGTTTCCCCCTCGCCCGTCGCATCGCCGACCTGTTCGACCGCTACGCGCTGTACCGGCCCGACATGGTGGCGGCCTGGCGCCGTGGTGAGCACGTCGACGGCGACGGGGCGCCACTGGCCGACAGCCTCGCCTGGCAGCCGCTGCTGTGGCGCCTGCTCGGCGACGAGCTCCCGGTCGAGAGCCCGGACCTGCGGACCACCGAGACCCTCCGGCGTCTGCACCGCGGTGAGATCGCGCGGGCTGCG
>CAYXJD010000003.1:0-22923 GCA_964465225.1 uncultured Actinomycetota bacterium
GCCCGGTCCAGAGGGAACGCCATGCACACCGAGACGTCCGACACTGCCGACGACAGCCGTGTCGGACCCAGCGCTCGCCGTAGCGCCGGGGAGCGACGCGAGCAGTTGCTCGATGCCGCCATCGACGTCATCGCCGAGCAGGGTCTGCACCGTGCCACGACCCGTGCCATCACCGACCGAGCTGGTCTCGCGCTCGGAGCGTTCCACTACGTCTTCGCCTCCAAGGACGAGCTCCTCGAGGCCGTGATCCACCGGATGGCGCGGGACCTCGATGCCACGCTCGCCGAGGCGGCTTCCGGGGAGGTACCCGAGGTGGCGGGGCCAGACCAGGGCGAGTCGTTGGTCGTCGAGCGGCTCCGCGACTTCCTGCTCCAGGCCTGGCCCTACTTCGAGCGGTCACGACCGCTGCGGCTGGCGCAGTACGAACTGAGGCTGCACGCGCTGCGCGACCCGGCGAAGCACCACCTCGCCGTCGAGCAGTACGAGGCCATGCTCGCCAGGACGTCGTGCATGCTGCGCGGCCTGACCGACCGGCTCGACGACGAGGCCAGCGACGAACTCGCCCGTGCCGTGGTCGCCACGCTCGATGGCCTACTCCTGCAGTGGCTGGTGGAGCGGGACCACGACGCCGCCGAGGTCCGGCTGGGCCGCTACCTCGAGGTGCTCCCTGCGGTCGTCGCAGCCCACACCGGCAGCTGAGGGACCTCGGACCTCACACCCCGAGGGTGCGTCCGATGATCTCCTTCATGATCTCGTTGGTGCCACCGTAGATGCGCTGCACCCGGGCATCGACGTAGGCGCGGGCGATCGGGTACTCACGCATGTAGCCGTACCCACCGTGCAGCTGCACGCCGGCATCCACCACCTCGCCGAGCAGATCCGTCAGCCACCACTTGGCCATGGCGGCGTCCTCGACGCTCAGCAAGCCGTCGTTGTGCAGCAGGGTGCAGCGATCGGCGAACTGCTGGCCGATGGTGATCTTGGTGTGCAGCTCCGCCAGGGTGAAGCGCGAGTGCTGGAAGGATCCGACCGGTCGACCGAAGGCCTCGCGCTCCTTGGCGTAGGCCAGCGTCGTATCGAAGGCGGCCTTGGCGCCGGCGATGGCGGCGATCCCGATCCCGAGCCGCTCCTGGGGCAGTGCCTGCATCAGGTAGACGAACCCCTGTCCCTCCTCGCCGAGCAGGTTGTCGGCCGGAACACGGACGTCGTCGAAGAACAGCTCCGCGGTGTCCTGGGCGTGCATCCCGATCTTGTCGAGCTTGCGGCCGCGCTCGAAGCCGTCCATCTCGCGCTCGACCACCAGCAGGCTGATACCCCCGTGCGTGGACGTCGGGTCGGTCTTGGCGCAGACGATCACCAGATCAGCCTGGATACCGTTGGTGATGAAGGTCTTGGCACCGTTGAGCAGGTAGCTGCCGTCGTCCTGGCGGATCGCGGTGGTCGCCAGCGATGCGAGGTCGGAGCCGGTGCCCGGCTCCGTCATCGCGATCGCGGTGATCACCTCACCTGAGGCCATGGGCGGGAACCACCGCTGCTGCTGCTCTTGGGTGGCATGCGCGAGGAAGTACGGCACGATCACGTCGTTGTGCAGCGGGAAGCCGACACCGGAAGCGCCGACCTTCGCGAGTTCCTCGGTGACGATCACGTTGTAACGGAAGTCGGGCACCCCACCGCCGCCGTACTCGGTGGGCACGTCGGTGCACAGCAGCCCGAGCGCCCCGGCCTTGGTCCACAACTCCCGTGGGACCATGCCGTCCCGTTCCCACTGCTCGTGGTAGGGCACCACCTCGTCGGCCACGAACCGCGCCACCAGGTCCCGGAAGCCCTCATGTTCCTCGGTGAAGATGTCACGCTGCACGGTCCGTACCTCCTCTGGGTCTCGCGGAACGGACTCGTCCAGAACGTTCCGAGATCGGGGACGGTACCGACCTCGCGCCATAGCCACCGCAGCAGCGCTGCTGTCGTGCTCGATCGCCAGAGCCCTCGCGCGGCTGCGGGGCGGCGAGCTAGAGGATGCCCGCGCGATCGATGGCGACGATGCCGATGATCGTCAGCACGACCCCGACCCCGACACGTGCCCACAGGGCGATGAGCCGTGACTGGGGCAGCTGCTCGCCGTCCTCCGCACCCGGGAAGACCCCGGTCCGGTGGTAGCGCAGCAGTGCCGCCAGCGTGCCGACGGCCATCGCGGCGCCCACCGCGGCGAAGCTGCCGACGAGCAGGAAGGCCCACGAGGTCTCGCCCAACCTCATCCCTCCAGCTCGTGTCCGCGCCGCCGGGAGCGGCCACCGACGAGTGTACGGAGCGGTGACGCGTCCACCGGCGGCCGGGGCACGAAGCTGTGGAGAGCGCGCGAAGATCTGCCGCGCATCCGTGCCGTCCACGCGAAGGACCTCCATATGGCCCGCGTCTCCGTTCCCCTCACCGTCCCGATCCCGCCGGAGCTCGCCTTCGACAACCTGGCCGACTTCACGACCACGGAGATCTGGGATGCCGGTATCACCGCGGCCGAGCGGCTCGACGACGGGCCCCTCGGCGTGGGCTCGCGGTTCAAGGTGCACAGCGCCGGCTTCGGCCCGGTCAGCCTGCCCCTGGTGTACGAGATCACGACCTACGACCGGCCGCACCGGGTCGTGCTGGAGACCAAGGGGCTGCTCCACCGGGGCCAGGACGACGTCACCTTCGCGCCGGAAGGGGACGGAACCCGGGTCACCTGGAACGCGGAGTTCCGGGTCCGCGGCCCGGGACGACTCATCGACCCGGCGTTCGGCGTCGCCTTCCGACGGCTCGTCGACGACGCCGTGCGCGGGCTGGAACCCTTCCTCCGGGAGCTCGCGCCGCGCTAGCTGTGGGGCGGGAGTGCTCAACGCATCGAGGTGCACAGCTCCTGCGAGGTCCGAGCCGCCGGGAACCGGTTGCCCACCGACGACGTCCCACCGGCGTACCGGTGCCGCGCGGCAGGCCCGCGGGCACCCGATCCGACCCGGCCGAAGGCTCCACGATGTCCTCGACGCGCCCCTGGCTGGTCGCGCTGCTGCTTACCGCGGCGGTCCTGCTCCTGTCCTGCGGGAGCACCGAACCCGAGCAGGTCGGCGACGACCGCGGCCAGACCGCCGATCCGGCCAGCGGCGACGAGGAGGGCGGTGAGGGTGCCACCGATGGTGGCGAGCTGGCCAGCGACAGCCGTGAGGTGACGCTGGCGATCGCGGATGCGGCTGAGCGCACCGGTCTCGCCGAGGACGGCATCGAGCTCGAGGACCTGTCGATGGTCACCTGGTCCGACGGCGCCCTCGGCTGCCCTGAGCCCGACGTCATGTACACCCAGGCGCTGGTGGAGGGCTACCGCATCGTGCTGGACGCCGGCGGACAGCAGCTCGTCTACCACGGCGCGCTGGGAGAGGACCCGTTCTTCTGCGCGGATCCGCAGGAACCAATCGCCGAGGCGGGCTGATCCAGGCCACCGGCGCTGCGGGTCAGTTCTGGGTCGGATCATCGGGGAAGGTTGCCAGCAGCTTCAGGCCGTCGGGTTGCCGCCGCAGCACGGTGTGCCACAACCCCGCCGGGTCGTCCGAGAAGACATCGTGGGGCTCGGCATCGACCGGGAACCAGGCACCGAGTCCGATCTCGTCTTCGAGCTGTTCAGGAGCCCAGCCGGTGTAGCCAGCGAAGATCCGGATGCGCTCGAGGTCAGAAGCAGCGAGTATCGGGTCGTCGTCGAGGTCGACCAGACGGATGCGGTCCATGATGGGTGGACCAGCATCGGGGGTGACCACCGAGGTCGCCGCCCCGAGGGCGACCACGGCCGTCGGCTCGACCGGGCCACCGCCGAAGACCACCGGTGGGCTGGCGGCCAACGATGTCCATCCCTCAAGCGTGTCCGCGACGAGCACCGAGGACGGGCGGTTGAGGACGACCCCGAGGGCGCCGTCCTCATCGTGGTCGAGCACCAGCACCACGGCCCGGTCGAAGTTCGGGTCCTCGAGTGCCGGTGCCGCGATCAACAGCCTGCCGGTGTGCCAGGTGGCCATCTTGCCCTCCTCGGGCTCGAACGTACACGCTGGCCTCATGCCTCAGACGGGTGTCGATGGTCCCGGCTGCGCCCCGGCGCCGCTGCTGCTCCCGCTCGGCCCGCGCGCCAGATTGGCGAACTTGGTGAGGTGCCCCAGGAAGGCCAGCTTCACCACACCGGTGGCACCGTTGCGGTGCTTCGCGATGATCAGTTCTGCTATGCCCTTGTCCGGGGAATCCTCGTCGTAGATCTCATCGCGGTAGATGAACCCGACGATGTCCGCGTCCTGCTCGATCGACCCGCTCTCGCGGAGATCGGCGAGTTGTGGGCGCTTGTCGGTGCGTGACTCCGGCTGGCGGGAGAGCTGGGAGAGGGCGATGACCGGGACGTCGAGTTCCTTGGCCAGCATCTTCAGGCCACGGGAGATCTCGGCCACCTCCTGCTGTCGCGAGTCCACACGGCGGTGGGACTGCATCAGTTGGAGGTAGTCCACCACGATCAGCGACAGGCCCTGCTTCTGTTTCAGCCGCCGGGACTTCGCCCGGATCTCCATCAGCGAGATCGACGGCGTGTCGTCGATGTAGAAGGGCGCGTCGGCCAGCGTTCCGAGCGCATCCCCGAGCTTGCGCCAGTCGGTGTCCTCCAGCCGGCCGGTACGCAGTCGCGACGAATCGATGCGAGCTTCCGAGGACAGCAGACGGTTCACGATCTCCAGCTTGGACATCTCCAGGCTGAAGAGCATGGCCGGCTGGCCCAGCCGCGCCGTCGCGAAGTGGCAGACAGCCAGGGCGAGACTGCTCTTGCCCATCGCTGGTCGGGCCGCGAGCACCACGAGGTTCTGCGGCTGCAACCCGGCCGTGAGTCGGTCCAGATCGTCGAACCCGGTCGCCAACCCCGTCACCTCGGAGCTCTGCTCGGCCAGCGATTCGATCTGCTCGAAGGACTGGTTCAGGAGTTCGCCCAGCCGCTGGTACTCGCTGACCGTCGTGGTCTGCGCTACCTCGAAGACCAGCGATTCCGCACGGTCCACGATGGCTCGGGCGTCGTCGGTCGCTTCGTAGCCGAGACGCGTGACCGCCGTGCCGGCATCGATGAGCCGCCGCAACAGGGCCTTGTCCCGCACGATGCGGGCGTAGTAAGCGGCGTTGGCAGCGGTGGGCACCGCGACGGTGAGGTCGTGCAGTGCGGCGGCGCCGCCCACCTCGTCGAGTCGCTCGCGACGAGCCAGCCAGTCGGTGACGGTGACCGTGTCGACCGGCTCGCCCTGGCTGGTCAGGTCACGGACCGCCTCGAACACGACCCGGTGCGCGTTGCGGTAGAAGTCCTCGGGCCGGAGGGCCTCCACGGCGTCCGAAGCGGCAGCCCGTGACAGCAGGGCCGAGCCGAGGACCGATACCTCAGCATCGAGCGAGTGCGGTGGGACGCGGTCGTAGCTGCGTCCCACCGCCTCGCTCGTGCTGACAGGGGCCTGTGGTGCTGGCGGCTCGCCGGGTGGCGGGGGGAAGGTGCCGCTCATGGTGCGTCGGTCACAGGGGTGACGACGGCCACGATCGTTGCCTCCCTCAGCCCGCAGCGGGCTCCTCGTCGACGGCCGGGACCGTCTCGGCCTCGGATCCCGCCTCGGCGAGCTCGGCCTGCTGCTGCTCGTACTCCTCCGCAGCCTCGAGCGCCTGCTCCTTGAGCACCTCGGCGTCGGTGTCGGAGTCGGCGGCGGCCTGCTCGGCCGCTGCGGCAACCGCCTCGGTGTCGACGAGTCCACCGCCGGCGTCGCGGGTCAGTCGGCCTTCCTGATCGACGACCTCGACGGTCACGGTGGCGGCGACCTGCGGGTGCACGTGCACCGGCACCTCATAGGTCCCGATCTCCTTGATGGAACCCTTCAGCTCGATCCGCTTGCGCGGGATCTCGTGACCGCGCTCCTTCAGCACCCGCTGCACATCCGTTGCGGTCACCGAGCCGTACAGGCCGCCCCGGTCATCGACCCGGACCGGGAGACGCAGGCTGCGCGTCTCGAGTGCCGCCTTGGAGGCTTGGGCGCTGTCGAGGGTCTTGGCCTCGCGGGCCTTGCGAGAGCGGGTGAGCGCGTCGGCCTGCTTCATGGCACCCGGCGTGGCCCGCATCGCGAGGCCACGAGGCAGCAGGAAGTTGCGGCCGTAGCCGTCGGCGACGTCGACGACGTCGCCGGGCAGACCGAGGTTGTCGACCTCGTCGGTGAGGATGACCTTCATCGTCGGGACCTCCTCAGCGGGTCGTGTAGGGGATCAGCGCCATCTCGCGGGCGTTCTTGACCGCCGCGGCGAGCATCTTCTGGTCCTTGGCGCAGACGCCGGACGTGCGGCGTGCCTTGATCTTCGCCCGCTCGTTCAGGAACGGCTTGAGCGTCGAGAGATCCTTGTAGTCGATGTACTCGACGCCCTGGGTGCAGAAGGGACAGGGCTTCGGCTTGCGAGGCTTGTTGCGGTCCTTGGGCTTGGCTGCGCTGCGGGGCGGCATGGGCGGGCTCCTTGGAGAGGGCGCGGCCGGTAGGGAACTACCGGCGCCGTATCACGTCGTTGGTCGTCAGCAGCCCCGGGCGGAGGTCAGCCCGGGGCGGAGGGCTCAGAAGGGAACGTCGTCGTCGGACGGTGGCGGCGGGGTCTTCGAGCCACCGGCAGCGGTGCCACCGCTCGAACCACCGGAGGTGCGGGTGATCTCGGCGCGGGCCCAACGCAGGCTCGGCGCGATCTCGTCCGCCTCGATCTCCGTGGTCCAGACGGTCTGACCTTCACGGTTCTCGTAGCTGCGGACCCGCACCCGGCCGATCACGATGACCCGGTCTCCCTTCTTCAGGGACTCCGCGCCGTTCTCAGCCAGATCGCGCCAGCAGTTGACGTTGAGGAACGTGGTCTCCTCCTGCTGGTTGCCCGCCCGGTCGGTGAACCGGCGGTTGGAGGCGACGCGGAACGAAGCGACAGGGGCCCCCGACTGCGTGAAGCGCAGATCGGGGTCGTCGGTCAGGTTCCCGATGAAGGTGATGAAGTTGGATTCGAACGCCATGGTCCAGGCCTTCCTGGTCGTCGATGTCGCGCGTACGGGCCGTCGTGGGAGGACGGGGTCGCGGGACGGTGACCTAGGCCGTGCGGACCCGGATCTCGGGACGGACGGTCTTGAAGCGCGTGACGTCGTCGGAGATCTTGAGCTGACGCTCGAGTTCACCGACCGCCTCTGCGGTCGCCTCGAAGTCGAGGACGCCGTAGAAACCGTGATCACGCTTGTCGATCTCGTAGGCGAGCTTGCGCTTGCCCCACCAGGCTTCCTCGAGCAGGTTCCCACCCTGGTCGGACAGGATGCTCTTGGCCTTCTCGAAGGTCGCCACCGCCGACTCCTCGTCGAGCCGGTCGGGGATCAGAACCATCATCTCGTAGCGGCGCACGGGCACCTCCTCTGGTCGCGCCGCTCCGCGCGGCTGCGCGGTGCGGACCGGCGAGGACACTGCGGTGTCCCGGCCAGTGTTGTGGCCCCTGCGGTCGCGGCCATCACGTCGGTGCGTGGTGTCCGCCGTCAGGGGCAGGGGTGCGTCCTGCGGACCGGTCGTCGCGGGACCACGTCGTCCGTCGGTCCGATGCGTTCGCACCGGGGACCGACGAGCGGTCGTGGACCACGACAAGGGTCCGTTGTCGTTCGATCGGTGCCGGACCGTGATCGGCCGGCGGTGACGAACGGCGCGCGGAGCCGTGATGGCCCCGCGCGGACCCTCGAACCGTACAGCAGGCCCCTTCCTCCCACAACACGACCGTACGCGCTGGGCGTGACAGCGCGCGATCCGTTCCCGACAGGTTGTGGACGACGGCCAGGCTCCGTGGCCACCCGCTCACGTCCGCCGCCGATCCCGGAGGCCGCTGGCCACCCGCCTCGCTGCCTCGGTCGGGGTCTGCCCGAGACGTTCGATCGACGCTGCCGCTGCCAGCAGGATGACCCCGCCGACCGTGAGCCAGGCCCAGGTCGGCAGACTGACCACGACCGTCAGGGTCTCGACCGTGACCACGGCGACCACCAGCCCCGCTCCGACCGCCAGCGGCCCGCGGAGGCCGTTGCGTCCGCCGGTCACGACCGCCACGACCCCGAGGGTCCCGCCCAGCACGCCGTGCCATCCCGGACCCCCGGTGAGCCGCTCGAGCACGGCCGGCACCCCGACGAGCAGGAGCGGGGGGACGTAGGCCAACCAGGACGAGACCTCGCCGTGCCGACGGGCAGCCGCCCCCGCCAACGCCAGCTGGACCGCCACGGGCAACAGCCACAGGTCCAGCGCGGTGCTGTCCAGCTCCGAGAGCAGCGACCAGCTCCCGAGCGTGGCGATGGCGGCGCCCGTGTGGGCCAGGACCGGGCGGACGGTGACCAACCCGGTGCACAGCGCGATCGCACCAGCGGACAGCAGCGCGGCCGAGCGCAGCACGGCAGCGTCACCGAGTAGCACCCACCCGACGGGGATGGCGACCGCCGCGATCCCAGCACCCATCACCACGAGCTCACGGGCCAGCGACCGGGCACCGGCCGCCACGCCGAGCGCAGTCACCGTGCCGATCGCCAGCAGTGCCGCGCCGACCACCTCGACGTCCAGCCCGAGTGCCAGGACGAGGGCCGACACGGTCCGCAGCACCACCAGGGCCGCCCCCGTGCGGGCCACCGCGCCGCGGTCCGCGACGGCGTCGAGCAGCAGCAGGACCGCCAGCAGTGTCGCCGGCAGCAGGGCACCCGGCCCGAGCCCGAGCACCTCGACGCTGCGGGCCCCCGACGCGGCCACCGCACCGTCCGATGGCAGGAGCCAGCCGGCGGGTAGGACCGTGACGAGCCCGGCGACCGTGGCCAGGATCCGTGCAGCCTCGGCGACCGGACGGCAGCCGCCGGTGGCCACCGTGACGCCGAGCGCCGTCACCCCGACGACCAGGCCGACGATCCCCTCCGGCAGCGCGGCGGCACGCACCCCGGTGTCCGCCAACAGCCCGACCCCGACGATGAGCAGCCCGGCGACGATCGCCGTCGGGGCGCCCGACTCCCGCATCCCACGGGCGGCGACGTTGGAGAGCGGCGCCACGACGGCCAGGGGAGCGACCACAGCGACCAGCAGGGCCACCGCGTTCTGGCCCGCCAGGCCGCCAGCGGCCAGCAGCAGGAGCAGCACGGCCGCCAGGTCGACGACCTGCCGGGTGTTCGCGGCCGCGTGACGACGGCTGAGCCAGCCGAGGAGTGCGGGGACGAACGCAGCGCCGAGCGCCGCGACGACCGTCATCTCGACGGCAACACCGAGCAGCACGGACGCCGCCAACACGTGCCAGGCGGCGAGCACGCCGATGAGCGGTGCCGCGCTGACGAGCCCCTCACCCTGCAGGCGCACTGCGGCCACGGCCCAGGCGCCGGCGGCGATGACCAGGACCCCGCCCGCGACCCGGTCCACGGCGAAGGTGGTGCTCGGAGCGAGCACCAGCGCGACGGCGGCCAGGGCGAGCGGTGCGGCGAGGACCTCGGCCAACCTGGCAGCCGTCCGCAGGCCGCGAGGGCCCGGGGAGGGTCGCCCGACACCGGCCGCACCGGCCGCACCGGCCGCAGCGGCCGCAGCGGCCGCAGCGGCCTCGACGGCGAACCAGACCAGGGCTGGCGTCCACAGCCGCACGGCACGCGGCGTCGCCTCCGGTAGCACCAGGTGCAACAGCGCCAGCACCGTGGTCGCGATGGCCACGGCGATGAGCCGGCGATCACCGTGCCGGGCACGGAGCCCCAGGGTGATGGTCACGACGACGGCGACGACGGCCCGGAGCTGCCAGGAGCTCAACCACCCGGCAGCGGCGGCCGTCGCGCTGACCCCGCCGGTCGGCAGCGTCGCGAGCAGCTCGACGGCCAGCGCGACGAGCACGGCCGTCACCGGCAGGACGACGCTGGCCGAGCGCAGCAGCGTGAGCAACCCGGCGGGTGCGGGGCGGGCTACCAACGGCACCAGGACCAGCCCGACGACGGCGACCACCAGCGCCGGTGGCGGCCCTCCGATCATGGCCAGCCCGGTGGCGGCGACCGGCACGCCGACCAGGGAGGCCGAGCCGAGCAGCGGCGCCCGTCCGGCGACGGCCAGCGCCGGCAGCACCACGATCGCAGTGGATCCGACGGCGATCCACCGGACCCAGCCGGGCGCCGCGAGCTGGATCGCGAGCCCGAGAGCGTCGACGGGGAGCAACAGGGCACCGAGGTGGAAGACGACCGAGCCGACGATCGGTAGCGGACGTCGCAAGCGGGCACCCCCGAGCACCGCGGCCGCGGTCACCCCGCCGACGACCGCGATGCGGGCGGTCGCGCCGAGCACGTCCCACTGCATGGCCAGGAAGGTCATCGCGGCCGCCAGCAACAGCAGGGCTCCGAGTCCGGCGACCCACGCCGCCACGGGGATCGGCGCCCGGCGGGGTGGGCCCTGCGCTGGCGGCGGGGGCGGCAGCGGTGGTGGGAGCGGTGGTACGGGCGGACCCGAGCGGACACGTGGTACGGGCGGACCCGAGCGGATACGCGGTGCGGGCGGGGCACCGTCGGGTGCAGACGAAGCCGCGCTGGAGCGTGGCTTTGTGAGGTGGGGAGCGGTCGCCACGGGTACATCCTCCGTGTGGTGTCCCCTGCACCGTGCCGCCGCGGCCCGCCCCCTACTACCCGGAGTTCCCCCTAGGTGGACCGTGGGGCCCCCGGTGGCTCCACGGCGCCGATCACTCGATGCCGTGCTCGACGGCGTAGCGGATCAGCTCCTGGCGCCGGCTCAGCTGCAGCTTGTCGAGGATGTTGCGGACGTGGTTCTCGACGGTCTTCGCAGCGATGTGCAGCTGTGCACCCACCTCGCGGTAGGTGTAGCCCCGTGCCACGTGCTGAAGCACCTCACGCTCACGATCGGTCAGTGGCTGGGTCCCCGTCGCCTCCCGGGCCATGCGCCGGAACTCACCGAGCACGAGCATCGCCAGCGAGGGGGAGAAGACCGGCTCCCCAGCCGCGGCGCGCAGCAGTTGTGCCCGGAGCTCCGGACCTGGGGTGGACTTCGTCAGGTAGCCGACCGCTCCGGCGGCGACGGCTTCAAGCAGGTCATGCTCCTGTTCGCTCACGCTCAGGACGACGACCCGCGTCTGCTCGGCGCACGCCTCGGTGACCGCGATCCCGCCACCACCCGGCATCTGCAGGTCGCACACGACCAGGTCGGGCGCGTGCGCCCGGATCGCCTCGATCGCCTCCGGCGCGGTACTGGCCTCGGCGACGACCTCGAAGCCGCTCCCGAGGTCGGCACGGACACCGTCCCGCCAGATGGGGTGGTCGTCGGCCAGCACGACGCGGACCGGAGGTCGGCGGGAAGTGGCCCGCCCGCCCGAGTCCCCCACGAACGGCTCCCTCGCTGGTTGGTCCCTGGGCAACAGCTTACGCGCTGCCCCGACTCGCGCCCCGTGAGCCACTAGCGTCCCCGCCATGCCTGGCACGGTGCAGTCGATCGAGCGGGCGGCTGCGGTCCTGCGGCTGCTCGCCCAGAGCACGCGCCCGCTGGGCGTCGTGGAGATCGCTCACGCCCTGTCGCTGCCCAAGGGCACGGCCCATGGCATCATCCGCACCCTGCACACGGTCGGGTTCGTCGATCAGGACGACCGATCGGGGCGGTACCTGCTGGGCACCCAGCTCGTGCGCCTCGGTGGCCACCAACTCGACCGCAACGAGCTCAGATCGTGTGCGATGAACTGGTCGGACACGCTGGCCTCGCGCACCGGCGAGTCGGTGAAGGTCGCGGTGCTCGACCAACCTCTGCAGCTCACGATCGTGCACCACGTGTTCCGGCCCGACGACAGCGTCCAGGTCATGGAGATCGGAGCGGTCGTCCCGGCACACGCCTGTGCGCTGGGCAAGGCGATCCTCGCCCACACACCGGCCACCGCTGCTCGCCTCAAGGAAGCAACCCTGGAGGCGTTCACCATCCGGACCGTCACCGACGGACGGGCCCTGCTCGGCCAGCTCAGCACGGTCCGGGAGCGCGGCTGGGCCGCGGACGTCGAGGAGCTGAGCAGCGGCGAGGCCAGCATCGCGGCCGCCATCCGCGACCACGGCGGGGTGGTCGTCGGGGCCGTCGGGATCACCGGCGCGCCGAGGTCGGTGTGTGACGGAGGCCGTAATCCGAGACCGCGACTGGCCGCACGGGTCGTGGAGACCGCGCGGGCCATCACGGGTGAGCTCACCCGGCGACGGGAGTGACCAGTTGAGACCCGAGTACGTCGCTGCGATCGACCAGGGCACCACCTCGACCCGGTGCATCGTGTTCGACCATGCCGGTCGGCTCGTCTCCGTCGCTCAGCGTGAGCACCGCCAGCACTTCCCCCGACCCGGCTGGGTCGAGCACGACGCCATGGAGATCTGGCGGAACGTGGAGCGGGTGGTCCCGCAAGCGATCGCGCAGGCACGCGTGCAGCCGGCGCAGATCGCGGCACTGGGCATCGCGAACCAACGTGAGACGGTGGTGCTGTGGGAACGACGTACGGGCCGTCCGGTGGGCAACGCCATCACCTGGCAGGACACGCGCACGGCCAACCTGGTGGACCAACTGGCCGCCGACGGGGGCGTGGACCGCTTCCGAGAGCGGTGCGGCCTGCCGTTGATGACCTACTTCTCCGGACCGACGTTGCGGTGGATGCTGCAGCAGGATCCGATCGTGCGAGAGAAGGCCGAACGCGGCGAGTTGCTGTTCGGGACGATGGAGACCTGGCTGATCTGGAACCTGACGGGAGGCCCGGACGGCGGGCTCCACATCACCGACGTCACCAACGCCTCGCGCACGATGCTGATGGACATCACCCACCTGCGGTGGGACGAGGAACTCCTCGATGCCTTCGGCGTCCCGGCGGCGATGCTCCCGCAGATCCGCTCGAACGTGGAGGTCTACGGAACCACCACAGCGGCGCTGCCCGGCATCTCGATCGCAGCGGCGCTCGGCGACCAACAGGCTGCCCTGTTCGGTCAGACCTGCTTCTCGGCGGGCGAGGCGAAGTGCACCTACGGCACGGGGGCGTTCCTCCTGCTCAACACCGGCCCCACACCGGTGCGTTCGTCCCACGGCCTGCTGAGCACGGTCGGGTACCAGGTCGGCGAGGACGAGCCCACCTACGCGCTGGAGGGCTCGATCGCGGTCACCGGCTCCCTGGTCCAGTGGGTGCGCGACCGGCTCGGGCTCATCGAGTCCGCCCCGGAGATCGAGACCCTGGCCCGCACCGTGGACGACAACGGTGGCTGCTACATCGTGCCGGCCTTCTCCGGGTTGTTCGCCCCGCACTGGCGCAGCGAGGCGCGCGGCCTGATCATCGGGCTGACGTCCTACATCACCAAGGGGCACCTGGCACGAGCCATCCTGGAGGCCACGGCCTGGCAGACCCGCGAGGTGGTGGACGCCATGAACGCCGACTCCGGCCTCGCGCTGACGGGGTTGAAGGTCGACGGCGGCATGACCTCCGACCACCTGCTGATGCAGACCATCGCGGACGTCCTCGACGTCCCCGTCGAGCGTCCCCTGGTCTCAGAGACCGTCTCGCTGGGAGCGGCCTACGCCGCCGGACTGGCGGTCGGCTTCTGGCCGGAACTGAAGGGGTTGCGCCACCACTGGCATCGAGCGGCGAGGTGGATGCCGGAGATGTCCGCCAGGCGCCGCGAGCGGGAGTACGGCAACTGGCAGCGTGCCGTGAGCCGCACCTACGACTGGATACAGATCGAGGACGAGGACGGCCCCGAGGTGTGAGGACGCCCCGGGGCCGTTCCAGGCTCCCCGTCAGGCGAGCGCGACCACATCCGGCGCTTCGAGCCGAGCCTGCTGCGCTTCCTCGTCGGTGGGCGCGGCGTTGGCCTTGAGCTCAGCTTCGACCCGCTCGAGGTAGGCGTCGAGTTCCGCCTGCCGCTGCTCGTCCGACCAGTCGAGCTCCCTGGCCATCAACTCCGCGACGACCGGTGCGGCTTCCCTGCCCCGGTCCTGGACCTCGAAGTTGATGTGGGTCCGACGGACCAGCACGTCTTCGAGGTGCATCGCACCCTCGTCGCGCACCGCGTACACCACCTCGGCCTTGAGGTAGTCGTCCGCACCCGGGATCGGCTCGAGGAGCGAGGCGTCCTCCTCAGCGAGGGCGAGGACGTCCGCGCTGAGCGAGCCGTACCGCTTGAGCAGATGTTCGATCCGGGCGACGTGCAGCCCCGTCCGGTCGGCCATCAGCTCCCGTCGGTTCCAGGCCGCCTGGTAGCCGTCCACCCCGATGATCGGGGTCTCCTTGGTCACGCAGGGACCCGCCTGTTTTTCCATGGACCGCAGGGCCGCGTCCACGGTGTCCTCGGCCATGACCCGGTAGGTGGTGTACTTCCCACCGGCCACGACGATCATGCCGGGGGTGGTCTCGATCACCAGGTGCTCCCGTGAGAGCTTGGCGGTGGAGTCGGCCTTGCCGGCGACGAGTGGCCGCAGGCCCGCGTAGGTGCCGACGATGTCGTCCTTGGTCAGCTTCTGCTTCAGCACCCGGTTGGCCTGACCCAGGACGTACTCGATGTCCTCGGCGGAGGCGGTCGGGTCGGCCTTGTCGAGGTCGTACTCGGTGTCGGTGGTGCCGATGATCCAGTGGTGGTGCCAGGGGATCGTGAACAGCACGCTGGTCGGGGTGCGCAGGATCATGCCCACCTTGGCCTTGATCCGGTCGCGCGGGACCAGGATGTGGATGCCCTTGGAGGCCTTGACGGTGAACTCGCCCTCCTCGCCGAGCAGCTGCTGCATCTCGTCGGTCCAGACCCCGGTGGCGTTGATCACCGACCGTGCCCTGACGTGGTGGTCCTTGCCCGTCTCCAGGTCGCGGATCACCGCACCGACGACACGGCCGGCATCGCGCACGAGCTCGGTCACCTGGGCGCGTGACGCGACGTGGGCACCGTGGGACGCCGCGGTCCGGGCCAGTGCCATCGTGTGTCTCGCGTCATCGACCTGACCGTCGTAGTAGCGGATCGCGCCGACGCACACGTCCGGATCCAGCCCTGGGAACAGCTTCATGATGGTGGACTTGGACAGGTGCTTGTGGTTCGGCACTCCCTTGCTCGCGCCCTTCTCCTTGGCCATCACGTCGTAGAGCAGGATCCCGGAACCGACGTAGAGCCGCTCCCAACCCTTGTGGGTCAGCGGGTAGATGAAGGGGATCGGACGCGTCAGGTACGGCGCCAGCTTCTGCATGACCAGTCCGCGTTCGCGCAGTGCTTCACGGACCAGACCGAAGTCCAGCATCTCGAGGTAGCGCAAGCCACCGTGCAGCAGCTTCGTGGAGCGCGAGGAGGTCCCACTCGCCCAATCGCGCATCTCGACCAGACCGGTGTTCAGACCGCGGGTCACCGCGTCGAGCGCCGCGCCTGTTCCGGTCACGCCGCCACCGATCACCAGGACGTCGAGCTCCTCGCTGGCCATCGCCTCGAGGGACTCCGTCCGTGTTGCCGTGGACATGGGTGTCGTCGCCACGTTTCACTCCGTCGGTTCGTGCCCGGAGCCTCTCGATCGGCTCGGGCGGGATCGCGACGCTGCCGGCGTGACGGCCGTGGTGCCGAGGGGGCACCGGTCTGCGGCAGCCGGTACGCGCCGCTGGTCGTGCGATGATGCCGGACCCTGCACCTGTCGCAAGGTCCTTCGGACGGTCCATCCGTCCCGCGCATCGGCGTTCGATCACTCACCGTCACACCGAGGCCACGGGCGGCTTCCGCCTGTGTCCCCCGTTCGCGCCCGATGGGCCGTGTGGGTGGGCGGCGGGTGGGGCCCCGGGTGACGAGGCCCCACCGCCGGTACGGCGACGTTCAGTGTCTCACTCGACGTCGACCCACCCGAAGGTGCGCTCGACGGCCTTGTGCCACTGCTCGAGGCCGGCCTCACGCTGGTCGTCGGACCACTGCGGCTCCCAGCGCTTGTCCTCCAGCCAGTTGTCGCGCATCTCGTCCTGGCTGTTCCAGAACCCGACCGCGTACCCGGCCGCGTAGGCCGAACCGAGTGCCGTGGTCTCGGCGACGACCGGCTTGTACACCGGAACGCCGAGGACATCCGCCTGGATCTGCATGGCGAGATCGTTGTTCGTCACACCGCCATCGACCCGCAGCGCCTCGACCGGAACGCCGGAGTCCTTCTCCATGGCGTCCGCGACGTCCTTGGTCTGCCAGCACATCGACTCGAGCGTCGCTCGGGCGAGGTGGGCGTTGGTGTTGAACCGGCTGATGCCGACGATCGCGCCACGGGCGTCGGAACGCCAGTACGGCGAGAACAGGCCGGAGAACGCCGGGACGAACACCATCCCGCCGGAGTCCGGCACCTGGCGCGCCAGGGTCTCGGTCTCCGCGGCACCGCTGATGATGCCCAACTGGTCGCGCAGCCACTGGACGGCCGAACCGGTCACCGGGATCGCGCCCTCGAGCGCGAAGACGGCCGGGTCGTCACCGAACTTGTACGCCGGCGTGGTCAGCAGACCAGCCTTGGAGTGGACGATCTCGGTCCCGGTGTTGAGCAGCATGAAGTTGCCGGTGCCGTAGGTGTTCTTCGCCTCACCCGGCGAGAAACACACCTGACCAACGGTGGCGGCCTGCTGGTCGCCGAGGATCCCACACAGCGGCACCTCGCCGTTCAGCGGACCCGTCTCCGTGGTCGTGCCATAGAGCGCCGGGTCGGAGGACGGACGGATCTCGGGCAGCATCGCCCGCGGGATGTCGAAGAAGCCGAGCAGCTCCTCATCCCAATCCAGCGTCTCCAGGTTCATCAGCATGGTGCGCGAGGCGTTGGTCACATCGGTGATGTGCTTGCCGCCGCGCGTCCCACCGGTGAGGTTCCAGATGACCCAGGTGTCCATGTTGCCGAAGATCGCGTCACCGCGCTCCGCGGCGGCACGCACGCCGTCGACGTTCTCGAGGATCCACTGGATCTTGCCACCCGAGAAGTAGGTCGCGGGCGGGAGCCCGGCCTTCTGGCGGATGACGTCGCCCTTGCCCTCCCTCTCCAGCTTGCTGGCGATCTTGTCGGTGCGGGTGTCCTGCCAGACGATCGCGTTGTAGTACGGCCGCCCGGTGTTCTTGTCCCAGACCACCGTGGTCTCACGCTGGTTGGTGATCCCCAGCGCCGCCAGGTCGGAGGAGTCCAGCTTGGCGGACCCCAGTGCGGTCATGATCACCGCGGAGGTCCGCTCCCAGACCTCGACGGGGTTGTGCTCGACCCAACCGGCCTGCGGGAGGATCTGCTCGTGCTCGAGTTGGTGCTTGGCGATCTCGTTGCCGCCATGATCGAAGATCATGAAGCGGGTCGAGGTCGTGCCTTGGTCGACTGAGCCGACGAAATCTGCCATGGAACGTCTCTCCCTTGTCGCTTGCGAGCGGTGCTCCTGTCAGCCAGGAGCGGCGGACGGGGATGCGCTCCCCGCCGGGCGCGTCGGATGCGATCCGGGATGGTGCGTCGAGGTGGTCGACGCACCGCCCGGAACGACCCGGAGCATCAGATGGGGATGTAGCCGGCGAAGCCCTGATCGATGAGGCCAGCGAGGACGCCGCCGATGATCGGGCCGACCACCGGGACCCAGGCGTAGCCCCAGTCGCTGTCGCCCTTGCCCTTGATCGGCAGGACGGCGTGGGCGATACGTGGACCGAGGTCACGTGCCGGGTTGATGGCGTAGCCGGTCGGACCACCGAGGCTGGCACCGATGCCGAGCACCAGGAACCCGACGGCGACGGGGCCGAGCTCGTTGGGCGAGCGGCCGAAGGAGAGGATCACGAACACGAGCACGAAGGTGCCGATGATCTCGGTGACCATGTTCATCACCGGGTTCCGGATCTCCGGACCGGTCGAGAAGACGGCCAGCTTGAGCGCCGGGTCCTCGGTCGCGTCGAAGTGATCCTTGTAGGCCAGGTAGGCGATCGACGAGCCCAGGAAGGCCCCGACCATCTGGCCACCCAGGTAGGCGATGAACTCCGCCGCGGTGAACGATGTCCCCGCAGCCAGGAGGCCGAAGGTCACGGCGGGGTTGATGTGGGCACCGCTGGAGGCACCGACGAAGACACCCGACATGACGGCCAGGCCCCATCCGAAGTTGATGAGGATCCAGGCGCCGCCGCCACCGCCGCCGTTGCCCTTGGTCTTCGCGAGCACCACGTTGGCCACGACGCCGGCACCGAGCAGCAGCAGCATGCCGGTTCCAGCGACCTCCGAGATGAAGATCTGACCTGCTGATAGATCCATGTCTCACTCCCTCGTCCGGACGCTCCAGGTCGGGGGCTCCCGATGCTGGCGTCGGCCGCCAGCCCCTCCAGGTCGCACCGGTGCCGGACCGACCGATGACATCTGGATGCAAGACGCTGGAAACATCGACGACAACATCGACTGTTCGACATCGCCGAACAGCGCTTCCTCCGCGCCGCGCCCATCCCGCTGCGGAGCATGCAGCTCGGCTCGTGAACCTCCTCACGAACGGTGTGGGTGGCGTTGGCTGGCGCCATGCGGGGCCATCGCCGTCGACAGAGGTGCGAGCGTGGCCTACGACCACCTCCGTAGTAGGTCGACATGGCCGAACGGGTCTGCGCTGCGTCGTGACACATCCGCGTTCACGGAACGTCGACCGGCACCCACAGACGGATCTCGACGCCGCTGGACGGCGCTGCGGCCACCTCGACACGGCCATCGAGCCCAGCCAGCCTGTTCCGGATGGAGCGGGTCAGCCCGAAGCCCTCCCGGGTCGTGGCCGGATCGAAGCCGATGCCATCATCACGCACGGAGACGAACACCTCGGTGTCCTGTGGCTCGGCGTAGACGACCACCCTGCTCGCCCGGGCGTGCTTGCCGACGTTGGTCAGCGCTTCACCGACCGCGTGCGCCACCTCGCCGACGACCTCTGGTGGCAGGGCGGGGAGGTCATCGGGCACCAGTACCTCGGTGCGCACGCCGTGCCACCGCTCCGCGCGGTCAGCGGCGGCTCTGAGGGCCGGGCCGAGTGCTGCGGGCGGGATCCCGCCATCCGCTGGGGGTCCGGCGTCCGACCCGGGTCTCCTCACCGCCCCCGACCTGCTCTCGGCCCCCGACCGGACCTCCGTGGCGGGTGGTGGATCGAGGAGGTAGCGGCGCAACTCCCGCTCCTGATCGCGTGCCAGCCGGGCGAGCGCCGGATCCTCAGCGCGACGCTCGACGACGGCCAGGGTCTGGAGCACCCCGTCGTGGAGACGCCGCGCGACGTCCTCGCGGGCCTCCAGGGCCGCCAGCGACCGCTCCGCCCGCAGGAGCCGGTCCTCCGCACGCGACAGCAGCCCGGTGGCGTAGCCGGCGATCCCGCCGGCCAGGCCGTACAGCACCGCCGTCGTGACGAGCGAGAGACCCTGGTCCGGTGCGAGCGGCCCGATCCAGGGTTCCGTGGCCGCCGGCACGTGCAGGATCGACGACACTGCTCGACCGACACCGAGCAGCAGACCGGTCGCGGCGCCGACACCGGGCCCCATCGCGATCCCCGCCGCCAGGACACCGGCGATCGGCCAGGCAACCCCGAGCGGTTGCTGGCTGGTGAACACGTGGGGGGCGGTGTAGACGAAGCCATCCGCCAGCTGCAGGACCAGGCCCACCCCGACCTCGAGGCCGACCGTCCGGGCATCCACGAGACGCTCCGGTGCACGTAGCAACTGCCACGTCAGCCACACCGTCACCAGGCCGGCCAGGGCAACCAGCGCCCCAGCGGTCCAGGGCGCGACCAGGTTGCCGCGGGCGAGTACGAGGACGGCAGCCATCCACGCCCAGGCCAGCCACCGGAAGGCGGCGAGACCACGCTGGATGGTGCGTCGCATGTGTTCCACCGACGGCACGCTAGACGCGGAGAGGCCCCGAGGGGGAACGAGAGACCGGCCGCGGAGCTGCGCACCTGGTGGTGGCGCTCCGCGGCCGGAGGCGCGGGGCCGCACCCCCCACGCCGGTCGTGCCGACCGCTGGCCGCCGTGTCACCCGTCGTCGGGACGGGTGTCCGACGGCGACCAGGATCGTGTTCGGTGTCTCAGGCCGTGCTGCCCGGACCGCTCACCTCCATCGCAGCCTGCGCCGCTGCCAGTCGTGCCACCTCGATGCGGGAGGCCGAGCAGGACACGTGGTTCATGCCCACCCGGTGACACAGGTGGATCGAGTCCGGGTCACCCCCGTGCTCACCGCAGATCCCGGTCACCAGGTCCGGCTTGACCTCCCGGCCCTCGGTCACCGCCATCTCGACCAGACGGCCGACACCGGCCGGGTCCAGGGAGCGGAAGGGGTCGACCGGCAGGAGCTCCTGCTCCAGGGCGGCCGGGATGTAGCTGGCTTCCACATCGTCGCGTGAGAACCCGAAGGTCAGCTGCGTCAGGTCGTTGGTGCCGAAGGAGAACGCGTCCACCTGCGGAGCGAGCTCCCTGCCCCTGAGCGCGGCACGCGGCGTCTCGATCATCGTCGCGGTGGTGTACTCCACCTCGACGCCGGCTTCCTCCATGACCTGCTTCGCGGTCTCGTGGATCAGCTCGATACCCCACGCGAGTTCCTGGGAGGTCGCGGTCAGCGGCAGCATGATCTCGGGCAGCGGGTGCCCCCGGCCTGCTTGCGAGCGACGGCAGCACCGATGATCGCGCGGACCTGCGCCACGTAGACCGCCGGACGCAGGACGCCCAACCGGATCCCGCGGACCCCCAACATGGGGTTGTGCTCGTCGTAGAACTCCGCGGCCTCGAGCAGCCTCTGCTCGTCGGCGTCGAGCCCTTCCGAGGCCTCCTTGAGCCGTAGCTCGAGTGGGTCGGGGAGGAACTCGTGCAGTGGCGGGTCGAGCAGGCGGATCACGACGCGCTTGCCATCCATGACCTCCAGGACCGCCTCGAAGTCCTCCTTCTGCTGTGCCTCGAGCGGCTCGAGCGCGGCGCGCTCCTCCTCCTCGGTCTTGGAGAGGATCATCTGGCGGATCAGGGGCAGGCGGTCACCGAGGAACTGGTGCTCGGTCCGGCAGAGCCCGATGCCCTCGGCACCTGCTTCGAGCGCCCGGCGGGCATCGTCGGGGGTGTCGGCGTTGGCGAAGATGTGCAGGGACCGCCGGGTGTCCGCCCAGGCGAGCAGCTTGGCGACGTTGGGGTCGTCCTCGGGCACCTCGAGCTCGACCTGCCCGATCACGACATGTCCCGTCGTCCCGTCGATGGAGATGATGTCGTTGGCGTGGATCACCGTGCCGTTGACCGTGACGGTGCCGGACTTCGCGTCGATCTTGAGTTCGTTGGCGCCACAGACCGCGGGCTTGCCGAGCCCCCGAGCGACCACGGCAGCATGGCTGACCAGACCCCCTCGGGCGGTCAGCATGCCGGCCGAAGCGACCATCCCCTCGAGGTCCTCCGGGGAGGTCTCGGGGCGCACCAGCACCACGGACTCACCGGCGTTGCCTCGCTCCTTGGCCTCCAGGGAGCTGAGCACCACCTTGCCGACAGCCGCACCGGGTGATGCCGCCAGGCCCGTGGTGATCGGATCGGGCGCTTTCGGACCGAACCGTGGGTGCAGGAGCGCTTCGAGCTGTTTGGGCGTGACACGACGGAGCGCCTCGTCCTCCTCGATGAGGCCCTCATCGACCATCTCGACCGCCATGCGTAGCGCAGCGGCCGCGGAACGCTTGCCGATACGCGTCTGGAGCATCCAGAGCTTGTCGTTCTCGATGGTGAACTCGACGTCGCACATGTCGTGGTAGTGCTGCTCGAGGATCTCGAGCGTCTCCTCGAGCTCCTCCTGCGCGTTCGGGAAGGTCTCCCCCATCGATGCGATGTGCTCGACCGCGCGGGTCCCGGCGACGACGTCCTCGCCTTGCGCACCCACGAGGAAGTCGCCGTAGTGGACGTGCTCACCGGTCGCGGGGTCGCGGGTGAACGCGACACCGGTGGCCGAGCGGTCACCCAGGTTGCCGAACACCATCATCTGCACGTTGACGGCGGTCCCCAGGTCGTCGGGGATCCCCTCGATGCGGCGGTAGGCCTTGGCTCGATCGCCGTCCCAGGAGCGGAAGACGGCCTCGATCGCCAAGCGAAGCTGGTCGCGGGGGTCCTCGGGGAGCTCCTTGCCGGCATCGGCGATGGTCTGACGGTGCTTGGCGACCACCTCGGCGAGCTGCTCGACCGTGAGCTCACGCTCACTGGCAGCGCCGGCGGCCTCGTTGGCCTCCTCGACGTTGTGCTCGAGCAGTTCCCCGTCGACGCCGAGGACGACGCGCCCGAACATCTCGAGGAACCGACGCGTCGCGTCCTGTGCGAACCACTCATCACCGAAGTTCGCGAGGCCGTCAGCCGTCGACGGCATGGCACCGAGGTTGAGCACGGTGTCCATCATGCCGGGCATCGAGAAGACCGCCCCGGAACGCACGGACAGCAGCAGGGGCGAGTCCGGATCGCCGAGCTTGCGGCCGACCTGGGCCTCGAGGTCGGTCAGGGCCTCCTCGACCTGATCGAAGAGGCCTTCGGGCGAGCCGCCCTCGGCCATGTACCGGCGGCAGGCGTCGGTGGTCACGATGAAGCCGGGCGGGACGGGAAGCCCGATCCGGGTCATCTCAGCGAGGTTGGCGCCCTTGCCACCCAACAGTGACTTCTGGTCGGCGCTGCCCTCGCGGAAGGGCACAACGAAGCTCTCGGTCGTCATGATCGTCCTCAGGTGCGGTGTGTGCGGTCGGGTTGAAGTCGACACGGAAGCCATCTCGGTCCGGCCTCCGGCAGGATCGGGCCACAGTCGACACCCTCCAGCCAAGCGCAGGCAGGGCACCACGTCCACGGCCGGTGGGACCATCGGCACGCTCGCTCGCGCGGCCGCCACCGCAGCGTGACCCCGCTGCCTCGTCCTCCAAGCCCCCGATCGGGTGCACAACACCCCGGGAACCGGGCCAGAACGCACCCGAACC
>CAYXJD010000003.1:23023-37973 GCA_964465225.1 uncultured Actinomycetota bacterium
AACCGGGCCAGAACGCACCCGAACCAAGGCCGCCACCCACCGGACCACCGGCCCCAACCCGATCGGGTGCACAACACCCCGGGAACCGGGCCAGAACGCACCCGAACCGGAAGGCCCGGACCGTGCCAGGTCCAGGGGTGCCGGGGGACGACCCACCGCGGGCTCAGGCGAAGCGCACGAGGCCGTAGCGCTTCTTGCCGGATCGCAGCACCGCGGTCGACTCGCTGGCCAGATCGCCCGGTCCCAGCCGGTACTGCGGGTCGCTGATCCGTGCGTTGTTGAGCCGCACGGCACCTTGCTGGACCAGACGACGTGCCTCGGCGTTGGTCCTGGTGAGGCCGACCGCCGTCATCGCCTCGAGCAGGCCGACGCCCTCGGCTTCGAGACGTGGACGTTCCAGCGTGACGCTGGGTGCCTCCTCGAAGGCTGCGGACAGCACCTGGTCGCTGAGATCGGCGAAGGGCGCGTCCCCGAACAGCACCGCGGTCGCCCCTTCGGCGGCGGCGACCCCCGCATCCCCGTGGATGATCCGGGTGGCTTCCCGCGCGAGTTCCCGGTGCGCTACGCGCGCAGAGGGAGCACGCTCCAGTTCGCGCTCGAGGTCGGCGATGCGCTCCAGGTCGAGGAAGGTGAACAGCTTCAGGAACCGGACGACGTCCGCGTCGGCGGCGTTCAGCCAGTACTGGTAGTAGGCGTACGGGCTGGTGAGCTCGGGATCCAGCCAGATGGCGTTCCCGGCCGACTTGCCGAACTTGGACCCGTCGGCGGTGGTCAGCAACGGCCAGACCAAGCCGAAGGCGGGCCCGCCACCGCGCCGTCGGATCAGGTCGATACCGGCCACGATGTTGCCCCACTGATCGGACCCACCGCCCTGGAGCACGCAGCCGTAGCGCTCGTGGAGGTGCGCGAAATCGAAGGCCTGGAGCAACTGGTAGCTGAACTCGGCGAAGGTCAGCCCCTGCTCCCGTTCCTCGAGCCGACGCTTGACCGACTCCCGTGCGATCATCTGGTTGACCGAGGCGTGGACACCGACCTCCCGCAGGAAGTCGAGGATGCCCACGGGCGCCGTCCAGTCGTGGTTGTCGACCAACATTCCGGGGCTGCCGACCGCCGCGTCCGCATCCTCCGTGAGAGTGCCTGGTTGACCCTCGGCCAGACCCGAGCGATGTCCCGAGCGATGTCCCGAGCGATCTTCTGAAAGTTCCAGGACCAGGCCCAGCTGGCGACGGATCCCGGCGAGATGGCGGTCGATCGTCGCGTCGTCGAGGACCTCGCGCTCCACGTTGCGGCCAGAGGGATCACCGATCCTCCCGGTGGCTCCTCCAGCCAGGGCGATGGGCCGGTGCCCGTGGCGTTGCAGCCAGGCCATCGCCATCATCCCGACCAGGTTGCCCGCGTGCAGCGAGGGCGCGGTGGGGTCGAACCCGACGTAGTAGGTGATCGGGCCGGCAGCCATGATCGCCGCCAGTCCGGCCTCGTCGGTGACGTCCTGGATGAACCCGCGCGCGCGCAGGACGGACAGGGCGTCTCCTGGAGCGGGCGTGGCCGGCGGCAGCGGTGAGGTCGAGGTCGTCATGGCGCTGACGCTACCTCGACGGCCGCTTCACCCCCAGGCAGGCAGTGATGCCTGCGTCTCCGGCGGTGGCGTGACCGCCGGGACCTGACGTGCCGGCATCCACTCGGGCATCCCGTCGGCCCACACGTAGGTGTCGGGGCCGACCGTGCCGTCGAGCACCCGCGCGCGGATGTCGTCCAGCGGCAACGGGCCGTACTGCTCCGAGCCCTGGAGGTGGTACCAGCGGGCGGGGTCGGGCTGAGGCGTACCATGCTCGTCCACGTACATCTCCACTGTTCACCGGGGACGTTTCCCGCACGGTAGCGCTCGGCCTGCCGTCCGGGGGTCCTGGACCCCCGTTCGGCCGCCCACCGCCCCGTCCACCGCCCCGTCCACCGGCCCGCCCCCGCCCGCACACCCCCCGTGCTGCCCGCCGCTACCGTCTCACCGTCCTCGACACGCCCGGGGGTGTGATGACGGAGTCCGACCGCACGCGGTGCCGCTGTGCCGTGTTGAACGTGATGAGCGGTGACGTGGCGAGCGAGTACCTGCGCTACCACCTCGAGGTGGAGCGCACCGACGGCATGGGACGTCGCGTCCACCGCTGCGCGGAGAGCGACGTCAGCTGGATCGAGGAGCGCCGGCCCTCCGGCTACGGCGACGACGTGGTGGTGCTACGACGCGCGGTGGAGTGAACCGGGGTCCTCCCTCTCGGCCTCCAGCGCCAAGCGGATGCGGCGGAACCCCTTGCCCTTCGACTCGACCTTGGCGATGCGGACCTGCCCGACCTCGGTCGTGGACGCCACGTGGGTCCCGCCATCGGCCTGCCGGTCGAGACCGACGATGTCGACCACCCGGACCTCGGTGAGCGAGGCGGGGAGCAAAGAGACCTTGGTGCGGATCAGGGACGGGTCCTGGTCGGCCACCTCGCGGGGTAGGAAGGCGATCTCCACGGGCCGGGCGGCGGCTAGCTGGGCGTTCAGCTCAGCCTCCAACGGCGCCTTGTCCTCCGGGTCCCAGTCGGGTAGCTCGAAGTCCAGCCGGCCCACCCCGGGCTCCATGTTGCCGCCGGTGACGGGGCTGCGGAAGCGTTCCCACACCACCCCGCACAGGGCGTGCATCGCGGTGTGGGTCCGCATGAGGCGGTAGCGCCGTTCCCAGTCCACCTCGGCACGGACCGCGGTGCCGACGGCGGGCACCCCACCCTGCAACCAGTGCCACACACCACGCCCGTCCTCGGCCACGCGGGTGACCACCAGACGGTCGTCGCCGAGCACGAGCTCGCCGAGGTCATGGGGTTGCCCACCGCCACCGGGGTAGAACACCGTGCGGTCGAGCAGGACGCGTCCGTCGGCGGGGTCGGTGTCGACGATCGTCACCTCGGCCGTGCGCGCGTACTGATCGGTCGAGTACAGACGGTCGGTCACCGGTGGCTCCAGACGACGATCGCCACAACCCTACCGGCGCCGACCGCGTAGCCTCGTGGGCATGCGCTGTCCCCGCTGTCTCGACGACTACGAACCGCACGTGCGCCGGTGCGCCACGTGCCACCTCGACCTGGTGCCCGCCGAGCAGCTCCCCGACGGCGGTGCGCCCGGACCCCAGCTCCCGGCTCCCCGGCCCGATCCGGCCGGGACGTCCGCGCAGCATCTCGGCCGGTTCCACCCGACCATGGCCACGCAGGTGCTGGCGCTGATCGAGGACCGAGGGATCGAGGCCGCCGTGCACTCACACGACGACCACACCGAGGTGGCGGTGCCCGGCACGTGGCGGGACGACGTACGGGCCGAACTCGTCCTGCGCTGGGATGAGCTGCTGGCCGGACTCGAGCCCGACGACGCCCCGGAGGTGCTCGCGGCCGGTGGCCACACGCCGGGGTGGTACGACGCCCCGCTCGGTGGCCACATCGACCGCGATGGCAAGCTGGTCGTCGACGCCCCCATCGAGGACGATGCCGACGGCGGACGCACCCTGGGACCGGCGCTGATCGCCGGCGGGGCGATCCTGGTCGTCAGCGGCTGGCAGGTCGCCGAACTGCCGGCCCTGGTGCTGATCGGCATCGCGCTGGTGGTGCTGGGGGTGTTCCTGCCGCGCTGAGACGGTCAGCCGACCGCCGTCCCGCGCGCCAGCTGACGGTACGAGGCCAGCAGGTGGTGCCAGTGGCAGGCCGTGCACACCTCGACGACGTAGACGGTCAGGTCGCCATGTCGTTCCGCATGGCGCTCCAGCGCGTCGCTGGGCAGCGCGCGACCGGAGCTGGTGCGCGGACCCTTGCTCTCGAAGACGTAGGACACGTGCTTGAGGTGGGGGCCCTCGCACAAGGGGCAGGGATCACGGACCTCACTCCCGATGTGGCGCCCCGCCCGGACGAGATCGGGATGAGCATCCCGCACGTCATCGGCACTCCGACGGCCCTCGGACACCTCCCGCAGCAGGGCACGCCGCTGCAGGCGGTAGTCCATCCGACCTTCTCGCATGCCGTGCGTCCGTCCCATCCGGCGAACCGCTCGCACCCCCACCCGGGAGCCTAACCAGGCTACGGACCGACGCCGGCCGGCGCAGCACCTGTGCCCTGGCCAGGCCCTGAGTACGGTCATCCCGGCCATGCGCCACCACCTCGCCCGCCCCGCAGCGCCGCGAGCCGCCGCGAGCCGCTCCAGGGCTCGTGCCCCCCCCAGGACGCGGTGCGCCGTCCCCGAACCACCGGAGCCGATCATGCCGCCGTCCCCGCTGCGTCCCCCTCTCGCGGACCGCCACGAGCTGATCGAGATCCTCCACGGCCACGAGGTCGCGGATCCCTACCGGTGGCTCGAGGCGCCGGCCAACGATCCCCGCGTCCACAGCTTCATCGAGGCGCAGGATGCGGCTGCCCGGGCCCACCTGCACGCGCTCCCGGCGCGGGAGCACTTCCTCGCCCGGCTGCGCGCACTGTGGAACCACCCCCGCCGATCGGCTCCCTGGCACCGTGGCGACCGGTGGTTCCAGCTCCGCAACGACGGCCTGCAGGACCAGGACGTGCTGTGGGTCGCGGCGGATGCGCACAGCTCGGAGCGCTCCACCTCGGCGACACCGCCGCTCCCCGACGACGCGCGCTGGAGCGTGCTGCTGGACCCCAACACCTGGTCGGTGGACGGCACCGCCTCGCTGTCGGGACTGGCGGTCAGCGACGACGGCACGAGGGTGGCCTTCGGCCGGGCCGAGGCCGGCTCGGACTGGACCACCTGGCAGGTCATCGAGGTGGCGACGGCCCGCATCCTGAGCGACACGGTGCCGTGGTCGAAGTTCGCCGGTGCCACCTGGCTGCCCGATGGCTCCGGGTTCGTCTACACCGCCTACGACCCGCCGACCCCCGGTGACGAGCACGCCGCCGCGAACCGGGACCAGCGGCTGCAGTTGCACCGTCTCGGCACCCCGGTGGCCGACGACGTGGTCGTGCTGTCGGATCCCGACCAGCCGGAGCGTGGCTACCACCCGCAGGTCAGCCACGATGGACGGTGGCTGATCATCGTCATCACCCGTGGGACCGACCCGGAGACGAGCGTGCTGGCGGCCCCGATCACCGAGGAGGGCTCGATCGGGACGGCCCAGCTGTTGCTGGCCCCGGGCCTGGCGCACCATGACCCGATCGGCGTGCTGGGGGAGGAACTGCTGGTGCGCAGCGACCTCGATGCTCCGCTCGGCCGCATCATCGCCGTACCACTGCCGGCACGCATCGCACCTGCGGACTCCGCGACCAACGACGACAGCGTCCCGTCCGGCCGTAGCCGCGAGGTCGTCGCCGAGGGCGCGCAGCGGTTGCTCGATGCCCATCTGGTCGGCGCCGCAGGTCCCGATCTGCCCGGATGGCTCGTCTGTCACCGGTTGGAGCACGCGACCTCCCGCCTGGACGTGGTGTCACCCCGCGACGGGACACCACGAGGCACCGTGCCACTGCCATGGCCGGTCATGGTCACGGGTACCTCCGGGGGGCGGCGCGACGACCGGCTCCACCTGACCATCGGGTCCTTCACGGCACCCGACCACCTGCTGGCCTGCGAGCTCGACACGCTCACGGTGTCGAGGGTGTGGGACGGGAGCTCGGGCAGCGACAGCGCGGGGCACGCTCCACCCGACCGGCCGGTGGTGTCCGGCGACAGCGAGGTGGTCGTGGAGCAGATCGCCGTACAGCACGACGCAACCGCCGTTCCGCTGTTCCTGGTCCACCGTGCCGACGTGCATCCCGACGGGCGGCGCCCGACCGTGCTGTGGGGCTACGGAGGGTTCGACCTCCCCATCACCCCGATGCACCGGCCGGGGTGGCGGGCGTGGGTCGAGGCCGGTGGCGTCCTGGCGGTGGCGTGCCTGCGCGGCGGTGGGGAGTACGGCACGAAGTGGCGTGATGACGGGCGGCGCGCGCACAAGGAACACGTCTTCGACGATGCCCTGGCCTGCGCGGCCTGGCTGACGGGCCGGGAGCGAGACCGGGTGGCAGGCGTCCGGCTCGGCCCGGTCGGCGAACCCGACGCGGTGTGGACCCGTCCGGCGCAGCTGGGCATCGAAGGGCGTTCCAACGGCGGCCTGCTGGTCGGAGCCTGCCTGACCCGGGCACCGGAGGCCTTCGGGAGCGCGGTTCCCGAGGTGGGTGTGCTCGACCTCGTCCGTTTCCATCGCTTCACGATCGGCTGGGCCTGGACCTCGGACTACGGCTCACCCGAGGTTCCCGAGGACCTCGCCGTCCTGCTGCGCTACTCGCCCTACCACCGGCTCGAGGTCGGCCGGTCCTACCCCCCGACCCTGGTCACCACCGGCGACACCGACGATCGGGTGGTGCCGCTGCACTCGTTCAAGTTCGCCGCCGCACTCCAGCACGCCCAGGGTGCGGCGGCACCGGTGCTGCTGCGGGTCGACCGCGCGGCAGGTCACGGCGCAGGCAAGCCGGTGACCAAGCTCCTGGAGGAGCGCGCCGACGTGTTGGCCTTCCACGCCGCACACCTGGGGCTCGAGCCGCTCGACGACCGGTGACGCCCGCCGAGCTCGTGGCTGACGTCCGACACCGCATGTGGCAGGCTGGGGTGCATCGACCTGGTGGCGGTCGATGACACGGGCCGCGGCCGGGTGACGAAGCACCCCCCGCTGGCTTCCACGGTCGGGGAGCAGATGGAGGACACGGACAGGTCAGGGGTGTGGCGCGACCTCTCGTCGAAGCCACGGCTCCTCCGCGTCGACACACGCGGTCCCGGTGCGTACGGACGGAGCTCACCGCGGATGCGTTTCGACCTGCTCCAGGTGGTGGCGTGGCTCCTGGGCCTGTGGACCATCGTCACCGGCGCCGTCGCCCTGGCACGTGCCGGGTTCGACGACCTGGCCCTGTTCACGCCGGTCGTGGAGGTCGCCGGCGCCCCGTTGACCCCGCTCCTGGCGGCGTTGTTGCTGCTCCTCGGCATCCTGTTGCTCGTCCTGGCAACGGGCGAGGTGGACGACCGCACCCTGAGGATCATCGGGGTGATCTGCGCGATCGCCGGCGCCGTGTGGTTGGTCGAGCCCGGCGCGTTCCAGCCCTACCTGGCCACGGAGACCGAGCACGGAACGCGAGCCCTCATCGTCGGCGGTGCCCTGGTGGCCGCGTCCTTCGTCCCGCCCCTGTCGATCCGCCGGCCAGGCATCGGGCGCTGAACGACGTCGTGCCCCCGCCGAAGCAGGGGCACGACGTCATCGACGAGTCCGGCCGGTGCGGGGCCGTCTCGCGACGATCAGCTGGTCAGCCACTCGGGCTTGCCGCCCTTGGTCTTGTAGAAGATCTCCGAGATCGCGTCGATCTTGGCGATCAGGTCCTCGGCGACGGCGACGTCCATGGTCTTCTTGGCCTCGCCGGCGGCCTTGATGGCGTGCCAGAACATCTCGTGGAGCTCGGGGTACTCCTCGAGGTGTGGCGGCTTGAAGTAGTCCGTCCACAGCACCGACAGGTGGTGCTTGACGAGTTCCGCCCGCTCCTCCTTGATCGTGATGGCACGCTGGCGGAACACCTCGTCGTCGGAGTCGTGGTACTTCTTGGCCGACATCAGGACGGACTCAGCTTCGATCCGCGCCTGCTCCGGGTAGTAGACCCCGCACATCAGGTCGCAGTGGGCGTCGGCGACACGGGCGCCGCGCACGGGGTTCAGGGCGTGCAGCAGGGAGGTCAGTCGCATCCGGTGCTCCTCGTGGTCGATACGCGTAGCCCGAGCCTAGGGCACGACGTCCGCGTCCACCCCCGTCCGGGAGTGGGTAGGGGTAGCGTCGAGCATCGTGCGGCCGGCGCCGAGGTGGTGCGGCACCAGCCTGGTCGCGGCCGGCGCCGAGGTGGTGCGGTACCAGCCTGGTCGCCGCCGGGAGGAGGGAGCGGATCGTGTTCCGAGCTCCGTGGCGACAGCGGGCCAGCATCGCCGCCGCGGTCCTGACGGGTGGCTACCTCGGCGTCCTGGCAGCGGACCGGTCCCGGGTCGTGGTCCGCGGGTGGTCCATGGCACCCACGCTCGTGCCCGGAGATGTGGTGCTGACCCTGCCCATCCGCGGCCGCCTCGCCCGAGCCGGTCAGGTCGTGGTGCTGCGGGACCCGGCCGCTACCGGCCACCTGGTCATCAAGCGGATCCACGAGTGGCGCGACGGGCGGGTGTACGTCCTCGGGGATGCCCCCGACCACTCGACCGACAGCCGGGCCTGGGGTTGGCTGCCGAGCGCGACGGTCCGGCGGCTGGTGCTCGTGCGCTGGCCCGAGGTCCGCAGCCACCTGCGCTGGTCCGCTCAGCCGAGCGGGCGGCGGGCCACCACCAACACCTCGGGATCGTCGAGTGCCACCTCGCCGGCCCGGCGCCGGCCGTAGGCACCGGGTTCGACCCCGCGGACCGAGAGGACCTCGAGCCCCGCTCCCACTGCCAGATGGACCGCCTCGCGGGCGGTGTAGGCGGCGGTCCACAGGTCGGTCACCCGCCGGGTGTGGTCGGGGCCGCGGACCTCGGCGAGCTGGTGGTGCACCAGACCGACCGTGTCGAACGCGTCCTTTGGCGCCAGATGGCGCGCCGCGAACAGGGCGTGGAAACAGGTGTAGGCCACCCGTCCGCCGGGCCGCACCGCCGCGGCGAGTCCGGCCACCACCGCCGGGTCGGTGATCGGTGAGGTCCCGAGCGCTCCCTGGCACAGCGACCAGGAGGCGTCGAAGGAGCCGACCCGTCCGCCGAGCCAGTCCGAAAGGTTCCGGGCATCGGCGCGCTCGAACGTGACGGCCGCACCCGCGGCTGCGGCCGCGGCACGACCGGCGTCGAGCAGCGCCGGTGCGACGTCCACGCCGGTCCCCACCACGCCATGGTCGGCGAGCCACCGCAGGTGGCGGCCGTCGCCGCATCCGACATCGAGGAGCCGCTCCCCGGCCTGCAGTCCGAGCAGCGTGCGCAGCGTCGCCGCCTCCTCGGCGGTGCCCGCAGCGAAGGCGTTGCGGGCGTAGTCGGCGCCCTGGAACTGACCGATGTCGTGGTAGAAGGCCGGTGCATCGGGGCCGGGCGCCGGTGGTGCCGTGGTGGGCCGGTCACCCTCGTCACGCCACGATGGCGACAGCGGGGTCATGCGCGGGGATCATCGGTGGGGCCGCTGGCCGCATGGCGGCCTTCCCACCAGACCTCCAGCGCCGCCAGGGCCGCCTCCTCGCTCATCGGACCGTGTTCCAGGCGCAGCTCCAGGAGGTGCTGCCAGGCTTCCCCGACCACGGGTCCGGGCGGGACGCCGAGGTGGCGCATGATGGCGTTGCCGTCGATGGGCGGGCGCATCGCCTCGAGTTGCTCCTGCTCACGCAGCTCGTCGACCCGGGCCTCCAGCTCGTCGACCCGCCGCTGGATCGCTCGGGCCCGGCGCGGGTTCGCGGTGGTCACATCCGCGCGGGTCAGCGCGTTGAGCCGGTCGTAGAGTGCACCGGCATCGCGGACGTAGCGCCGCACCGCCGCATCGGTCCAGCCCTGCTTGTAGGTGTGGAACCGCAGGTGCATGCGCACCAGCTCGCTGATGTCGCGGACCGTGCCCTTGTCGAACCGCAACGCCCGCAGACGCGCCCGTGTCTGGCGCGCACCGACGACATCGTGATGGTGGAAGGTGACGACACCATCACGGTGGATCTGACGGGTCTCGGGCTTCCCGATGTCGTGGAGGAGCGCGGCCAGCCGCAGCACCACGTCGGGACCTCCGGTCTCCAGCTCGATCACGTTCTCGATCACCGCCAGCGTGTGGGCCCAGACGTCCTTGTGTCGGTGCTCCGGGTCGGTGCAGGCACTGAGGTCCAGCAGCTCCGGGAGCACGTGCGCCGCCAGTCCGGTCGCCAGGAGCAACTGGAGGCCACGTCGGGGGTTGCGCCCGGCGATCAGCCGCACCAACTCGTCGCGGACGCGCTCCGCGGAGACCTCGCTCAGCAGGCCGGACAGTTCGGTGGCGGCCGCCGTGGCGTCGGGTGCCACCTCGACATCCAGCACGGCAGCGAAGCGGGCCAGGCGGACCATCCGCAGGGGGTCGTCGGTGAAGGAGGTGTGCGGGTCGATCGGGGTCCGCAGCAGCCCGCGGCGCAGGTCGGCCAACCCGCCGTGCGGGTCGATGAAGCGGAAGGCGGGGACCTGGACCGCCATGGCGTTCACCGTCAGGTCCCGGCGGGCCAGGTCCTCCTCGATGGTGGCACCGTAGGTCACCTCGGGGTGACGGGAACCGGGTCGGTACTGGTCGGCGCGGAAGGTGGTGATCTCGACCCGGCGGGTGGGGCGTTCGGCCTCCTCCCGCTGGCAGGACACCGTCCCGAAACCGGCGCCGGTCAACCAGACCGCGGTCGCCCACGGCCGCACGATCCGCTCGGTCTCCTCCGGGCGAGCCGACGTCGCGAAGTCCAGATCGACCTGCTCGAGCGCGTGCTCGTCACCGCCGGCCAGCAGCGTGTCGCGGACGGTGCCACCGACGAGGTGGAGTTCGTGCCCGGCGGCATCGAAGGCCGCCCCGAGCTCACGTGCCTCCGGGTAGAGGTCGACCAGCCGTCCGAGCTGGACGGCCTGGTCGACGGTCAGCTGCGCATCGGTCACGGTGGCACGGTCTCCTGCAGGACGGCGCGACGGCCGCGAGGCATCGAGCGCGCACTGTAGGGCTGCTGCCCGGTCCACGGCCCCCGCTGCTCGCACGGCACACCCCGCCGGCATGCACACCGGCGGGGCGTATGGTGCCCTCGTATCACACGACACCCACCCCTGCACCCCAGAGGCCATCGTGCCTGCTACCTCGCCGGGCTCCGGCCCGAGGCCCCCGGTCCCCCCGCCGCCACCGGTGTCAGCGGGGTCGGACGCGCCGGCCCCGACGGACGTCGGACCGCACCTGCGACCCGGCCTGGACGACCGGGAGCGGGAGCTCGCGCCCGCCATCGTGACCGCCTGGCGCATCTCGGCCGCGCTCGGCTGGCTGCTCCCGGGCCTGGTCCTCACCGTGCTCGGCTTCGTGCTCACCGACGGCTGGGGATGGCTGGTGCTGGCAGCGGTGGCGGCGCTGGTCGTCTTCTCCGTCGTGTTCTACCCCGGGCTGCGCTACCGACGTTGGCGGTGGCAGCTGACGGAACTGGCGATCGAACTGCGTTTCGGCGTGCTGGTGCGGACCCAGGAGACCGTGCCGTACTTCCGCATCCAGCAGATCGACATCACGGCCGGACCGGTGGACCGGCTCCTCGGGCTGGCGAGCCTGCAGGTGACCAGCGCCTCGGCCTCCGGGTCGGCCACCCTGCCGGGCATCGCCGCCGACCATGCACCCGAGGTCCGAGCGGAGCTGCTGGCACGGGCTGCAGCGGCCGTCGGCGAACACCCCGGGGATCTCCGCGATGCCGTCTGAACCCGGCCTCGGCCGGTTGCCCCCACCACCACCACCCCCGCGTCCGGGGGGGACCACCACCTCGCCGTCCGATCGAGCCCCTGGCGCCACGACCCCGCCGGGCCCGGAGGACTTCAGCCAGCCGCGCCGGCTCCACCCCGCCTCGGTCCTGCTCGGCGTCCCCCTGGCCCAAGCGGTGCAGGCCGTGATCTTCCCGGTCGTGGCGACCCTGGCGGCGCCACCGCTGTTCACCATCATCGCTCTGGTCGGCTTCGCGCTGCTCGGGCTGATCGTGCGCACCGTGGACTGGCGCCTGCGCACCTTCTCCTTCGATGGCGAGGTGCTCCGGGTCGACGACGGGATCCTCAGCCGCAACCACCGCAGCCTGGACGTGAGCCGGATCCAGCAGGTCGAGATCCAGCGCGGCGCCGTCCAGCGGATCTTCGGCCTGGCCGCGATCCGTGTGGAGACCGCCGGGAGCGCCAGTGAGCCGGAGGTCGATCTCCGGGTCCTGCCGGAGGCCGACGCCGTGGCGCTGCGCGCTGCTGTGCGGGTCAGCCAGGGTCGGCTCACCGGTCGCGACATCGGCGGTTCGGCCGCGCAGGGAGAGTCGACAGCTCCGGACGAGGCGGGCGTCGAGGTCCTGCGGGTCCCTCTCGGGCACGTGATCATCGCCGCCCTCACCGGCGCCCGGCTGCTCGTGCTCCCCGCCGTGCTCGCCGGTGCCCTCCAGTTCATCGGCAACCAGGTCGGACCGTTCGTCGACCGGTACGTCGAGCAGTACCTCGACCGCTTGATCGAGCTGGGGATCGCCGGAGAGGCTCCCTCGTTCAGCGGACCGGACTGGCGGCTGGTGGCGCTCGGCGTCGGTGGAGCGCTGGCGTTGACCATGGTCGCGGCGGTCGTGGTCGGGGTGCTCCGGGACGGCAACTTCCGGATCCGGCGGGTCGACGAGGACCTGCACATCTCCCGGGGGCTCCTGTCCACCCGCGACTCCGTCGTCCCGTTGCGTCGTGTGCAACTGGTCGAGATCCGTCGGAACTGGGCGCGCCGAGCTCTGGGCTACACCACGGTGCGGATCCGTTCGGCCGGCGGTTCCGCCGGCGGCGAGGGACGGGTCACGGTCCCGCTCCTGCCGAACACCGAGGTCGACCGCCTCCTTGGCCACCTGCTCCCGAACGTCGATGGGGTCCCGGCGCTCCACGCCCACCCGCCGGCAGCCCTGCGACGCGCGCTGTTCCGGTGGCTGCGGCCGGCGGCGCTGCTGCTCGTGGCCGCCTACCTGCTCCCCGAGGTGCTGGGCGTGCTCGACACCGAACCGGTGCGCACCGTGCAGCCCTACCTGCTACTGCTGCTGCCGACCAACGCGGTCTTGGCCGTGGTCGAGTACCGGCAACTCGCCCACGGCGCCACGCCGCTGGTCGTCGCCGCCCGCAGCGGCGCGCTGTCGATCAGCACCGTGATCGCACCGGTGGTGAAGGTGCAGGCGTTGACCAGCCGGCGATCACTCTTCCAGCGACGGCTCGGCCTGACCACGCTGCACGCCCACGTCGCGGGTCCGGGGGCCGTGGTCACCGTGCTCGATGCCGGCAGAGCCGACGCCGCGGACCTGCACGAGCGGCTGGCCGAGCACGCGGCGTCACCCATCCCGGTCGTCCCCGAGACCGGGGCGGACGCCACCGACGCGGCCAGCCAGACCTCGGGGCCACCAGCCGGCCACACCTGACCGGCACACGTCCCCGTCACCCGCCGCCGACGCAGCCACGGGGGCCGTGGAGCAACCGGCCGGCCACACCTGACCGGCACGCGTCCCCGTAGCCACCGACGCCACCTGGGCGCGGGTCGCAGCAGCGCACCAGGACAGCCGTCAGCTCAGGAGGCCGCCAGGCCGGCGCCGCGCAGCGCCACACGGAAGTCGTGCGGGTTCGAGGCGTTCGCCAGCGCATCCCGCAGCGAGACCTCGCCGCCCTCGTACAGCGCCAACAGGTGCTGATCGAAGGTCTGCATGCCGTAGTAGCCGCCCTCGGCGATGGCGTCGTCGATCATCGGCAACTGCGCGGGATCGATGATGAACTCGAAGGTCCGGGCGGTCATCACCAGCACCTCGACGACGGCCAGACGCCCCTGCCCCGTCGCACGCGGCGCGAGCCGCTGGCACACGATGCCCTTCAGCGAGTTGGCCAGGCTGATGCGGGCCTGGCCCTGGCTCTCCTTGGGGTACATGTCCACGATGCGGTTGATGGTCTCCCGAGCGTCGGTCGTGTGCAGCGTGGAGATCACCAGGTGCCCGGTCTCGGCGGCCTGGAGAGCAGCTTCGACCGTCTCGAGGTCACGCATCTCGCCGATGAAGATGACGTCGGGGTCCTGCCGGGAGACCGCCTTGAGCCCGCTCGCGAAGCCGGCCGTGTCCACCCCGATCTCGCGCTGGTCGATGATCGCGTTGTCATCGCGGTGGAGCACCTCGATCGGATCCTCCAGCGTGACGATGTGGCAGCGACGGATCGCGTTGACGTGGCTGATCATCGCTGCGGTGGTGGTCGTCTTCCCTGAGCCGGTCGGTCCGGTGACCAACACCAGGCCGCGCTGCTCCTCGGCGAGCTTGCGCACGGCCGGAGGCAGGCCGAGCGACTCGAAGGACTGACTGCCCGGGAGGACCCGCCGACAGACGATGCCCACCGAACCACGCTGCCGGAAGGCGTTGACCCGGAAGCGTCCGACGCCGTCGATCGAGTGGGCGAAGTCCACCTCGTTGGCATGCTCGAAGGCCTGGACGAGCCGCTCGTCCATCATGTCCCGGGCGAGCCGCTCGGTGTCCACGTGGGAGATCGGCGGCAGCGTGGTGACCGGCTTGAGGTCACCATCGATCCGCACGTACGCCGGGCCCCCTGCCTTCAGGTGCAGGTCGGACCCACCTGACTCCACCAGGACCTGCAGGTACTCATCGACCTTCAGCACGATCCTCGGGCTCCTGTGTCGGACGGCGTCGTCCGCGCCGCCACCTCGCTCCGGTGCATCGGCCGAGGTCCGCGGCACCTTGAGGGTCCGCCTCAGACCTCGAGGAGGAGGGTGACCGGACCGTCGTTGACCAGGCTGACCTCCATGTGGGTGCGGAAGCGACCCGTGGCGACCGGCGCACCGAGGGATCGCAGCCGGGCCACGAGGTGGTCGATCAGGGGTTCGGCAGCCTCGGGTCCCGCCGCCGCCACGAACGAGGGTCGGCGGCCCTTCTGCGTGTCGGCGTACAGCGTGAACTGGCTCACGACCAACAGGCTGCCACCGGTCTGCTCGCAGCTGAGTTGGAGCGCACCCGAGGTGTCGGGGAAGAGACGCAACCGGTATAGCTTGCCGGCGAGCTTCTCAGCCTGGGCCGGACCGTCGGTGTGGGTCACGCCGACCAACGCGACCAGACCGGAGCCGATCCGGCCCGTCTCGACGAGCTCACGCTCCGGTGCGATGCGACTGCAAACGGTCGCCGAACTGACCCGCTGCACCAGCGCTCGCATCCCTGCTCCTGTCTGCCCCCGCGCCGCACGTGACCATCCGGGGACCATCGGCGGGGGCTCCACC
>CAYXJD010000004.1:0-5550 GCA_964465225.1 uncultured Actinomycetota bacterium
GACAGGATGGTGAGGATCGGTTTCACCACCGCGTTCACCACCCCGAGCAGCAGGGCGACGGCCAGGAACCCCACCCACGAGCTGCCCTCGAAGTCGTAGTTGAAACCGTCCAGCAGCTCCACCGCCACCCACAAGGCAGCCGCGTTGATCAGGACACGGATCACGACGCCCAACTGGCACCTCCTCGACCGCCTGCACGGTAGTCGTCCGACGGCGTCGTGCGGGACGCCGTCGGTCCGGCGGGTGATGACCCTGCACGCCGGCCCGGCTCACCACCCCAGGGCATCGAGGCGCCGGGCGACCCCCGGGAGGTAGCTCGCCCCGAACAGCCGCACGTGGATCAGCAGCGGCGGCAGCTGCAGCAACGGCAGCCGCTGCTGCCACCCGGGGTCGAGCGGCCACTCGCGTTCGTAGCCGGCTCGCAGCTGCTCTCCGACGGTGCCGAACAGCTCCAGCATCGCCAGGTCGAGCTCCCGGTCAGCGTGGTGGACGGCCGGGTCCAGCAGCCACCGGTCCGCCAGCACGTTGCCGGACCACAGGTCACCGTGCACCAGGCTCGGTGGCGCGTCGTGGTCGGCCAGTTCGCGCACGGCGCCCCCGTCGATCGCTGCAGCCAGGCGTCCGGCCAGGTCAGGGGGCAGCACGTCGAGGTGCGGTCGCAGGCGTGCCTCGATCAACAACGACGGCCAGTCCTCGGCGGCCGGGTTCGGCTGGGGGAGCGGGCCGATCACGTTGTCGCGGTGCCAGCCGAACCGTGCGCCCACGCTCCGGTGGATCCGGGCGAGGGCTCGCCCGAGCACCCCGCGGTCACCAGGCGGCCCGGACAGGTACTCGAGCACGAGCACGGTGCCGCCCACCGCCAGGACCTCGGGCACCGGTCCTCCTGCGGCCGCCAGGGCCCGCAACCCCTCGGCCTCCAGCTCGGCGGCGGTGGTGCCGTCCTTGATCACCACCTCGCGGCCATCGGCCAGCTGTGCGTGCCACACCGCCGCGATCGAGCCGCCGGACAGGGGCCGGCAGTGGTGGACCGCAGGCAGTCCGCCGGGCAGCGGGGTCGGGGGAGCCGGGCTCAGGACCGCGCCGGACCGCGGCGGGCGAGCGCGTCGGCCACGTCGCCGTCGGCCAGGGCCTCCACCAGCGCGCTGGCCGTCCGTCGGCAGATCGCCACGACCTCGGCGAACCCGTCCGCACCGCCGTAGTACGGGTCCGGGACCTCCGCCCCCGGCGGGCCGTCGGGATCGAAGTCGCGGAACAGCACGATCGGGGTGTCGATGTCGCCGCTGGCCGCCACCTGCTGTAGGTCGGCCAGGTTCGAACGGTCCATGGCGACGATCAGGTCCGCCTCGGCCATGGCGAGCGCCTCGATCCGGGCGGCGATCCCCTCGATCGCGAGGCCGACCTCCGCTCCAGCCGCACGCATCCGCGCATCGGGCGGATCGCCGAGGTGCCAGCTCCCCGTGCCCGCCGAGCGGACGGTCAGTGCCACCCCCGCGTCGTCGGCAGCCTGGCGGATCGCGGCTTCCGCGGTCGGCGACCGGCAGATGTTGCCCAGACACACGGTCAGGATCCTGAGCGGTCGCGTGGTCATCGGGCGGCGTCCTCGGACAGGATCACGGCGAGGTGATCGAGGTCGGGGGCTTCCTCCAGTGCGGTGGGTCCCGGGACGTCCTGGGCGACCAGTCGCGCTGCAGCGTCCTGGCCAGGTGGGTAGCGCACCAGGGTGACCACCGTCGGTGGGGCGTTGGCCACCTCGCCGATCTCGTAGCCGAGGGCGGCGAGCTCATCGGCCGTGGCGCCGGCGAGACCGGCGATGCCGGTCCCGTTGGCCACGTCGACCCGGATCTCCTCACGCGAGAGCTCCGGTGCGTCCTGGCCGGCGGTCTCGACGAGGATACGTCCGTCGCGGAAGCGCTGGAAGACGGCCTCGGCTTCCGGCTGCTGCAGTTCCAGGACCGCGGCACCCCCGGAGGTCGTCCGCGGGACCACCGGCACCGTGTAGGTGGCCAGCTCACCGGCGGCGATCGCTCGCCCGGCCCAGCCGAGCCGCGCGAGGTCGATCACGCCCATGCGGTCGTCGACCTGGACCGCCTCTCCCGCCTGGCCGGACAGCCGCCACAGCGCCAGGGGGTTGAGCAGCACGGCCGGCTCGGTCAGCTCACGGGCCAGGGCCTGGACGAAACCCTGCTGACGGCGGATGCGCTCGAGATCGTTGTCGATCTTGCGGACCCGGACGTAGCCGAGCGCCTCGGCACCGTCGAGGACCTGGCAGCCGGCCGGCAGGTCGATCCCGGCGTCGCGGTCGGTGATGGCGTCCTCGAGGCACAGCTCGACGCCGCCGACCGCGTCGACCACGTCGCGGAAGCCGCTGAAGGTCACCCTGAGGACGTGGTGTGCCTGGATCCCCGAGGTGGTGGCGACCGTCTCGACCAGGCAGCCGGGACCGGCGATCGAGGTGGCGACGTTGATGCGCCCTGTGCTGCCGTCACAGCGTTCGACCCACAGGTCACGGGGGAAGGAGAGCATCGCGGCCCGGCCGCGGTCGATGGTCAGCAGGATGATCGTGTCCGTACGCTCACCGGTGAAGACGTCCTGGCTGCCCGTGGACAGCTCCCGCTCCTCCTCGGGCGTGAGGCCCTCCCGGCTGTCGGAGCCGATGATGAGCACGTGGCGGGGCGAGCCGCTGCCCGCCAACCCCTCCACCGGGATCCGGTCCAGGCGGCTCGCGGCGAGCCACGGCACCACGACGGCAGCGGCCAGCACCAGCAGGAGCACCAGCAGCAGCACCCGCCACAGCATCCGGCGGCCGCCACGGCGGTCGACCTCGGGTCCCCACCCCTGCTCGGCCTCCGCCCGCGGCTCGGCCCCGGCACGCTGCCTGCCCACCCCTGCTCCTCGTGGTCGCGCGGGCCCGGTCACGGGCGCCGCCGTCGATGGGCGCAGTGTTCCATCCCTTCAGGGCCTCGCGAGACAACCCGCCCGGCCGGTGGGACGACGGTACGGTCCGGGGACCGGGGCACCGCCGCGATCGTGCCTCGGCAAAGGTGAGGCCCATGGCGCTGTCACAGGCCGACCGCGAGGCGCTCGTCGCCCACGTACGCCGGTCGGTGATCGGCGAGGCGGAGGCGGTCGAGACCCCCTTCGGCGCCCGAAGGGTGGTCTACGCCGACTACACGGCCTCGGGACGGGCGTTGTCGTTCGTCGAGGATCACCTGCGCGAGGTGGTCCTGCCGCTGTACGCGAACACCCACACCCAGACCTCCGGGACGGGGCGCCAGACCACCCGGTTCCGTGAGGACGCCCGCCGCATCGTCGGCGAGGCCTTCGGAGCAGGTGAGGAGCACGTGGTGCTGTTCACCGGGACCGGTTCCACCGGGGCGATCGACCAGCTGGTGCGGGCGCTCGGCATCCGGATCCCGGCGGAGCTCGACGCCCGCTACGGGCTGTCGGCACGCATCCCCGCCGAGCAGCGGCCGGTGGTGTTCATCGGGCCCTACGAGCACCACTCGAACGAGCTGCCCTGGCGTGAGACGATCGCTGACGTGGTCCGCATCCCCGAGGACGCCGACGGCCACGTCGACCTCGCCGTGCTCGAACAGGCCCTCCTCGCCCATGCCGACCGGCCGCTGAAGCTCGGATCGTTCTCGGCGGCGTCCAACGTCACCGGCATCCTGACCGATACCCGGGCCGTGTCGGTGCTGCTGCACCGCCACGGCGCGCTCGCGTTCTGGGACTGCGCGGCCGCCGCCCCCTACATCGAGGTGGCCATGGCACCGCACCGTCCGGGGCCCGACGGCTCCACCGACGAGGCGCACCTCGACCACAAGGATGCGGTCTTCGTCTCCCCGCACAAGCTGGTCGGGGGGCCGGGAACGCCGGGACTGTTGATCGCCCGCCGGCAGCTGTTCGACAACCGCGTCCCGACCGTGCCGGGCGGTGGGACGGTGGCCTACGTCAACGCCGACGAGCACCGCTACCTCGACGTCGTCGAGGAGCGTGAGGAGGGCGGCACCCCCGACATCGTCGGTGCGATCCGTGCCGGGCTGGTGTTCCAGCTCAAGCAGGCCGTCGGCGAGTCGACGATCCTCGCCCACGAGCGCGCCGCGATCGAGCGCGCCGTCACCGCGTGGCGGGACGAGCCCAACCTCGAGGTGCTGGGCAACCTGGAGGCCGAGCGGCTCTCCATCGTGTCCTTCGTCGTGCGGCACGGTCCGCGTTACCTCCACCACGAGCTCGTGGTGGCGCTGCTCAACGACCTGTTCGGCATCCAGGCCCGTGGCGGTTGCTCCTGTGCCGGCCCCTACGGTCACCGGTTGCTCGGTATCGACCAGGAGCGCTCCCACGCCTACGAGCGCGCCATCGATGCGGGCTGCGCGGGCGTGAAGCCCGGCTGGGTACGCATCAACTTCACCTGGTTCCTCACCGATGCGGTGATCGACTTCCTGATCGAGGCGGTGCGTCTGGTCGCCCGGGACGGCTGGCGGCTGGTCGACGCCTACCGGTTCGATCCGGCCAGCGGGCGTTGGACCCATCGGGAGGGTCGCCTGCCGCCTCCGATGTCGCTGGACGAGGTCTCCTACGCCAACGGCACGGTCACCTGGCCGGCACGTCGCCAGCAGGTGCCCGATGACGCGCTCGAGGACGTCCTGGCCGAGGGGGCGCGGCTGCTGCAGGCCGGTGCGCCCCCGACCCGCGGCACCGGGGTGCGCCTGCCCGCGGAGGTGGAGGCCCTGCGCTGGTTCCCGCTCCCCGGCGAGGTGGCCGAGCACGCGACGCCGATCAGCGGGTGACCGCGACCCCGTCGAGGTGGGAGATGTCGCTGAAGCGTTCCAGGCTGAAGATGTGACGGCTGGCGATCGGTGCGGTGCGCAGCACGGTGATCGACGCGTGGGCGGAGCTGAACCGCTCCCACTCCCAGGGTTCCGGGGTCAGGCCGAGCAGGTGGCCGAGCACGACCGAGTTCGTGCCGGCGTGCGCGACCAGCAGCAGCCGGCGGTCCCGGGCCGCCGCGGGGACCTCCCACAGCAGCTCCTCATCGCGGACCACCCCGTGTTCCGCGAGTTCGTTGGTCAGCCCCAGCGTGACGCGGGCGTGGAAGTCGTGGAAGCTCTCGCCGCCGGGCATCCCCTGCCACCACTCCTCGCGTGAGCGGTCACGGGCGGTGGCCATGGCCCGGCCGACCTCCTCGGCCGGACTGCCCTGCCAGGCCGCCGGCATGTGGATCTCGTGCAGCCAGGCTCGCTGCCTCACGGTCGCGGCGCGCACCACCTCGATGACGGGGGCGGCCGTGCGGCGGGCCCGGCGGGCCGTGGAGACCAGCACCTCGTCGAAGGGTTCGTCGTCCATGCACGCAGCCACGCGCTCGGCCTGGGACTGGCCGAGCGTGGTGAGACGGGGGTCCACCTGCGCCTGGTCGCCGCGGTTCCACTCGGGCTGGGCGTGACGGACGAGGACGAGTTCCATGACCCCAACGGTAGCGACGTCACCGTCGACGGTGGCCCAGGCGGCTCGTCCGGTGCCGTCAGGCGTGGTCCGGCGCCGTCAGGCGTGGTC
>CAYXJD010000004.1:5650-29668 GCA_964465225.1 uncultured Actinomycetota bacterium
CTCATCGGTGCGCTCGTCGGTGACGGTGGCCGACAGCCACTCCAGCGCTTCCTCGGGGGTCACGACGTCCGCGTCGGCGGCTCGGCGTGCGGTCTCGATGCGGTCTCGGGCCCAGGTCAGGTCGAGGTCGCCGGTCGCACGGTAGGAGCCGTCCGGCTCATCGAGGCGTTGCTTGACCTCGAACTCCTCCACGGCGGCCATGACGGCGTCGGGACCACGACGGGGACGTGGCGTCTGACGGGTGGTCATCCTGGCCTCCTGTCGATCGCTGGCTGCTGGGCTCCGGGGTCGCCGGTCGCGCTCGCCTACGGCGACGATGGCAACGTAACGCCCCGCTACCGCGCCCTCCACGGAGCCGCGGGCCAGGGGACCACGTCCGCTGGCAACGGGTGGGACCGCCCGGGCGTCAGCTCGCGGGTCGTCCCCGTGCGGGCGCGGCGGCCACGACCTCCCTGGCTTCCTGGCCCGGGGTGAAGCAGCAGTCGATCGGGCAGGCGTCGTGGTTCGGCCCACGGGTGCCGAGCGCACGCGCGGGGGCATCGTCCGACCGCTCTCGGACCAGCTCCCGGACCATCGCGACGAAGCGTGGGTCGGTGCCGACGGTCGCCGCCCTGGCGAAGGGCAGACCGAGCTGCTGCGCCGTCTCCAGCGCCTCGACGTCGAGGTCGTAGATCACCTCCATGTGGTCGGAGATGAAGCCGATCGGCACACAGACGGCACCGGGCGCCTCCTGCCCAGCCAGGGTTTCGAGGTGGTCGTTGACGTCCGGCTCCAGCCACGGGACGAACTCCGGGCCCGAACGGGAGTTGAAGACCAGCTGCCACGGCCGTTCACCGCCGTCGGGGAGCGGGGCACGCTCGGCCAGCACCTCCATCACGATCCGGCAGGCCTCGTAGTGCTGCGCCTCGTAGTCGCAGTGCCGTGACATGGTCCGTGGGATCGAGTGGGTGGTGAACACCACGTTGGCGCCGTCGCGGGCGTCCTCGGGCAGCTCCTCGAGCGCGGCGAGGATGAAGTCCACCTGCGGCTCGAGGAACCCCGGGTGGTTGTAGTAGACCCGCAGCTTGTCCAGTTCCGGGGCCCCCTCGACCTCGGCACGAGCCTCGGCCAGGTTCTCCCGGTACTGCCGGCAACCCGAGTAGGAGGAGAACGCCGAGGTGACGAAGCAGATCGCGCGCTGCACACCGTCCTCGCGCATCTGGGCCAGGGTGTCGGGCAGCAGCGGGTGCCAGTTGCGGTTGCCGAAGTAGACCGGTAACGCCGGCCCCTCGGCCGCGAGCAGCTCCTCGAGCGCGGCCTTCAGCGCCCGGTTCTGGTCGTTGATGGGGGAGCGGCCGCCGAAGCTGAAGTAGTGCTGACTGACCTCCTCGAGCCGTTCCCGAGGGATGTTGCGTCCCCGGGTCACGTTCTCCATGAACGGGATGACCTCGTCGGGCGCTTCGGGCCCGCCGAAGGACACCAGCAGGATCGCGTCGTACTCGGTGGCCATGGTGCTTCCTTGTGGTGGGGGGACGTGGTGGAGGAACGTGGGGGCTGGACCGGCGGAGCCGGACCGGGTTCGATGAGCACTACGTGCGGGGATGGCCCGGGGGAGGGGTACCGCGCTCGGTGGTGCCGGCACCGCCGGCAGCGGCCAAGCCCCGCTCCATCGAGACGTCGGCACCGGCGGCCTGCCATGCACGGTCGAAGCGGCGCAGCCGGGCGGTCCGCGGTCGCACCCGCAGCAGGATCGCCACCGCAGCCAGGCCCCCGATCGCGACGTTCCACCGCGGGCCGATCATGGCCGCGAGCACGGTGGTGACCAGCACCGTGGTCTCGGCGAGCACCGCCTGGAGGACCATCCGGGTGCGCAGTTCGGCGATGGCAGCGGTGTCGTCGGCCGGTGGGGTCGCGGCGAAGACGCGGTCGATCCCGATGGTGGCCAGCAGCGCTGCGGCGCCGATGGCTGCCGCGAGCACCAGCGGGAGGGCGAGAGGCAGGGACGGCGTCACGTCCACCACGACGGTGAGGATCGTGGCCAGCAGGACGACCCCGCCCAGGAACGCGAGCCACAGCAGGCGCTGCCGGGCCAACGGGCCCCGCTCGTTGCCCGGGGCATCGCTCGGGGCCTCGCTCGGGGGCATCACAGGGCTCCTCGGCCGCTGGTGCGGTGATGACGACAGGCTACGACCTCGCCGCGACCGGGCCGGTCACCGTGCCGCCGGGACGTGCTGGGCGAGCCAGATACCGATCAGGATCAGCCCACCGCCGGCCATCGCGCTCACGCCGAGGCGTTCGTCCAGCAGCCACGTTCCCGCGACCACCGCGACGATCGGGATCAGGTAGGTCGTCAGCGTCGCGTTGGTCGCGCCGACACGGGCGACGAGGGTGTAGAACACCAGGAAGGCCAGGCCGGTCCCGAACGCCCCCAGCAAGGCCACGGCCAGCACCGTGACCGGCGCGAGGCCCGAGAGGTCCGGAGTGCCCTCGACGAGCCAGGCGACCGGCAGGGTGACCACCGCTGCGCTGAGCACCTGGCCGGTCGCGATCACCAGCGGCGGTGCCCGGCCGGACAGCTGGCTCTTGGCGAAGACGGCACCGATCGCGTAGCCCAAGGTGGCGAGCACCACCGTGAGCACCGCGATGACCCGTCCCGGTTGTTCGATGTCACCGCCCACGATCGCGGCGACCCCGCCCATGGCCAGGAGCAGTCCGAGCAGGCGGCGTGGCGTGATGCGTTCCAGGCCGACGACGGCGGCGACCAGCAGGGTGGTGGTGGGCACGATCGCCATCAGCAACCCCGTCAGCCCCGAGGGCAGACGCTGCTGCGCCCAGGCGATGGCGGTCCACGGCAGGGCGTTGTTGATGAGCCCCAGCAGCAGCAGCCGCCACCACAGCCCGGCTCCTCGCGGCAGGCCACCACGCAGGAGCACGATCGAGAGCAGCAGCGCGCCACCGATGACGGTCCGGCCCGTGACGATCCACAGAGGGCCGAGGTCCTCCAGGGCCACCTCGATGAACAGGAAGGAGAACCCCCACATCGAGCTCAGTGCGACGAGCAGGAGCAGGTCGGCGGGAGCGAAGCCGGCTGCGGCCGGCGTCGAGCGGTCGCGCGATCGCGCCGGGGGCGTGGACACGGGGACCTCGGACGTCGCGCGGGTGTCGGTGCGGCGCGCGGCGTCAGCACGCTACCGAAGGGGCCCGTGGCCCCGGCAACCTGGAGGCGGTGTGGCCGGTGCCTGCCCCGGGGTCCGGCGTCCGCCGGGCAGGCGTTAGCCTCGCAAGGTCCCGACGCCGGAGGTCACCGTGGAGCCGACACCTGCCCACCGAAGTGGGGAGAGCAGGACACCGCAGTGGTTCCTCGAGGCCCTGTCGACGCCGACCGAGGAAGGGGCGGTTGCGGTCGACGGGGTACCGGTCCACTGGATCGCCTGGGGGTCGCGTCGCGACCCGACGCTCGTGCTCGTCCACGGTGGGGCCGCGCACGCGCGCTGGTGGACGGCGGTCGCACCGAGCCTCGCCCGGACCCACCGGGTGGTGGCGGTCGACCTGTCGGGTCACGGTGACAGTGGGTGGCGCGAGGCCTACGACGGCGAGCAGTGGGCTCAGGAGATCCTGGCCGCCGCCGCTGACGGGGGCGGCAGCGGCCGGCCGCTGGTGGTCGGGCACTCGATGGGCGGGTTCATCACGATCGTGCTCGCCGCCCGTCACGGTGCCGCACTGGCCGGCGCGGTCCTGCTGGACACGCCACTGCGACGGCCCGACCCCGAGTCCGAGGAGGGCCGGGGTGGGCGGATGTTCCGGGCGCCGAAGACCTACCCCGACCTCGACACCGCCGTGCAGCACTTCCAGCTCGTGCCGCCCCAGCCCTGCGAGAACACCTGGTTGCTGGACCACATCGCGCAGCACAGTCTGCGACGCACCGCCGACGGCTGGACCTGGAAGTTCGATCCCCGGGTCTTCACGGGACGGACCGGGCCCACCGATCCGAGCCAGTTCGGCGACCGGCTCGCCCGGGCCGGGTGTCGCATGGCGGTGGTCAACGGCGAGGACTCGGCGATCGTCGACGCCGACGTCCGCGCGCACATGGCCGAGCTGCTCGCCGGCGCACCGGCCGCCGAAGCCGGGGTCCCGGTGCTCGACGTGCCCTTCGCCTACCACCACCTGCTGCTCGATCAGCCGCTGGCACTGGTCACCGCGCTGCGAGGTGTCATCGCCGCCTGGCGGCCGCTGGGCCGGGCGCCCGCCGAGGTGCCGGGTCCGGCGACACCGCGGTGAGCGCGTGTGCCGGCGCGGTCTACAGCTTGCGCAGCCACACCTGTTCGACGGCGTGGTCCGATCCCTTGCCGAGGACCAGATCGGCACGCGTGCGGGTCGGCAGGATGTTCTCGGCGAGGTTCCGCCCGTTGATCTCGGCCCAGATGCCCGCCGCCGTGCGGTCGGCCTCGTCGTCGGTCAGGTCCGCGTACCGGGAGAAGTAGGACCGCGGGTCGCGGAAAGCGGTGTCGCGCAGCCGCCGGAAGCGCTCGATGTACCACCGTTCGATGTGCGCCTCATCGGCGTCGACGTAGATCGAGAAGTCGAAGAAGTCGGAGACGAAGACCGGCCGTTCGCCGTCCGCCCCCGTCTGCAGGACGTTCAACCCCTCGACGATCAGGATGTCCGGCTGTCGCACGACGACGTGCTGGTCGGGGAGGACGTCGTAGTGCAGGTGGGAGTACACGGGCGCCGTGACCTCGCTCGCCCCCGCCTTCACCTCGCCGACGAAACGCACGAGCGCAGCGGTGTCGTAGGACTCGGGGAAGCCCTTGCGATCGAGGAGCCCGCGCCGCGCGAGTTCGGTGTTGGGGTGCAGGAACCCGTCGGTGGTGACCAGCGCCACCTCGGGGTGGTCGGGCCAGCGCCGCAGCAGCGCCTGCAACAGCCGTGAGATCGTGGACTTGCCGACGGCGACCGACCCGGCGACGCCGAGCACGAACGGCACCTTCGCGGCCAGCGACCCGAGGAAGGTGTCGGTGGCGCGGTGGAGCTCCTGGGTCGCCGCCACGTAGAGGTTGAGCAGGCGTGACAGCGGCAGGTAGACCTCGGCGACCTCGGTCAGCGAGAGGTACTCGTTGATCCCCCGCAGCTGCTCGAGGTCGTGCTCGGTGAGGGTGAGCGGGGTCGCTGGCGCCAGGCCCGCCCAATCGTCCCGACCGAGCACGACCCACGGTGACGGGTCGAAGCTGTCCACAGGCGCCTCGCGGTGTCGGGTGGGCGGTCAGCGCGCAGCCTAACCCGCTCCGACCCGCGGGCCGTCCTCGCGCAGAGCGGCACCGTGAGGCCGCAGGTCGGCGGCCTCCCGCGGGAGCGGGTGGCCGCACCCCCGCGCCGCGGTCAGCTGGCTCGGCGGGCGTCGCTGGGCGGATCCGTGCCGGATGCGCGACACTGGGGGCTGCCCTGCCAGCACCCTCCGGGACCGCGGCGGGTGGACGTGGCGTCCCTCGGCACCGACAGCGCAGGAGCACCGTGGATCTCGCCGACCGCTCACTGCTGCTGCAGCGCCTGGTCGCGGCCGGACTCGTCGTGCTGCTCGTGCCGATCTTCGTCGCCATCGGCGCGGTCGCCGATGAGCAGCCCGTCCGTGTCGGCGAGCCAGCACCCCGGACCATCTTCGCCGAGCGGCTGGTCCAGGTGACCGACGCGGAGGCGACGGAGACGGCACGTCGCACCGCAGCGGAGAGCGTGGAACCCGTCCTCACCCCGGACCGTGAGGCGCAGTCGGGCATCGTGCGCGACGTCCGCGAGGTGTTCCGCTCGGCCCGCGAGGTGCGGGAGCGCGATCAGGGGGCCACCGGTCCCGTGACCTCGGCACCATCACCGGCGCAGCAGCGTGAGGCGCTGGCCCTGCTCGAGCCCGATCTCGACGAGGACGTGATCGCCGAGCTGGTGGCGTTGTCGCCCGCGGAGCTCGATGCCGTCGAGCGGGAGACGATCGCCATCGCCCAGGGGCTGGCCCGGCAACGGGTCACCGAGGACGGCGTCGAACAGCTGCTTGCCGAGACGTTGCCCGTCGAGTTCGCGCTGCGCAACCTCCCAGGGGAGACCGCGACCTCGATCGCGCGGCCGGTGCTGGAGCAGCACATGCGACCGACCGTGACGGTCGACCCCGATGCCACGGCGGCGGCGAGGGAGCGGGCCGCCGAGAGCGTCGAGGAGGTCACCGAGACCTGGCGTCCCGGCGAGGTGATCGTCCGTGCGGGTGACGTGGTGACCCCGCGACAGGTCCAGGCCATCGAGGAACTGGGGCTGATGGGCGGCAGCCCGTGGCGGGCCTGGCTCGCAGCGACCGCGGCCATGCTGCTGGTCAGCGCGGTGGCGGGGGTCTACCTCTCGCGGATGCAGCCGATCGTCTGGGTGAGCGGCAAGAAGTTGCTGCTGCTGTCGCTGCTGGTGGTCGCCTACGCCCTGCTGGTCGTGGGGGTGACCGCGGTGGTCGACGTCACCTCGGCCGGCTGGCTGTTCGCGGTCCCGGCCGGCGCGCTGGCCATGCTGATCGCCCTGCTGGTCCACCCGGTCATCGGCATCGCTGCGATGCTGCCGGCGTCGGTGCTGGTCCTGCTGGTGCGGCCGGAAGCGGGCTCGGCTGCGCTCTTCGCCGCGATCGTGGTGCTCGTCAGCGTCCCGCTGACCACCACCATCGCCAAGCGATCGGATCTCAGATCCGCGACGCTGCGTGCCGGGCTGTCCTACCCGGTGGTCGCTGCCGTGGTGGTGCTGGCGTTCGGCCCGAGGGACCTGTTGTGGGTGGCCGTCGCCGCGGGAGCGGTCAACGGCCTGGTCACGGCACTCGTCGTCCAGGGCGCCTTGCCGTTCCTGGAGACGATGTTCCGTCTGCCCACCGTCACGGCGTTGCTCGACCTCGCCGACCGCAACCATCCGCTGCTGCGTGAGCTCGAGACCAAGGCGCTGGGGTCCTACAACCACTCGGTGATGGTCGCCTCGCTCACCGAGCGGGCCTGCCGTGCGGTCGGCGCCGATCCGCTGCTGGGCAGCGTCGCGGGGCTCTACCACGACATCGGCAAGGTCCGCCAGCCCCACTTCTTCATCGAGAACCAGCAGGGCATCGCCAACCCCCACGACGAACTGGAGCCCAGGGTGTCGGCGACCATCATCCAGAACCACGTCGTCGATGGGGTCGAGATGGCCATCGGGCATCGGCTACCGCCGGAGGTGGTCGCCTGCATCGGTAGTCACCACGGGACGATGCTCGTCAGCTACTTCTACGACAAGGCGGTGCAGGCCGCAGGCGGTGATCGTGCCGAGGTGGACGAGGGTGCCTACCGCTACCGGGGCCACAAACCGCGGAGCAAGGAGGCGGCGCTGCTGCTGCTCGCCGACTGCTCCGAGGCGACGACCCGGTCGATGGCGATGTCACGCGGGACCCTGCCGCGCGAGGAGATCGAGTCCACGGTGGAGCGCCTGCTGCAGGAGCGACTCGACGACGGGCAGTTCGACGAGTGCGACCTCACCTTCCGGGAACTGACCACGGCGCGGAACACGCTCGTGGACTCCCTCGTCGGCATCTACCATCCCCGGATCGCCTACCCGGCGAAGCCACACCCGGATGGACAGAAGGAGGCAGACCCGGACGCCGATACCGCACCGTCGTCCGTGACCGCACCATGGTCTCGCTGAGCCCCCGAGGCGGTCAGTCCGCGCCCTGCTGTCCCAGGGAGAAGGTGGCGTCGAGCACCTCCTCGGCGTAGGACCGGAAGGCGATCACGGTCTCCGAACCGCGGACCCCCGCCACCTTGCCGACCCCCCGCGTGACCACGTCGGCCAGATCCTCGTTGTGGGGGACCCTCACCTTGGCGATCAGGTCGTAGCGTCCCGTGACGGAGTAGACCTCGGTGATGCCGTCGAGGTGGCAGATGGCCTCGGCAGCCTCGGGCACCTGGTCCACGTCGACGTCGAGCAGCACGAAGGCGGTGATCATCGCAGCCTCCTGTTCGCTTCCACCCGGCTCGCACCCGGGGCGGGCCCTGGGGCGGCACCTGGGATCGGGCCGGCACCGGCATCGTGCCGATCCCGTCAGGCCTACCGTAGTGTCCGAGGGGTTGCCAGGGGCGTGTCGCAGGGGGCGGTCGGGCCGTGGCGCCCACTGGCTACCGGGAGGCTGACGCTGTGGACACCTTCGCGCGGCGGGTGAGAGAGGTGGTCGTGGCGACGCGCTCGGGGCAGCTGCTGACCTACGGAGAGGTCGCGGCCGAGGTGGGTCGCCCCGGTGCTGCTCGCGCGGTCGGGCAGGTCCTGCGTCGTGGGGGGCCCGACCTGCCGTGGTGGCGGGTGGTCACGGCGACCGGCCGGCTGGTGCCCGGCCTGGAGCCAGAGCACGCCGCGCGCCTGGCGCAGGAGGGCATCGCCTGCCGCGACGGTCGGGTCGTACCAGGCAGGCGCGACGACGAACCCGGTGCTACCACGGCCGAGACCACGGCCGGTGCGACGGCCGGTGCGACGGCCGGTGCGACGGCCGGCACGGCCGAGGGCCGCGATACCGCGCGGTGAGCGCACGCCAAGATGGTCTTGGGATGTTGGGGCCGGCATCGTACGTTGTGTCGGTTGCGGCACGAATGCTGCCCGCAGCTTCACCCAGAACCCTCGGAGCGTAGCCCCGCCACCACCGCTCGGTCGGCTCGATGCCCGAGGACCCGCCCGAAGGTCGGCACCACAAGCCTTCCGGCTCCGAACCAGACGTGCGAGGGTGGCAGTGTCGCCACCCTGTACGCCACACCGCTTCCGTGGTCCAGCGCGCTCCCGTGCGCCTCGGTCCACCTGCCACCAACCGTGAAGAGGAGGCCTGGTGAACGCCACCGAGCTCCCAACCGCCGAAGTCGCCGTCGAGGAACTCCTCGAGCGGTCCTCCGAACGTGGCTACGTGCTGCTCTCCGAACTCCAGGAACTGCACGTCCCCGAGATCCACGGTGACACGTGGGTGGACGACGCCATCGTCACGGCCACCGACCAGGGTGTCCAGGTCATCGACGACGTGGCGGACGATGTGCCCGAAGAGGTCGGCGACGCCTCCGCCGCGCTCACCACCGATCTGGTCCGTCAGTACCTGAACGACGCGGGTCGCCACGCACTGCTCACGAAGGAGGACGAGGCCGATCTCGCCAAGCGGTACCAGGCCGGACTCTCCGCCGACGCCCTCCTCAAGGAGCGTGGCGACCAGTTGACGCGGACCAAGAAGGCACGGCTGCGCAAGGTCTCCCGCGACGGGGAGCGCGCCAAGGAACGCATGGTCCAGGCCAACCTGCGACTGGTCGTCCCGCAGGCGCGGAAGTTCTCCGGTCGCGACCTCGACTTCATCGAGTTGATCCAGGAGGGCAACCTCGGCCTCCTGCGAGCGGTGGAGAAGTTCGATCACACCAAGGGCTACAAGTTCTCGACCTACGCCGTGTGGTGGATCCGTCAGGCCCTGCAGCGTGGCGTGGCCAGCAAGGGGCGCACGATCCGGGTGCCCGCACACGTGTGGGAGCTGTACGGCAAGCTGCGGGCCGCTGAGTTGCGGCTGCGTCAGCAGAAGGGCGGTGACCCGTCCGAAGAGGAGGTCGCCGAGGAGGTCGGGCTGACCGTCGATCGGGTCCGCGAGGTCCGTGATGCCATGCAGGAGCTCGTCAGCCTGGACCGTCCGATCGGCGAGGACGGTGACGCCACCATGGGCGACCTGATCGCCGATGCCGACCAACTCGACCCGGCCGACACCGCGCTCGAAGGCGACGCGCTGAGCCAGATCGACGCGGCGCTCAACGCCCTCGACGACCGTGAGCGCATCATCCTGGTGCTGCGGTTCGGCCTCGGAGGTCAGGAGCCGCAGACGCTGGAGGAGATCGGGGCGCACTTCGGACTGACCCGCGAGCGGATCCGTCAGATGCAGAACCGTGCGCTGGCCAAGCTGCGTCACCCCTCCCGCGCTCACAACCTCTCCGGGCTGCTCGACGTGCTCGATCGCGCCGCCTGATCCCGGCCGTCCCGCGCTGCCCGTCGGTTCCCACCGGCGGGCAGCGTCGTGTGTCGGCCGGATCCGGTGAGGGCCTACCCTCCGGTCTGCCCGCCGGGGTCCGTCGGGCCGACCGGGACGAGGAGTGAGCTGTGGCTGGTGCCACCGCGCTGACCCACCGACGCCTGCTGCTGGTCGTCGGGCTCATCGCCCTGGGAGCGGTCATCGGCCTGGTGTCGTTGTGGCCGCGGGGTCCGGTGCTGCCCGAGGACCAGGCACCGCCGCTCGAGGCGCTCGTCGAGGGCGAGATCCACAGCGTCACCCTGGTCGAGGGCACCCCCGACGAGCTCGCCGGCATCTCGGGTGAGGTCGCGCAGCTCGAGGTGGACCTCCTCGACGGCCCCGACGCCGGTGAGCGCATCGACCTCGAGGTCAACACCGACGGCTTCCCGTCCTTCGCCGTCGGCGACCGGGTGCTGTTGGATCGCACCACCGATGCCGACGGCGAGCTGAGCTACTTCATCACCGACTTCCAGCGCCTGCCGACCCTGTCCTGGCTGTTGGCGCTGTTCGTGGTGGCGGTGATCGCCATCTCGGGTTGGCACGGGTTCCGCTCCCTGGTGGGGCTGGGTCTGTCGCTGGCCATCGTGGTGCGTTTCGTGGTCCCGGCCATCATCGCCGGCACCAGCCCACCGTTGGTCGCGCTCGTGGGAGCGATGGCCATCATGCTCGTGACGCTCTACCTCACCCACGGCGTGAACGAGATGACCACCTCGGCGATCGTCGGCACCGGTGCCGCACTGGTGCTGACGGTCTCCCTGGGCACCTTCTTCGTGGAACGGTCCAAGATCACCGGCTTCGCCTCGGACGACGCGGTGTTCGCCCGCTTCGCCGTCGAGGGGCTCGACCTGCAGGGCCTGGTGCTGGCCGGGCTGATCATCGCGGCGCTCGGTGTCCTCGATGACGTGACCGTCAGCCAGGCCTCGACCGTGTTCGCCCTCCACGACACCGACCGGGGGCTCGGTTTCTCGGAGCTGTTCACGCGGGCGATGAAGGTGGGGCGTGACCACATCGCCTCGGTGGTCAACACCCTGTTCCTGGCCTACACCGGTGCCTCGATCGCGCTGCTGCTGCTGTTCTACACCGGGGGGGTACCGGTCCTGGAGATCATCAACTCCGAGGTCCTGGCCGAGGAGATCATCAAGACCGTGGTCGGCTCGCTCGGGTTGATCGCGGCGGTCCCGCTGACCACCGCACTGGCGGCGTCGGTGGCCATCGGACGTGGACCGAACGCACCTGCGCTCGGCGACGCTCACGGCCACCACGGTCCGCCAACTGGTGGGTCGCGGACTGCTGCAGCGGCCGGGGCGCACGGGACGCCGCGGCCACCGGGTCGCCGGGACGATCCGGGGCAGCGCGAGGAGGACGAGACGGAGCTCGACGACGACGCCCGCGCGGCCCGGGCCTGGCAGCGCTACCTCGAGGGCTCCGGCTCCGACACCGGCCCGCGCCGGGCTGGTGACGCCGAGGGCACCTCCGACCGCACGCGGGAGACGCGCGATGACCGGTGAAGCGGAGCCCCGCCCGGCGCCGGGCCACCGTCCGGGCCCCCGGCAGCCGCCACCCGCGCTGACGGCACGCGGGACGGCGCGTACCCTCGGAGGCTGCGCCCGGGGCGGGTGCGTGTGGACCGCGGAATCGTGGCGGCCATCCAGAGCCCCGCTCGCCCGACCGCGACCGAGCATGGACCCTAGGGAACCGACCACGTGAGCGATGTCACCCCCCTCTCCGAACTGTTCGAACGTGGTGCCTCGCGTGGGTACGTGCTCCTGTCGGAGCTCCAGGAGCTGTTCGATCCCCTCACCCATGCCGACAACTGGGTCGAGGACACCGCCCAGGGCGCCCGGGACCTCGGCATGCAGGTCCTCGACGACCTGGTGGAGGACGCGGATCGGCCGGAGGCCACCCCGCTGTCAGCGTCCTCCGACTCGGTCCGGCAGTACCTGAACGAGATCGGGCGCACGGAGCTGCTCACGCCGGAGCTCGAGGTCGACCTCGCCAAGCGGTACCAGGCGGGACTGGCCGCCCACGTCCTGCTCGGGGCGACGCAGCGCTACACGCCGCGGCGCAAGGCCCAGCTGCGGATGGTCGCCCGTGGTGGTGAGCGCGCGAAGGACCACATGGTCCGCGCCAACCTCCGGTTGGTCGTCTCGGTCGCGCGGAAGTTCCGCGGCCGCGGGGTCGACCTGCTGTCGCTCATCCAGGAGGGCAACCTGGGCTTGATCCGTGGGGTGGAGAAGTTCGACCACACCAAGGGCTACAAGTTCTCCACCTACGCCACCTGGTGGATCCGCCAGGCCCTGCAGCGTGGACTCGCCAACACCGGCCGCACGGTGCGGCTGCCGGTCCACGTGCACGAGCTGATGGGCAAGGTCCGCTACGCCGAGTTCGCCCTGCTGCAGCAGCTGGGCCGCGAACCGAGCGAGCACGAGATCGCCGCTGAGCTCGGTCTGCCCATCGAGCGTCTGCGTGAGGTCAAGCTGGCCTCCCAGGACGTCGCCAGCCTCGACAAGCCCATCGGTGAGGACGGCGACGCGACCATGGGGGAGCTGGTCGCCGACGACGACGCGATCGACCCGGAGTCCTCGGCCACCGCGGTGCTCGCCAAGCGGGAGGTCGAGCGTGCCCTGTCGGCCCTCACCGACCGCGAGCGCACCGTGCTGATGCTGCGCTACGGCCTCGTGGACGGCGAGGAGCACACCCTGGAGGACATCGGTGCCCAGTTCGGGCTCACCCGGGAACGGATCCGTCAGATCGAGAAGAAGACGCTGACCAAGCTGCGACACCCCTCGCGGGGCTTCCAGTTGCGCGGCCTGCTGGACAGCGTCGACGCACCGGGGTGATGGCGGTGGCCCCGCGCCCGGTGTCCCCGCCTGGATCGTCGCGCCCGGCGGACGTCAGTGGCACCGCGGCCCGCCGGCGGGTGGTGGCGCTGCTCGTCACGGTCAGCCTCGCTCTGGCGGCGTGTACCCCGGACGCAGCACCGCGCCAGGACGACGCGACGGGTCCGCAGGCCGACGTCGCGAGCGAGCAGGGCCCCGAGGCGGACCGTGAGCCGAAGCTGCCCGGGCAGCAGGCCCCAGACGTGGCCGCCTCGGCACCGAACGAGCGGGCCGCCGACGAGCAGGGTGCGGACCGGGGAGCACCGCCGCCGGACCAGCAGGACCCGGACGACGTCCTGGTGGCGGCCCCGCCCCGGGCGGCCCCGTCGCCGGTGCCCGCATCCCGGGCGCGCATCGAGGCGGAGGCGGCATCGCTGCTGGCCGGGCTGCTCGAGCGGCGCGACGGCGAGCAGGTCTCGGTCCTGGTCGTCGACGAGTGGGGTCGCGAGGTCGTCGCGCACGACCCCGACGTGCCGGTGCTGCCCGCTTCGACGCTGAAGATCGTCACCGCGGCGGCAGCCCTGATCACGTTCGGACCCCAGGCACGGTTCACCACCCGCATCGAGACGACCGCACCGATCGACGGCGACGGCGTGGTGCGCGGCGACCTGGTGCTGGTCGGGACCGGCGACCCGGTCCTGGCCACGCCCGAGTACGGCCGATGGATCTACCCGGCCCGGCCGCGCACCCCCTTCGAGGACCTCGCCGCTCAGCTCGCCGCAGCGGGCGTCACCGAGGTGTCGGGTGACGTCGTCGGGGTCGTCGACCGCTTCGACGGCCCCCCGACCGCCAGCGGCTGGCCCGACCGCTACTTCAACGACTTCGACGCCCGGTTCGCCGAGGGGCTCTCGGTGGATGCCGGCGTCCGGACGATCGTCACCTACCCCGAGGTGGAGGAAGCGGACGGGGCCGAGGACGGCGAGGGGGCAGCCGCAGCACCAGCCGCCCCGGACGGCGATGCCGGCGACGAGGGCGGCGACGAGGGCGACGGGGGCGGGGACGGTGAGCCCACCGGGCCACCGATCGTGCGGATCGAACACACCCGCAGTCCCGCGGAGCATGCGGTCGACGAACTGATCCGGCTCCTCGGCGAGCACGACATCACGGTCAGCGGCCAGGGCCGGGTCGGGGCGCCGGTGGCGGCCAGCGTCGGCCGGCTGGCCACGGTCACGAGCCCCCCGCTGGAGGAGATCCTGCGGTTCGCCGTCCAGCGCAGCGACAACCAGATCACCGACGCGGTGTTCCGTGCCGTGGGACGGCAACGCACCGGCGTCGGCTCCTTCGCCTCGGGCGAGCGGGCCCTCAAGCAGGTCCTCGGGCGGCTCGGGATCGCCACCGAGGGCGCGGTGTTCGCCGACGGTTCCGGGCTCTCCCGCGACGATCGGGCGATGGCCCGGCTGCTGGTGGAGCTCGACCGGGCGATGCACACCAGCCGGCACGCGCCGACCTGGATCTCGCTCATGGCCGTGATGGGCGAGTCCGGCACCCTCACCAGCCGCCTGGACAACACCGTGGCCGACGGATGGTTCCGGGGCAAGACGGGGACGCTGCGCGACGTCGCCGCCCTCACCGGTGCCGTCCTCGGCGACGACGGCCGGCGCTACCACCTCGCCGTCATCGCCAACGCCGACGGTCAGGCCCGCTGGTTGTCCCGGACCTTCGCGGACGAGCTGATCGTCCTGCTGTCCGCCGACGTCCGCGGTTGCGACGTGCTGACCGCGACCAGCGCCGAGGGAGCGCTCGGCAGGTCGCCGGTCGCCGTGCGGTGCTGAGCACTCACAGGTGCTCGACCGGGTGCAGGCGGTGCCGCGGCCCGTACCTCGGGGGCGGCTGGCCAGCGGTGCCGAGCAGACGGACGACCCGCCCGCGGTGCCCGGCGAAGGGGCTCAGCAGCGCCAGCATCCGCTCGTCGGTCCCCCGGGGTTCTCCCGCGAGGTTCCAGGCGACCAGATGCTTGGTGTTGTGATCGCCGACCTCGACGGCGTCGGTGTCGCCAGCAGCGACGCGGGCGAGGTGGGCGGCGGTCCACGGCCCGACACCCGGCACGGCCAGCCACCGGGCCAGCCGCTGTGCCGGCGGCAGCGCCAGGGCCGCATCGAGCTCGTCGACGTGCCGGCAGGCATCGACGATGCGCCGGGCCCGAGCCCGCTCGATGCCGAGCCCGTGGAACACCGCAGCCGGCACCCGGCACAGCCTGGCCGGATCAGGCGGGACCAGGAGCTGGAACGGGCCCGGAGCGGCGGAGCCCAGGTGACGGACCAGCCGGGTCCATGACCGGGCGGCCTCCAGGGAGGTGACACGCTGCGCGATGATGGTGGGGACGAGCACGTCGACCACCGTCCCGGTACGCAGCATGCGCAGACCGGGCTGTCGATGGTGCGCCCGTGCGACGGTGGGGTGTGCCGTGGGTCGGAAGCCGGCCAACCGGTCCTCGGTCCCGAGCAGCCCCCCGACGCGGTCCAGCAGCCAGCGTGCTCCGGGTCCGTGACCCTGGACCTGGAAGCTGCGGTCCGGCTGCCGGGCGGCGACGATGGTCCCGGGCCCGTTCGGGGTCTGCGCCGCCCGGACGAACCCGGCGGCCCGGATGCGGATGGTCGGATCGTGCTGCGAGGCGACCAGGGGACGCAGCGTCGTCAGCAGCTCGACCGGCAGCGCGGTCGTCAACCTCGCCTCGAGTCGCGTCCCGCTCACCCGGTCTGGTCGCGCTCCAGGTGCTGGAGCAGCGCCCGGAGCCCACCTTCCAGCTCCACCCGTTCGCGCGCCTCCAGCACCGACAGCAGCCGGTTGAGATGCGCGGTGTAGTCGTCCATGACCTCATCGACCACCGCGAGGCCCGAGGGGCTCAGTGCCACCAGCACCTGACGCCGATCGTGCTCAGCTCGCGAGCGGTGCAGGTAGCCGAGCGCCTCCAGACGATCGAGCCGGTGGGTCATCGCCGCCGAGGAGAGCAGCAGCCCCCGGTACAGCTGCGTGGGGGTGAGGGTGTGGGGCGGGCCGGCACGTCGCAGCGCCGCGAGCACGTTGGTCTCGCCGATGCTGAGTCCGTGGCCCGTGACCACGGCCTCGGTGCGTCGGTCCAGGAACCGCTGGAGGCGCACGATCCGCGCGGCGATCGCCAGGCCGCTGACGTCGAGCTCGGGGCGCTGCCGGGCCCACTGGGCCAGCAGTCCGTCGACGTGGTCAGCCGCATCGGCATCGGCGACGGCGTCCGGGTCGGTGTCCATGGCGCTCGGAGGCTAGTCGGCCTCTCCCCGGTCACCCCATCGGCTCAGAACAGCTGCTCCTGCTCGCCGACGTGTGGCCCGGTGGGACGCAGGACCGGGTCCGGCGCCAACGGCTCCTCGTCACCGGCCGGGTGTGGCGCCAGGGGTGGGGGCGGGGGAGCGGCCATCGCCCGCTCGAAGCGTCGGGCGGCGCCACCGAGCCCCAGCGGCTCCAGCACCCCCAGCACCCGCTCGGGGTCGACGGTGGCGACGGCGAGCGCGTCGGCGTCGACCTCGAGGTGGGGGACCGGCGCCATCAGCAGCAGGTTGCGTTCGACCCGGTCCCGGGCCTCCCGCAGCGACGCCTCCAGCCGGGGCGGGAGGTCGGGGAGCGCCGCGTACAGCGCCGCGATGCTGCCGTAGGTCCGCAGCAGCTTCGCGGCCGTCTTCGGCCCGATCCCGTGGGCACCCTGCAGGCCGTCGGAGGCATCGCCGCGGAGCGCGGCCAGTTCGACGTAGCGGTCCGGCCCCACCCCGTAGGCGGCCCGCACCCGGTCGACGTCCTCGACGCTGAGATCGGCGAAGCGGGCACGGGGGCGCAGCAGCCGCACACCCTCGGTCACCAGCGCGGTCAGGTCCCGGTCCGAGCTGAGGACGTCGCAGCGCCAGCCGCGCGCGGTGCAGGCGTCCACGGCGGCGGCCATCACGTCATCGGCCTCGGCCCCGTCGTGCTCGACGATCTCGAAGCCGCACGCCGCCAGGTCGCTCCTGAGGCGCTGCAGGGAGGCGGTCAGCGCGGGCGGCGTCGGGGGGCGGTTCGCCTTGTACTCCGGTGCCAGCAGCTTGCGTCGGTTCGTGGCGTGGTCGAAACCGACCAGCACGGCGTCGTAGGGCCCGTGCACCCAGGTGGTGGCCAGCATCGACACCACCGCCCCGGTGACCAGTGGTCGTTGGTCACCGGCCTCGAGCTCGGTCTCTGCCGACCGGTACGCGCGATGACCGAGGGCGTTGCCGTCCACGGCGAGCACGTGGCGCGCCTGCGTCCGCGCCTGCGCCCGCGTCTGAGCCATCGCCTGACCTGCCATCATCGCCTGTCGACCGCCGTGCGTCGCGGGTCGCCGCCCGCCCTGATCCGCGACCGCCGCGGGCCGGTGACCGTAGCGGCTCGGTAGCCTCCGTCGCCGAGCCACGGCGGCAACGTGGTGACCGCGTGCTCGACCCCGGACGAAGGACCAGCGAGGTGCGGATCAGACGGGCCCTGGTCACCGGTGCATCGGCCGGCATCGGGGCCGCCTTCGCCCGGCAGCTCTCCGCGCGTGGGGTGGAGGTCGTGCTCGTGGCCCGGCGTGCGTCGCGGCTGGAGCTCGTGGCCGCAGAGCTGCCCGGCGGCGCCGAGGTGCTGGTCGCCGACCTCGCTGAGCCCACCGGACGCGAGCGGGTCCGGGCACGGTTGGTCGACGCGCAGCAGCCGGTCGACCTGCTGGTCAACAACGCCGGGCTCGGGGTCTACGGGGCGCTGGCCAGCCAGGACGAGGAGCGCATCCGCGCGCTGCTCGACGTGAACGTCACCGCGCTGGTGGAGCTGACCCGGGCTGCGCTTCCGGGCATGCTGGCGCGGGAGGTCGGTGGCATCGTCAACGTCGGCTCCACCGCCGGCTTCGTGCCGGGGCCCTACAGCGCCGTCTACGGCGCCACCAAGGCGTTCGTGCGCTCCTTCACCGAGGCGGTCTACGAGGAGGTGCGGGCCAGCCCGGTGCACGTGCTCCTGCTGGCGCCCGGCGTGACCGAGACCGAGTTCCAGGGGGTCGCCGGGGTACCGGAGGGGGCCTTCCCCTCGGCTCTGGTGGGCAGCGCGGACGAGGTCGTCGCCGCAGGCCTGGCCGCCTTCGCCGCTGGCCGCCCGGTCTGTGTCCCGGCCCCGGCCGACCGCCTCGTCGCCTACGGCGCCCAGCTCGTCCCGAGCGCGCTGACCCGACGGCTGCGCGCCACGGTCATGCGGCGGTTCGTCGCATGACCGCCGCCGACACGCCAGCCGACGGGGTCGCACTGCGCTCGTTGGTCGCCGGGGGTCTGCCCCTGTTGGTCGCCTCCGTGACCCCCCACGGGCGGGGACCGAAACTCCACGCGGCGTTGGTGGACGCAGGGCTGGCCGCTCTGCCCGGGTTCATCGGCCATGAGCTGCCCCGCGGGGCGAAGGTGGGGTTCCAGTTCGACCGTGATGAACTGCGGCTGGTCGACGAGCGCGAGGAATCGCTGCTCAGGGCGCCGCGCCCGGGACTGGACGGTGATTGGGTCCGGGCCGCCAAGCGCCTGAAGGGGACGATGTTCGTCGTGCTCAGCGGCGGCCATCCCGCCCCCGACCTCGCACCGCGAGCCCTGGCCGACCTCGTCGATGCCCGCGCCCGGGACGGGCAGGCGCTCGGGGCCATCATCGGGGTGGTCGAGGAGCGCCCGAACCTCCCGCTGCTCTTCTGAGAGAGGCCGGCGGTGGCGGATCGTCGCCGGGAGCAGCCGCGTTGGCCCGGATCACCACGGCCACGCCGAGCAGCACCAGCGGAGCCCCCACGGCGAACAACGGCGCGGGGAGCTCGCCGAGCAACAGCCACGCCAGCAGCCCCGCCCCCACGGGCTCGGCCAGGATCGCGATCGCGACCGTCGTGGCCGGCAGGGTCGCCAGGAGCAGGTTGAACACGGTGTGCCCGAGCAGCTGTGGCCCGATGACGATGCCCGCGATCGCCAGCCACGTCGTGGTGCTGAAGCCGATGAGGTCCGTGCCGGTCGCCAAGCACAGCGGCAGCAGGAGCAACCCGGCGACGCCGTAGACGACGGCTGCGTAGGTGCTGGTGGCGGTATCACGGCGTGCTCGCCGTCCGGCCAGCAGGTAGGCCGAGCCGGCCAGGGCGGCGCCCAGCGCCATGGTGTCGCCCAGGAGCGCCCGGGCGCCGAGATCGACGCCGGTGGCGTCCCCGACGCCGATGACCAGCGCACCGAGCACGGTGCCTGCGATCCCGATCCAGGCGCGGCGGGTCGTGCGCTCACCCAGCAGCCACCAGCCGCCGAGCGCGACGAACAACGGCGACATCGTCGTCAGGGTCACGGTCGAGGCGACGCTGGTCAGGGCCAGTGCGCCCTGGAACAACACGAAGTGCAGCGACAGCGCCACGCCCGCCAGGCCCAGCTGCAGCCGACGGCGGCGGGTCAGCGACGTGGGGGCCCGCCGTTGCGCGCGCCAGGCCGCCGGCGCCAGCGCGAGGGCACCGAGCGTGGTCCGCCAGAAGGCGATGGCCAGCGCCGGTGCGGCCCCGTCGCCGGCGACGACGATGCCGGGGTCGGCGCCCATGGCGATCCGGGCGAGGATCGCCGCGGTGGAGACCGCGGCCATCCCGATCACGAGCCCGCCCACGACCATCGGCCGGGACATCGGCGGCCGGGACATCGGCGGCCGGGACGCAACGGACGGCATCGACGACCTCGGCACGCTGGACGGGCTGACAACGGCACGAACCTACCCGGTCCGGTACCCCTGTCTCATGGACCCGTTGGACCTGCTGCGCCTGCTGCTCGAACCGCTCCGCCTGGCGGTGGTCGGCGACCTGGTGGCAGCCCCGCGGACCAGCGCCGAGCTGGCCGACCGGCATGGCCTGCCTCCGGAGGAGGTCCTGCGCACGCTGGCGCCGCTGGTCCAGGAGGGACTGCTCGGTACCGCCGACGATCGGACCTACCACCTCGATGTGGGGGCCTGGCGCGAGGTGGCGCGCAGGCTGCCGCGCAGCGCGCCCGCCAGCCCACGGGTCGCCTTCGGGATGACGGCGGGGGAGTCCGAGGTGCTTCGACGTTTCTTCCGCGGTGACCGTCTCAGCGAGCTGCCCGCCCAGCGGCACAAGCGCCTGGTCGTGCTCGAGCGGTTGGCGCTGGAGTTCGAGCCGGGGCTGCGCTACCGCGAGACGGAGGTCAACGCCCTGCTGCGCAGGTTCCACGACGACCACGCGACGCTGCGACGGGCGCTGGTGGACGAGGGCTTCCTCGACCGGGCCGCCGGTGAGTACTGGCGCTCGGGCGGGCGCGTCCTGTGAACAGCAGCTGAACGCCGCACCGGCCGGGCGGCTCGTGAGGACAGCGGTCCCCGGCCCACCGGAACGGGCGCGAGGGTCAGCCGCCGAGACGCTCGTAGCGCTCCAGGACGCGGGTGACGTACAGCTGCGTCTCGACGATCTGAGGGATGCCGCCGGCGGTGCGGACCCGACCGGGACCCGCGTTGTAGGCCGCCAACGCCAGGTCGACCCGACCGAAGTCCTCGAGCTGGGTCCGCAGGTAGCGGGCACCACCGTCGAGGTTCTGTAGGGGATCGCGCGGATCCACACCGAGCCCACGGGCGGTCCCCGGCATCAACTGTGCCAGCCCGAGCGCCCCGGCGTGGGAGACGGCCCCGGGGGAGAACCCGGATTCGGACCAGACCAGGGCGGCGAACAGCCGGCCGTCCACGCCATGCCGGGCGGCGGTCGCCTCGATCGCCGCGGCCCACCGCGGTCCCTGGCCCGGGAGGGCGTCGGCCCACGCCGGTGGTGGGCCGAAGGGGTCGAGGTCGACCTGGACGGGGACGAAGACCCGCTGGGCCGACAGCTCCAGCCGGGCGACGGTGGCCTCCAGTTCGGCGACCAGGACCTGCCGGGCCGCGACGTCGCTCTGCAGGCCGGCGAGCACGGTGCTGCGTCGCTCGCGGTCGGCGGCGATCCGGGTAGCCGTCGCCTGCGTGCCGGCGGTCAGCGCGGCGACCCGGTCGGCCTCGGTGGCCGCCAGCCGCTCGGCGTCCAGGGCGGCGACGCGAGCGCGGTCCGCGGCCGCGCGCAGGGACGCGAGCTCACGGGTCCTGCCCGCGTCGGTATCGATCGAGCGGCGCTCCGCTGCCGCCAGGCGGGAGACGGTCTCCAAGGTCACCGCCATCTCGTGCCAGTCACGTGCGCCCACCACGCCCCGAACGAGCACGTCACCGGTCACGCCACCGCCGTGCTTGTAGGCGTGGACCGCGCGATCGGCCAGCCGGTCCCGGCCCGTCGACCACGCCGAGAGCGCCGCCTCGAGCGCGTCGTCGCTGGCGAGGACCGCGGCGCGGGTGTCGGTCACCTGCGCCACCGCCTCGGCATGCGCCGCTCGCGCCTGCGTGAGCTCCGCCTCCAACTCGGTCAGTCGCGTGGTCGTGGCGTCCAGCGAGGCGTCCAGGGCCGCGACCTCGTCCCCGACCGCGCGGACCTCGCGCCGGAGCTGCTGGAGAGAACGCTCGGCCTCCTCGAGCTGCACCCGGCTGCGTCCGAGCGCATCGGTGGCGGCGGTCGCCGCCGATGCCGGGACCGTCGTGAGGAGCACGGCGGCGGCCACCAGCCCCGTGAGGCGGTGGCCGAGGCCGGCGGCACGTGCCATCACCGAGCGGCTCCTGCTCCATCGGGCCGGGTCGGCCCGCCCCCGCATCATCGGCAGCGTCTGGGCCCGACTGCAGTGCGGTGTGCGAGGTGTCGCAGCAGGCCCGCTCCCGCAGCCGTTCTCGCTCTCAGCCGTCCTCGGACAGGGAGCGCAGCCGCTGGGCGTGGGCGGGGTGGCGCAGCTTGGCCAGCACGTTCTTCTCGATCTGGCGGATGCGCTCCCGCGTCACCCCGTAGCGTTCCCCGATCTCCTCCAGCGTCGCCGGGTCGTCGCCGTTGAGGCCGTAGCGCAGCTCGAGGACGCCCCGCTCGCGTTCGTGGAGCTCTTCGAGGGTGGCCAGGAGCTCCAGGCGTGCCAGCTCGGTCGTCGCGCACAACTCCGGGTCCGGCGCCTCGTCGTCCTGGACCAGCTCACCCAGGGTCGTGTCGCCGTCCTCACCGACCGTGCGGTCCAGGGAGGTGATCTCCCGGCCGGCCAGCCGGAGTTCGCGGAGCCGCTCGGTGCTGATCCCGAGCGTCTCCGCCACCTCGGCGTCGGTCGCGTCGCGGCCGAGCACCTGCAGCAGCTCGAACTCGGCGCGACGGACCTTGGCCACCAGTTCGTGCACGTGCACGGGTAGCCGGACCGAGCGTGCCTTGTTGGCGGTGCCGCGGGTCAGTGCCTGCCGGATCCACCAGGTGGCGTAGGTGGAGAACTTGTAGCCCTTGGTGTGGTCGAACTTCTCGACCCCGCGCATGAGCCCGAGGTTGCCCTCCTGGACGAGCTCGAGCAGCGACAGTCCCCGGCCGAGGTAGCGGCGCGCGATCGAGACGACCAGGCGCAGGTTGGCCGTCACCAGCCGCTCCTGGGCGCGATCGCCCTCGACGACGATCCGCTCCAGGGTGCGCCGTCGCGCGGCGGTGCTCACCCGTTGCTTGTCGACGCCCATCGCCCTGGCGGCGACGGCTGCGTGGTAGCGCTTGGCGAGGTCGACCTCCTCCTCGGCCGTCAACAGCTCCACGCGACCGATGGCGTTGAGGTACTGCCGCACCCCGTCGGTGGTGGAGCCGGTGTTGGCCGGCTCCGGTGGAGCGACGGCCTCCTCGGTGAGGTCGTCCACCACCTCGATGCCGCGGTCGCGGGCCGCGGTGGCGACGTCGTCGGGCCAACCTTCCGCGTCCTGGATCGGGTCGTGGAGGTCGTGGATCTCCGACAGCAGCACGTAGCCGCGTTCGCCGCCACGCGTGAGCAGTTCGCCCAGGCCGGCTCGCTCCCGGACGTCTCCCTGCAACGTGTCCTTGGACACCCGCCCCTCCCGGTCAGGTCGGTACGGACCGAAGGCGTCGAGGTGTTCGACGCCCGTGCTGCACTGACCGCCGAACGTACCCTGCGGCCGACAGGTGCGAGGCGTGGCTCACGTATCGTCGATGGTGACCTCGAGCCACGCGTCCTCAGTCTGACCGATGTCAGCATCCACCTTCGTCAGCTCGTCCTGGAGGGCCATGAGTCGTTCGGGCGTAGAGGCGGCGGTCACCATCTCGGCGAACAGTCCCTCCCGCTGCTGCTGCAGCTTGGCCAGCCGCTGCTCCAGCTGGCGCGCCCGCTTGCGCGTCGCCTGCCGCCGGGCGTTGTCCCGTGCCGACGCTGAGGCGCTCGCGCTTCGCTCGCCGGCACGCCGCTCGGTCGCGCTGCGTGCCGCCAGCACCCGCTCGCGATGGCCCGTCCAGTCGAGGTGCTCGACCAGGGCGCCGTCCTCGACAGCGATGATGCGGTCCGTCAGCCGGTCCAGCAGGAACCGGTCGTGGCTGGCGACCACCAGCGTGCCCTCGAAACCGTCGAGGTGGTCCTCGAGCACGGCCAGGGTGTCGAGGTCCAGGTCGTTGGTCGGCTCGTCGAGCAGCAGCACGTTCGGTGCTCGGACCAGCAGGTGCAGCAGGGCCAGGCGCCGACGCTCCCCACCGGAGAGGAGCTCGACCGGGGTCCGCTGGGTCCGGCTGTCGAAGCCGAAGCGCTCGGCCAACCGGTGTGCGGGGAGTTGCTCGCCGTTCTTCAGGGGGACGTGGGAGGCGATCGCCAGCACGGTCTCCAGCGCGGTCGTGCCCACCGGTGCCACGGTGGCCAGCTGCTCGAACACCGCGTGCTGCACCGTCCGGCCGACCTTCACCTTGCCGCGGTCGGGAGGGAGCCGTCCGGCCAGGACGTGCAGCAGGGTGGTCTTGCCCGCAGCGTTCGGACCGACGATCCCGACCCGTTCCCCCGGTCCGATCACCAGATCGACCTCGTCCAGCACCAGGCGGTCACCCCGGTGCAGCGATACCTGCTCGAGCGCGAACACCTCGTCGCCGAGCCGGGTGGCACCGGTCCCGAGCTCGAGCGGCTGGGTCGTCGCATCGCCGGCCGCGGCCTCGCGCAGCTTCTCGGCCTGCTCGACCCGGAAACGGGGCTTGGTGCCGCGTGCCTTGGGCGAGCGGCGAGATCGGAAGAGCACACGTCTGAACTCCAGTCACTCCGGAGAATC
>CAYXJD010000005.1:0-29079 GCA_964465225.1 uncultured Actinomycetota bacterium
CGCCGTCGCCGCAGCGACCATCCGCCATGCCCGGAACCTGACGATCTTCACGATCAGCTCCTCACCCTAGATCCTCTCCGGACCGGCCACACCGACCCGAACCTTGCCCCTCGCTGCCATCCCTCGGGACACAGCGAGGTCGATGAGCCGTGATGCGGGAGCACCACGACCCTGCGCTTCATCGCAGTGCGAGACCGTTCTCAGCGTCGAACAGATGGAGGTACTCCGTCTTGACCCCGACGTCGATCTTCGCGCCCACCTTGGGCGGGTCGTCGGGCTCGAAGCGGGCGGTGAAGGTCTGGCCACCCGAGGCGGCTTGCCGCTGCAGCTCCTCGAAGGCCTCCTCGTCGTCGATCGCGGCGCGCATGTCCTCGGTCACGATCGGGGGCGAGTCGGTCTTGAAGTGCACCAGCATCTCCGAGCCCAGCATCTCCACGAGCTCGACCTCACGGTTCTTCCAGACCTGGCCCGGGGCGACCTCGTTCGGCGGCCCGTAGTGCTCCGGCCGGATCCCGATCGCGACCTCGGCGCCGTGGAGGTCGGCGGCCTTCGGGTAGCGGTCGAGCGCCTCCTCCGGGACCTCGAGCTTCGTCTCACCCCGGTCGAGTTCGATGTAGACCGTGCCCTCCTCCTTCAGGATCTTGCCGGAAGCGATGTTCATCGACGGCGACCCGATGAACCCGGCCACGAACAGGTTGTCAGGACGGTCGTACAGCGTCTGCGGGGCATCGGCCTGCTGCAGCCGGCCAGCGCGCAGCACGGCGACGCGGTCGCCCATGGTCATGGCCTCGACCTGGTCGTGGGTCACGTACAAGGTGGTGACGCCGAGCCGATTCTGAAGCGCCGCGATCTCCGCCCGCATCGCCACCCGCAGCTTGGCGTCGAGGTTGGACAGCGGCTCGTCCATCAGGAACGCCTGGGGGGAGCGCACGATCGCGCGGCCCATCGCGACCCGCTGGCGCTGACCACCCGAGAGCGCCTTCGGCTTGCGGTGGAGGTACTCGTTGAGTCCCAGGATGTCGGCTGCGTCCTTGACCCGTCGCTCGATCTCGGACTTGTCGACCTTGGCGAGCTTGAGCGCGAAGCCCATGTTGTCCGCCACGCTCATGTGCGGGTACAGGGCGTAGGACTGGAACACCATGGCGATGTCCCGCTCCTTCGGGGAGAGGTCGTTGACGACCGTCTCTCCGATGTACATCTTCCCGCCCGAGATCTCCTCGAGGCCGGCGACCATCCGCAACGCGGTGGACTTCCCGCACCCGGACGGTCCGACCAGGATCACGAACTCCCCGTCCTGGACCTCCAAGCTCAGGTCGAAGATCGCCTGGGTGCCGTCCGGATAGATCTTCTGGATGTCGTCCATCACGACTTTGGCCATCTGGGCTCTCCCTCCATCTCTGACCTCCCACTATGGCGGTCGGAGGCCGTGCCTGCAAGCGTTTTCGTCGAGTTCGTCGAAGATTGTCCTGGGATCACCTGCTGGGGGACATCCCAACAGGCGGGGGTGCTGTCGTCCGCCTGATCACGAGCTTCACCGGATGCAGTTCGTGGACCTCGCCGGGTTCGTCCTCGGACCGGAGGCGTTCGAGCAGCAGCTGCGCGACGCGCTCGCCCTGACCGATGACGTCCTGACGGATGGTGCTCAGTCCAACGTAGGCGGAGATATCGTGGTCGTCGATGCCGATCACGGAGAGCTCCTCCGGCACGCGGTAGCCGGCATCGCGGGCGACCTGCATCGCGCCGATCGCCATCTCGTCGGAGCAGGCGAACACCGCCGTCGGCGGCGACGGTGCCGCCAGCAGCTGCTGCATCGCCTCGGCACCTCCTTGCGGGGAGAAGTTGCCGGGCACGACCAACGCCGGATCGAAACTGAGCCCAGCGGCCCCCAGCGCCTCGCGGTAGCCCTCGAAACGATCCACCGGTACGGAGAACCGGAACGGATCGTCCGGGCTCCCACCGATCAGGGCGATCCGGACGTGGCCGAGCGCGGTGAGGTGATCGACGGCGAGCCGTGCGGCGGCGACGTTGTCCACGGCGATGCCGGAGACCCCTGGTGCCAAGGCCCCGAGGGAGACCATCGGCACCCCGGTCCGCACCACGGCCGTGAACTGCTCCTCGTCGAAGGGGGCGTCCGCCAGGACGAGGCCGTCCACGCGCTTGCGGAAGGGCAGCCGCCGCACGAAGCGCTCGCTCCCACCGGGCCCGGAGGTGGTGAACGGGAGGACGTCGTAGCCGGCGACGGTCGCCACGGCCTCGACACCCGAGAAGAGCTTGGCGTAGAACCACTGTCCGAGCATCGGGACGACCAGCCCGAGCACCATCCGACGCCCCCCCGCCAGCCGGGAGGCCGTCGGATCAGCGACGTACTCGAGCTCGGTGGCGACGGCCACCACCCGGGCCCTGGTGGACGGCGCCACGTTCGGGAGTCCTCGCAGGGCACGTGACACCGTCGCGACCGACACCTCGGCCGCCCTCGCCACGTCCTCGATCGTCGCGCTCACCAGCGCCACTCCCGCCACCGACGCCCACCGGACGCCATCGCCACCGTCCCGTCGCCACCCGACACCGAGGTGGTGGGTGGAGCTCGGACCGGTGACTCTCGCCGCACCGGAAGGTGCACGTTGCACGTCCGGCGCCGCACCTGGCAACGTAGTCACCATCGCCCTGGACCTGCAAGCGCTTGCAGATCCAGGCTCGACGGCACCGAGAGGTCGAGGACGATGGACACCACGGCTGCACGACGCAGCGGCGACGACCTCAGTCCCCGCTGGTGGCGCGGCGCGGTGGGCTACGAGGTGTACGTGCGCTCCTTCGCCGATCACGATGGCGACGGGATCGGCGATCTGCCGGGACTGCGCGCACGGCTCGGCCACCTCGCCGACCTCGGCATCGATGTCGTGTGGCTGACACCGGTCACGCCATCTCCCCAGCGTGACCACGGCTACGACGTCGCGGACTACCTCGGGATCGAACCGGCGTACGGTGATCTGGACGACCTCGCGGGTGTGCTCGATGACGCGCACGAACTCGGGATGCGTGTGCTCCTGGACCTGGTGCCCAACCACACCTCCGATCAGCACCCCTGGTTCGTCGACAGCCGCTCGAGCCGCGACGCCGAGCACCGCGACTTCTACGTCTGGCGCGACCCGGCCCCGGACGGTGGCCCGCCCAACAACTGGGTGAGCCACTTCGGTGGGCCGGCCTGGTCCTTCGACGAGGGCACCGGGCAGTACTACATGCACCTGTTCCTGCCCGAACAGCCCGACCTCAACTGGGCTGAGCCACGCGTGAGAGCGGCGTTCGAGCAGATCCTGACCACCTGGTTCGAACGGGGGATCGACGGGGTCCGTATCGACGTCGCACACGCGCTGGTCGAGGACCCGAAGTTCCGAGACAACCCGCTGCTCGCCGAGCTTCCGGGCCCTCAGGCGTCGGTCTTCGAACGCTTCTCCCACGTCCACGATCTCGACCAGCCCGGCGTGGTCGACATCTACCGGGACTGGCGACGCATCGCCGACGCCTACGGGGCGCTGCTCCTCGGCGAGGTCTACGTCCTCGATGCCGCCAAGCTGCAGCGCTACCTCACCGACGACGCACTGCACGCGGCCTTCGCCTTCGCCACCATCGAGCCGGGCTGGGACGCCGCCGAGATCCGCGCGCAGCTGCTCCCGTACGTGGCGACCTCGACGGATCATGAGACCTCCGGGGACCACGAGACCTCCGGGGACCGCGAGACCTTCGGGGACCGCCTGGCCTGGCCGCTGTCCAGCCACGACGCGCAGCACGCCGCCACCCGTTTCGGCGGCGGCGAGGTGGGAGCGCGCCGGGCGCTGGCCTACCTCACCCTGTTGTGCGGGCTCCCGGGCGTCCCGTTCCTCTACCAGGGCGATGAGCTGGGCCTCGACGACGGCGTCCTGCCGGCAGGGGTCGCCGAGGACCCGATCGCGCTGCGGCTCGACGGCGCGCGGGGCCGGGACCCGGCCCGCACGCCGATGCTGTGGGAGCCCGGCCAGGGGTACGGTTTCACCACGGGTACCCCGTGGCTGCCCTTCGGCAGCAACCACGACGGCCGCCGTAGCGTCGCCGCGCAACTCGGCGACCCCACCTCCCCCCTCGAGCGGACCCGCGCGCTGCTGCACCTCCGGCGCGGGTTGGCAGCGCTCCACGGTCCGGCACCGACGCGGTGGCTCACCGACGACGGCCCCGTGCTCGTCGTGGAACGTGGCCAGGAGGTGTTGGTCGCCCTGCACGTCGGCGACGGCGAGGGACCGGCCACGCTGGTGCTCCCGGAGACCGCACATCTCGCCTACGCGACCGACCTCACCACCGTGCTGATCGACGGCGAGCTCACCCTGCCCGAGGATGCGGCCGTTATCGTCGTGCTCGACGGGTCCATCGAGGAGGAGGGGGCCGCATGATCGTCGTGGCGGGAGAGGCACTGATCGATCTGGCACCCCGGGATGAGCTGCTCCTGCCGCTGGCCGGTGGGTCGCCCTACAACGTGGCCGTCGGGCTCGGCCGCCTCGGGCGTGGCACGCTCTACCTCGGTGGCCTGTCCGAGGACCCCTTCGGTGCGATGCTGGCCGACCGGCTCGATGCGGACGGCGTCGACCTGACGCTGGCGCCGAGGTTCGAGCAGCCCTCCACGCTCGCGGTCGTCCACCTCGACGAGGCGGGACGCGCGACCTACGGCTTCTACCTCGAGGGGACCGCGGCCGCCCTGCTCGACGATGCGCACGTGCCGACGCTGCCCGACGGCGCGATGCTCCACGTCTCCCTGGGCGCGATCGGGTTCGCCCACGCCCCCGCGGGCCGGACACTGGCGCAGTTGCTGCGTCGCGAGGCCGGGAGCCGCCTGACGAGCCTGGACCCCAACATCCGGCCGCTGGTGTTCGAGCAGGCCGGTGACGTCGCCACCTACGCCCACCTGCTCGACGAGGTGGTGACGTGCCTGGACCTGGTCAAGGTCAGTGACGAGGACCTCGAGCAGTTGCATCCCGAGCTGGGTGGCTGGCTGCCGGTGGCACGCCGGTGGGCACGGTCGGGGCCGGCCGTGGTGGTGGTCACCCGCGGCGCGCAGGGTGCGGTCGCGTTGACCCCTGAGGGCCGCGAGGTGACGATCCCCGGCGAAGAGGTCGAGGTGGTCGACACCGTCGGTGCCGGTGACGCCTTCACCTCGGGGCTCCTGGCCTGGCTGGACCGCGCAGGAGTGACCGACCGATCGGCGCTCGCGGCGTTGGACGAGGCGGCGCTGGAGGCGGCGCTGAGCTACGCACGCCGGACCGCGGCCATCACCTGCACCCGCGCCGGTGCGGATCCGCCGCGGGCCGACGAGGTCGACGGCTGACCGCGCAGCGGCCTCACTCGCCGCGCAGCACCTCGAGCCGGAGCTTGCCCGGGTCCTCGTCGGCGTAGGACCAGTCCAGCTGCTTGAGGTGGTAGCGCTCGTGGTAGGCCACCTCACCGGTGTCCTCGTCGATGTGCTCGATCAGTGGCGTCGGCAGGTCGGCGGGTGTGGGGGTACCGGCCTCGACGGTGTCGACGAACTCGTCCACGAAGGCCTGCACCGTGGAGCCCACCAGCAGCTGCGAGCCGACCGGCAGGTAGCACCGGTTGGAGTCGGTGACCGTCTGGGACCAGCGCAGCAGGGACTCCAGGTCGGTCTGCTGCGCCTGGCCGCGCTGGACCTTCGCGAGCAGTTCCGCCATCGCGGTGTTGCCGAGCTTGCAGGCGTTGCACTGCCCGCACGACTCCACGGCCAGGAAGTTCAGCAGCACGCTCAGCACGTCCACGATCGACCGCGACGTGTCGTAGACGATGAAGCCCCCCGAGCCGAGCCCGCTACCCGCGTCGCGCATCGCGTCGAAGCACAGCGGGGTGTCGAGCAGCTCCTCGGTGATCACGGCGTTGGAGACCCCGCTGTAGACCGCCTTGATGTCCGTCGCGCCGGCGATGTCCTCCAGCAGTGTGCGCAGCGTGGTCCCCAGCGACAGCTCGTACACCCCGGGGTTCGCGACATCGCCCACCACCGTGAAGACCATCGTCCCGGGTGACGCCTCGGTCCCGGCGGCGCGGAACCACTCGGCGCCGTGGACCAGGATCGCCGGCACGTGGCTGAGCGTCTCGACGTTGTTGACCACCGTGGGGTTCGCCACAGCGGTGGTGGCCTGCAGCCCCGCCTCGAAGGGCTTCACGAGACGAGGGAGCGGCAGGTTGCCCTCGATCACCTCGAGCATCGCCGACTCCTCGCCGAACAGGTAGGCGTCGGGGCCGGTCACGATGTCGATGCGGTCGGCGTGCGGCCAACCGGCGGACCGGACCTCTGCCAGCGCGTCCATCAGCCGCTGCACGGGCGTGGTGAACTTCTCCTTGATACCGATGTGCGCGGACCTCGCCCCGGTCGTCTCCAGCGCGATGCAGATGCCCTCCAGTAGGCGGTAGGGCTGCTCGGTGATCAGGGTGCGGTCCTTGTAGGTACCGGGCTCCCCCTCGGCGGCGTTGACCACCAGGGTCACCTCCCCGCCCCCGGTCCGCGCCGTCTCCGCGACCCCGCGCCACTTCCTCGCCGTCGGGAACCCTGCTCCACCCCGACCACGCAGCCCCGCGGCCGCCAGGACGTCGCAGACGCCGTCGGTGCCGAGCTCGGCTGCGCGCTCCAGCCCACGGCCGCCACCGGCATCGAGGTGATCGGCCAGCGAGGTGACAGGGCTGGCCGGGAGCAGACGGTCGGTGTCGGTGGGCACGTGACGGCTCCGGATCAGTACGGGTTCGCGCGGTCGTCCAGGCGAGGGGCGAGCCGGTCGGACAGCTCGGCGGGGAAGGAGATGGTGTCAGGGTCACCGTCCGAGACGAACGGCGCGTTGTTGCCGCCGGAGCCGATGAGACCGAACCACCACGTGGACTCGAACTCCGCCTCCGGGTCGAGGTTGGAGCGGATGCGGGGGATCGCGAGCGGATCGAACGCCGCATCGAAGGGTGAGGGAGCCGGGTTGGCTCCGACCAGCAGCACCGCCTCGTGACGATAGCTGCCGCTCGCGGACGATCCACTGACCGCAGCTGGGCGGTCCTCGGGCCACACGCCGAGCGGCAGGGAGAGCGTCGCCACCTCGGCGTCGGGGACCAGCTCGGTGACGACGGCGACGTTGGTGGCCAGCTCCTCCTGCACCTCGGCGCTCGACAGCCCGCGCAGGTTGGGGTGGGTGTGCGTGTGGTTGCCGAGCTCCATGCCGTGACCGTGCAGGACCTCGAGCACCCGCTCACCGGCGGTCGTGCCACCGAACAGCGAGCTGGTGATCACGTACACCGAGGCGCGTGGCTCCACGTCGTCGTAGCGCGCTGCGATCTCCACCAGGATGCCCAGTGAGGTCGTCGGATCGAGCTCACCATCGTCGGTCAGCGAGGCCTGCGAGCTGGTCGAATCGTCGTAGGTCAGGACCACGGGCGTGGTACCGGGCGGGGTGTCGATCTCCCCCCGCGCCAGCTGCGAGGTCGTGATCGGTCGGTAACCGTTGTCGAACAGCCACTCGAGTTCCTGGCGGTACTCCGCCTCGGTCATGTCGTAGACGCTCCCGCCCTCCTCGCGCAGCTGGTGGTACATCAGCACGGGGACGACGCCGAGCTCGTTGGCGCCGACCGTCGCGGGGTCGGGCAGAGGCTCGGCGGCACCGTCTCCATCCTCGTCGCGCACCTCATCGGCCAGGACGTCGTCGACGGCTTCCTCGGATCCATCGACCTCCCCGGACCCACCGGCCCCCTCGGACGCATCGGACCCCTCGGACGCATCGGACCCGTCGCCCGGATCGGTCTCGTCCCCGGTCACGGCGACGTCCTCGGCCTCGCCGGCGTCATCAGCTGCCGGGGTGCCGCCGCCGGCAGCACCGCAGCCGACCAGGAGCGCCAAGAGCGCCACGAGCACGGCGAGGTGCACCGTGCGGCCCCCGCTCGAGAGGCGGTGGGCGCGCTTCGCCCCGCGTGCGACATCTCCGCGCCGAGCGGTGGTTTCCACGTGCTGCGACTCCCCCGGGACAGGTCCGTTCTCTCGACGCGGCACGGTACCGTCACCGCGCACACGCGCCGCGCGCCTGCCCGGCCGTCGACGTCGGTATCCGGCCAGTCCATGGGGGATGACCACCGTGAACCAGCGCACCCGCACCGCACTGCTCGCCGGGATGGTGAGTGCCGCTGTCCTGCTGCTGACCGCCTGCTCCGGCGACGACCCCTTCGCCGGCCGTGAGCTCAGCGTGTCAGGCCCCGAGGACGGCGCGGTGTACAACGCCGAAAGACTCGCCGAGGTCCGTCTCGAGGTCCAGGCGCAACTCGCTGCCGGCACCGAGGAGGGAGCGGACACCGACGCGGTCCTCCACCTCGACGACATCCGGGTGCTGCTCGACGCCGAGGACGTCACCGCGACCGCCCATCGCGCTGGCGGCACCGAGCTCAGCTGGACGCCCGGCGAACTGGAGGACGGGACCCACCAGCTCGCGGTCGTACGGGTCCCACTGCCCGACCCGGCGTCCGAGGAGCCCGACACCGAGTTCGTGGACGTCGACCCGGCGAGCGCACTCGAGGAGGGCGCGGACACCGGGGCGGAGCTGCTCGAGGCCTGGACCTTCGAGGTCGATGCCACCCCGCCCGAGCTCGAGGTCACCGTCCCGGGCAGCGGCTTGATCGCCGGCGAGCCCGTGCTGATCTCGGGGACCACCGACGCGAGTTCGCAGGTGACGGTCGGTCCGCTGGAGGTCACCGCCGGTGAGGACGGCGCCTTCGAGGTCGAACTGGAGGGTCCCCCGGAAGGGGAACTGATCATCTCGGCCACCGACGCGGCCGGCAACACGACCTCGGACGAGCGCGGTGGCTTCGTGGTCGTCCCCTCGCGCGCGACCGTCGACGAGATGCGCAGCGTCCACGTGTCCTTCTGCGGCTGGGCGTCATCGAGCCTCAAGGGCGCGGTGATGGCCGCGATCGACGACGGGCGCATCAACGCCGTGCAGCTCGATCTCAAGGACGAGAGCGGCAAGGTGGGGTTCGCCACCGAGAACGAGCTCGCACAGCGCGCCGGCGCCGACGTTCCGGATTGCAGCATCGACCTCGCCGCCGCGGTCGAGGAACTGCACGCGCTGGGGGTCCCGGTCGTCGGCCGGATCGTGGCCTTCGCCGATCCGGTCCTCGTGCCGTGGGCCTGGGAGAACGGCGAGCGGGACTACGCGATCCAGACCGCCGACGGCAGCGACTACTACACGGGCCGCTACAACGGCTTCGCCAACTTCGCCCACCCCGACATCCAGGAGTACAACATCTCGATCGCCGAGGAGGCGGCCGCGATGGGCGTGGACCACATCCTCTGGGACTACCTGCGCAAGCCTGACGGGCCGATCGAGAACATGACGGTGCCCGGTCTGGAGGGCAGCGTCGAGGACGCGGTCTACGCGTTCACCTCCGCTGCCGACGAGCGTCTGGCGCCCTACGGCGTGCAGCACGGCGCCTCGCTGTACGGGGTCTCCGCCGACCGTCCATGGGAGGTCGGCCAGGACGTCGAGCGCCTCGCGGACGTCCTCGACTACGTCTCGCCGATGATCTACCCGTCGCACTGGGGGCCTGGCGAGTACGACGTGGCGAACCCGCTCATGCAGCCCTACGACATCGTGTCCGGCAGCCTCGAGGTATGGCTGGAGGCCACCGAGGGCAAGCGGGCGCGCGTCGCGCCGTGGCTGGAGGACTCGAACTGGCCGATCCGACTGGGCTACCCCGACCGGGCCGACTACGTCCGTGAACAGATCCGGGCCGCCTACGACGCCGGCATCGAGGAGTGGCTCCTGTGGGACTCGGCGGTGAACTACACCGAGGAGGCCATGATCCAGCCCTCGGGCTGACCCTCCAAGGCTTCAGCTGCCCCCCTCTCCGGACCCCGGAACTGGTCTCCAGCCCAGTTCCCGTACCCGAACCCCACCGCAGCAGCCCATCCCACCCCGGAACTGGTCTCCAGCCCAGTTCCGGTGACGCCGGGCCGAGGCGTACACGCTGAAGGGTCAAGCGCTCACCGCCCACAGCGGCGCCGCATCATCACACGAGCCTCGATCCGGTGGATGTCCACAGACGGCCGGCATCGCGGCTTGCTCGCACCGTGACGACCTCGCACGGTGACGCGATGATCATCCCGGAAGCCCTCCTGCGTCTGTGCGCCGAGCAACTCGGCGTGATCGCGCGCTATCAGCTCCGCGAGTTGCTGGCCGCCACTGTCACCGATGATCTCCTGCGCTCGGGGCGATTCGAGCGGCTGCACCGCGGGGTCCACGCGCTCCGAGGCAGCGCCGTCGACGACCTGCGACCTGCCATCGCGGCCGCGCTGCGCTGTGGACCGACGGCGATCCTCACCGGCCCGGCCGGCCTCGCTCTGCACAGGCTCGAGGGGACGGACCTCGGTAGACACTTCGCCATCCTGTTGCCTCCCGGCCGACGGGTGGTGGACGTCCCGTTCACGGTCCTGCGCGATCCAGACGCTCGGCGCCGGGTCACGCACGTCGGCGCCGTGCGCATCGCAAGCCCCGTCGACGCGCTCCTGGAGTCCGCTGCCCTGTTCGACGTGCCGCCCCGGCGCCTGCGCCTCGCGCATGACCGGCTGCGGTGGGAAGGCCTGCTCCACGCTGGTCAGCTGCAGCGACGTGCCGCTGAACTGGGTCTCGGATCACAGCTCGCTGGCGGCGAACTGCTTGCGATGGACCCCTTGGCCCCCACCGGTGACGGCGAGCGTGAGCTCTGGCACCACCTTCACCGCTTCGACCCGCCGCCGCAGCCGCAGGTCTGGGTCACGCCTCGCCGCTGCACCGACTTCTTGTTCGAGGAGTGCAGACTGGCCGTCGAGTACCAGGGCAGACCGGACCACGGCACGAAACTGGGCCGTTCGCGGGACCGCGCCCGGGAAGACGAGCTGGCGCAGGCCGGCATCCGGATCGTGTACGTCGACGCAGCGGACCTGCGGTCGCCACGGTTGCTGCTCAGCAGGATCGCGAGCGCGCTGACCGCCCGAGGGGACGAGCTGGGGGTGGTACCTCCCCGGCTCTTGCCGGCCTGAGCTGCGGGAACTGGGACAGAGCCCAGTTCCCGTCACTGTGCCTCGCCACCAACAGCCGGCATCCGCCCGGAACTGGGACAGAGCCCAGTTCCCGTCACCGCTAGCTGGGACCGTACGGGCTGGAGCCGAGCGCCGGCCGACCGAGCCGGGAGCGCTACCGCCGGCCGACCGAGCCGAGGGCCTGCTCCATGAGCTGCTCGTGTTCCTGCTCGTGCACCACGTGCTGTCCAGCAGCCGGCGAGGCCGAAGGCACGCGGGTCGCACGCTGCAGGCGACGGTCCCCGCCGAGTGACTCCAGCAGGTTCCACAGCCGCCCATCGAGGAAGCCCCAGGCACCCATGTTCTCGGGCTCCTCCTGGACCCAGCGAACGTCGGTCGCCGACGGGTACCCCGACAGCACCTCGCTCAACTGCTCGGACGGGAACGGGTACAGCTGCTCGACGCGCACCACGGCCGCCGGCACCCCACGCCGGTCCCGCTCATGCATCAGGTCGTAGGCCACCTTGCCCGAGCACAACAGCACGCTCGAGACCTCATCCCGCTCGAGCGTTCCTGCCTCGACCGCGGGATCGTCGAGTACCTCGCCGAACCGGCCGTCCGTGAACGCCGAGAGGTCCGAGGTGGCGTCCGGCGACCGCAGCAGCGACTTCGGGGTGAAGATCACCAGCGGCTTGCGGACCTCACGGTGCATCTGCCGCCGCAACACGTGGAAGTACTGCGCCGAGGTGCTGGCGTTGACCACCTGGATGTTGTCCTCCGCGGCGAGCACCAGGAAGCGCTCGATACGGGCGGAGGAGTGTTCCGGTCCCTGGCCCTCGTAGCCGTGAGGCAGCAGCAGGACCAGCCCGGAGGTCTCCCCCCACTTGTCCTCCGCTGCCACGATGAACTGGTCGATCACGATCTGCGCGCCGTTGACGAAGTCGCCGAACTGGGCTTCCCAGCAGGTCAGCGCCTCCGGCCGCTGCACCGCGTAGCCGTACTCGAACCCGAGCGCGGCGTACTCACTGAGCAGGGAGTCGTAGACGAACCAGCGTCCCTGATCGGCCGACAGGTTGGCCAGCGGGAGGTACTCCTCCCCTGAGTCGTAATCGACCTGGACAGCGTGGCGGTGCGAGAACGTGCCCCGCCGGGAGTCCTGTCCCGCCAGGCGGACATCGATGCCCTCCAGCAGCAGCGACCCGAACGCCAGCGTCTCGCCGAGCGCCCAATCGATCTGCTCGCCGTCGTAACGCTCCCGAGCCTTGCTGAAGATCCGATCCAGTTTGGGGTGCCGGTGGAACCCATCCGGCACCTCGAACTGCACCGCGGCGATCCGGTCGAGATGGCCACGGTCCACGCTGGTGTCGACGGTGGCGAGCACGCCCCGTTCCTCGGGCAGGATGGCCCTCGGCGGCTCGGGGGGTGCTGCCTGCTTGGTCTCCTCGAAGGCCTGCTGGAGCCGCGCCTCGAAGTCCTCCAGTGCCTCTTCGGCCTGCTCGAGGGAGATATCGCCGCGGCGCACCAGGGATTCGGTGTAGAGCTTGCGGACCGACCGGTGGTTCTCGATGAGGTCGTACATGCGGGGCTGCGTGTACGACGGGTCGTCGGCCTCGTTGTGCCCGTGCCGGCGGTAGCACATCAGGTCGATCACGATGTCGCGGTGGTAGGTCTCGCGGTACGCGAAGGCCAGCCGGGCAACCCGCACCACCGCTTCCGGATCGTCACCGTTGACGTGCAGGATGGGCGCCTGGACCGTCTTGGCCACATCGGTGGCGTAGAAAGAGGAGCGGGAGGCCTCGGGCGGGGTGGTGAACCCGACCTGGTTGTTGATCACGACGTGGATCGTGCCGCCGGTGCGGTACCCCCGCAGCTGCGACAGGTTCAGGGTCTCAACGACCACGCCCTGGCCGGCGAAGGCCGAGTCACCGTGCATCAGGATCGGCAGGGCCGGGTAGACCCCCTCCTGGCCGCGGTCGGCCTGGTCCTGCAGCGCCCGGGCGATCCCCTCGACCACGGGATTGACCGCCTCGAGGTGGGAGGGGTTCGGCGGCAGGTGCAGCTCCACCTCGTTGTCCTGGCGGGAGCGGTAGGTGCCGCTGGTGCCGAGGTGGTACTTGACGTCCCCTGAGCCCTGCACGGTGTCGGGGTCGATGTGGCCCTCGAACTCCCCGAAGATCTGGCGGTGGGACTTGCCCACGATGTTGGAGAGCACGTTGAGGCGACCGCGGTGGGCCATGCCCATCACGATCTCGCTCACCCCGTCGCTGTCCGCCGCCGCCTCGCACACCGCATCGAGCAACGGGATGAGCGACTCACCGCCCTCCAACCCGAAGCGCTTCTGGCCGACGTACTTGGTGTGCAGGAACGACTCGAAGGCCTCCGCAGCGTTCAGCCGCGACAGGACCCACAGCTGATCAGCCGCCGACAGCTCCTCGTCGACCCCTTCGACCTGCTCGCGGATCCAGCGCTTCTGCTCCGGCTCGAGCACGTGTCCGTACTCGATCCCCACCGTGCGGCAGTAGGTGTCGCGCAGCACCCCCAGGGTCTCGCTCAACTGCACCCGTCGGTCGCTACCACCGACGTCGGTCAGGAACTCGCGGTCGAGGTCCCAGATCGACAGGCCGTAGTAGGTCGGATCGAGCTCGCGGTGCATCGCTACGCGGCTCTGGCGCAACGGGTCGAGGTCGGCGATCAGGTGTCCACGGACCCGGTACATGTTGGCGAGCTGTCCGACCTTCATCTGCTTGGTCAGCAGGTCCGTCTCGTCGTCGAGATGGGTCCGGTCGGTACTCCACCTGGCCGGCTCGTAGGGCAGACCGACGGACGCGAACACCTCGTCGTAGAAGCCGTCCTGGCCGAGCAGCAACTCGTGGACACGTTGGAGGTACAGCCCGGACTCAGCGCCCTGGATCACCCGGTGGTCGTAGGTGGAGGTCAGCGTGATCACCTTGCTGACGCCGAGCTTCGCCAGCGTGCGGGGATCGGCTGCCTGGTACGCGGACGGGTGGTCGATCGCCCCCACCCCGAGGATGGCCGACTGTCCAGCCATCAGACGCGGGACCGAGTGGATGGTGCCGATCGTGCCCGGGTTGGTCAGCGTGATCGTCGTCCCGGTGAACATGGCCGGATCGAGCTTGCGCGTGCGGATACGGCGGATGATCTCCTCGTAGGCCCGCAGGAACTCCTCGAAGGACAGCGAGGTGGCGTCCTGGATCACGGGGACCAGCAGGGAGCGCGAACCGTCGTCGTTCTCCACGTCCACGGCCAGGCCGAGCCCGAAGTGCTCCTGGCGCATCACGGCGGGCCTGCCGTCCTCGGTCTCGGTGAACACGTTGCGCATCGCCGGCACGTCCTGCACCGCCTTGACCATGGCGTAGGCGATCAGGTGCGTGAACGACACCTTCCCACCTCGGTGGCGGCGCAGGTAGTTGTTGATGAAGCCCCGGTTGACCTCGAGCAACTTCGCCGGCACGTCTCGCACACTGGTGGCCGTGGGGACCCCGAGTGAGGTCTCCATGTTCTCCACGATGCGCGCCCCGACACCCCTGAGCGGCTGCGGTTCCACGCCCTCCGGCACCGCGCCGACGGCGCGGGATCGCTGTGGGCGGTGGCCGTTGCCCGTGCCGGCTGCCGTGCTGGCGTCGCCGGCATCGCCGGCGTCGCTGGGTCCGGCCCCGTCACGCACGGAGCGGCCGGTGGTGGTCCTCGTCGCCGACGGGCTGGAGCCGGCCGAGGTGGCCGTGGCCTGCTCCGGGGGCTTGGGACCGGGGGCGACCCCGGGTCGGTAGTCCGCGAAGAACTCGCGCCACCCCGAGGACAACGACTCCGGATCCTCCTGGTACTGCTCGTAGAGCTCCTCGACGAGCCAGGCGTTGAGCTCGGAGCGCGAACCCGTGGCGGCGGAGGAGGACGAGGTACTGGCCATGTGACCCTCGGCGGACGTACGCGGATGAGGTTCGCTCGGCGGGGCGGTGTGACCGCGACCGTCGAAGCGGCGGATCGGTGCGTTGACCTAGGCGGTGCAGGGTACGCGTGCGGGGGAGCCTGGTGGCCACTGGCCGGCAACCGCACCGGCTCGCACGTCCCCACACCGAGGTGGAACCGCACGGACCCCGACGGCGTCCGACCGTGTGCAGGTCGCCACCGAGCGCGACCCGCGACCGTCGGGATCGAGTGGAGGCGCGATCATGGCAGGGACAGCAGCGACAGCGTCCGCGAGGTCGGCAGCAGCCGAGGCAGCGCCGGCCACGGGCGATCGAGGACGACTTCGCCCGATCGCGATGACCCTGGTGGGCGGCCTGCTGGCCGCCATCGCCCTGGCCGGGTGTGCAGGCCAGGATGACAGCGGGCGAGAGGAGACGGCCGACAGCATCGGTGGCGGGGCGGTCGAGGAGCAGGGCGCGCCGGGCGCCCCGGCACCCGCCGACGACGCCGCCCGGGTCGAGGGGGACTTCGCCGAGGACGAAGCGGTCACCGACGAAGCGGTCGGGCCTGCGACCCCGGCGCAGGACGCCACCGACGGCCGGGCCGTGATCCGGACGGGCACGATGCACCTGCGCGCCACCGACACCGCCGACGTGGCCGAGCAGGTGGTGACGGTGGTGGAGGACGCGGGCGGGTACGTGTCGGGCACCGACCTCACGCGTGACGCGGACGGGGTGGTCGCCGGGACCTTCACGTTCCGCGTCCCGAGCTCCGAGCTGCAGGCGACACTGGATGCCTTCGACGACCTGGCCGACGCCGTCCTCCAGCGTCGGCTGGACGAGGTCGACGTCACGACCCAACTGACCGACCTCCAGGCGGAGCTGACCAACCTCGAGGCCTACGAGACCGAGCTGCGTGCGCTCCTCACCGAGGTCCGGGAGGACGGTGCCGACACCGAGGATCTGCTGCAGGTCTTCGACCGCCTCAACGCCGTGCGCGCCCAGATCGACCAGGTCGAGGCCCGACGTACCCAGCTCGCCGACCAGGTGGCGATGTCCACGATCCACCTGCGGCTCTCCCCCACCGCGTCCACGGGGCCCGTCACCGACCCGGGCTGGGACCCGGCAGGCACCGCCCGTGCCGCCCTGGCCACCACGGTACGGGCGCTGACCGGCCTGGCGGACAGTCTCATCCGTATCGGGCTCACCGTCCTGCCGGTGGCGCTGGTGATCGCGGCCCCGGTGCTGCTCGTGGCCCTGCTGGGCCGGCGCTGGTGGCGCCGACGCCGTGCGACGGGCACCGACCACGGCCAGGCCGGGGCCGCCTCCGAGGTCGCCGGACCGGCGCCGGCCGAGGCGCCCGGGGCGGCGGGCTCCAGCCCGGCAGCCGGGACGGACACCGACGATGCGGGCTCGACACCGCCACCGCCACCCGAGCGCTGAGGTCGCACGTGGCCGGTACGTTCGACATCGGTGGGCATCGGGCCCCGCCGCATCCTCGAGGAGCTCTGCCCCGTGCGTTTCCGTGAGGTCCTGGCCCTGCTCGTCGGGCTCGCCGTGGTCGGTGGCCTCGGCTACCTCGGCTACGAGTGGTTCCTGGTCCGGACCGACCCGCAGGACCAGGAGGACGTGGTCGCCGAAGGGGCTGCCGAGGTGGTCGAGCGCTACCTCGCGGCCTGGAACGTCGGCGACACCGCGACCATGGAGGCGCAACTCACCGATCCGCCCCCCGAGGACTTCGCCAGGCGGCACGAGCAGCTCACCGAGGCCCTCCAGCCGACCAGTTTCACGGTCACCGCCGGCACGCTGTCGGAACCGGCCGACGGTCGGGCCGAGGTCGAGCTCACGGTGGCGGTGACCCCCACCGATGCGCCCCGTCCGGTGGAGTGGGAGACCACGCTGCAGCTCAGCCGCAGCCGTGGTGTGTGGACGGTGGACTGGTCGCTGTCGACGCTGCACCCGCAGCTGCGGCCGACCTGGGAGTTCGCCACGGAGACCGAGGAGGTCGCCCGTCGTCCGATACTGGCGGCCGATGGCACGGAACTGGCCAGCGACGACGGCCGTTGGCTCGGCTTCGTCCCCGGCACCATCGAGGATCCCGAGCGGGTCGTCGCCGCGTTCGAGCGCGCGCTCCCGGGCACCGGTGAGATCGCGGAGCGTGAGCTGAACCGTGGCGAACTGGTCGACGATTGGTTCTACCCCGTGGTCGTGGTCGGTCGGGCCCGGGCCGAGGCCGCCTGGACCACGTTGCGCCGCACGTCCGGTATCGCCGAGCCCCGCGAGCCGCCGGAAGGGCAGCGCCGGACCCTGCTCGACCTCGGCTTCGCGCGGCACCTGGTCGGGGTGATCGCCGAAGCCACCGCCGAACAGCTCGAGGAGCTCGAGGAGCAGGGCATCGAGGCTCCGGTCGGTACCTACGTCCCCCAGTTCGGTCTGGAAGCGGTCTTCGACGACCAGCTGACGGGCTCCGAGGTCTTCCGGGTCGGCCTGCGCGAGGCCAGTGGCGGCGCCTTCACCCACACCATCGACGAGGTGCAGGCCGAGCCGTCGGCACCTGTGCAGACGACCATCGACGTCGGCGTGCAGCGCGCCATCGAGAACACGCTGGTCGACGTGGAGGAGCCCGCAGCCATCGTCGTCGTCGACGGGGCGGATGGGGCGATCCGGGGCACGGCGAGTCGCCCGCTGTTCAGCTTCGACCGGGCGCGAAGCGGGCGCTACCCGCCCGGCTCCGCCTTCAAGCTGGTGACCCTGGAGGCCGCACTGGCGGCGGGCTACGACCTGGACGACGAGGTGACCTGCCCAGCCCGCTCGGTGGTCGGCGGCCTGGCCGTCACCAACGCCGGTGATCGCGACCTCGGCACGGTCACGCTGGGTGAAGCGTTCGCCGCATCGTGCAACACGACCTTCGCCGAGCTCGGTGCCGAGCTCGGTGCCGACGCCCTGGCAGCCGCGGCCGGGCGCTTCGGGTTCGGCGAGGAGCCCCTGCACCCGCTGGGGGCGTTCGGCGGGAGCTTCCCGGCCCCTGCCGACACCGCCGAGGTGGCCGCGGCCTCCTTCGGTCAGGCACGGGTCGAGGCCTCTCCCCTTCACCTCGCTGCCATGGTCGCCGCCGTGACCGAGGGCGTCTGGCACCAGCCGTACGTGCTCGCCGAGGATGGCCCGGGGGGCTCGCAGCCTCTGGCGACGGGCGCAGCCGACCGGTTGCGTACCGCGCTCGAGCTCGCCGTCACCGCGGGTACCGGAGAGTTGGCGGGGATCGAGGAGGGCGGCGTGGCCGGGAAGACCGGCACCGCCCAGGCCGACGGCGGCAGCACCGAGCACGCCTGGTTCGTCGGCACCTACGACGGTCTGGGGTTCGCGATCCTGGTGGAGGGCGGTGGCTCGGGCGGCGAGGTGGCAGCACCGCTGGCGGCCCGGCTCGCGACCGAACTCCAGCGGTTCGCCAGCGGCGAGGTCGATCCGACGGATCCCCTCGTCGCCGACCCGGTCGGCGACGAGGCCACCACAGCGGATGGCGACAGCGACGGCGACCCGGAGACCGGTGCCGGGGACGACGGCTGAGCCAGGGCTGACCGAACAGCGGGACGACCCCAGGAGAGCGACGATGCAAGCACGGTTGCGGTTGACCGGTGACGAGCAGGCGGACCGCCTGCTGTCCGAGAACCCCTTCGCGTTGTTGACCGGGATGTTGCTGGACCAGCAGATCGCCATGGAGGTCGCCTTCCTCGGCCCTGCCCGGCTGGCCGAGCGGTTGGACGGCCCGCTCGACGCGGCGACGGTCGCGGCGACCGACCCGGAGGAGTTGGAGGCACGTTTCCGGGTCAAGCCGGCGATCCATCGCTACCCCGGCTCGATGGCCAAGCGGGTCCAGGCGCTCGCCAACCACCTCCTGGAGCACCACGGCGGGGATGCTGCCGAGGTGTGGCAGGGGGCGACGGACGCCAGAGCACTGCAGCGACGGCTGCAGGCGCTCCCGGGCTACGGTGAACAGAAGGCGCGGATCTTCATCGCCTTGCTCGGCAAGCAGTGCGGGGTCCGGCCCGAGGGTTGGGAGGAGGCGGCCGGCGCCTACGCCGAGCCGGGCTACCGCTCCATCGCGGATGTCACGGACGAGGGCTCGCTGCAACGGGTGCGGGAATCCAAGCAGGCAGCCAAGGCCGCGGCGAAGGCCGCCAGGGACTGACCGCCGTTACTCGGGGGCCACGGTCAGCGAGAACAGCACCAGGGTCGCCAATCCCATGGCCAGGATGCCCGCCGGGGGCCACCCCCAACCGCGGCTGTGGGGCCACACGGGCATCGCGAAGATCACCAGCAGCGCGAGCAGCACGGTCGGGACGGTCTGGATCACCTCGGAGCCCTCTTCATCGGTCGAGTCGCGCGCCCCACCTGCTGCTTCGGTCGCACGGCACGGTGCCTCAGGCGGCCGCAGCGGTACCCGGACGTGCTCCCACGCTACCGCCCGAGCCGAGGGACGGAAGGCCCACCCAACCGGTCTCCGCCCCGCTGCCGGCCCCCGGTGACCGCACTACCGTGCGGCCCGGTGCGCCTGGCCTCCCGACGGCATCCGACGCCCGGAGCTGAGGCCCACTCCTGTCCACCCGGCCACCCTGCCAGCGCGGAGCCAGCCTGCCGTGAACATCGCGATCCTCTCCCGCAACGCCCAGCTGTACTCGACCCGACGGTTGAAGGAAGCTGCCGAGCAACGCGAGCACACCGTCCGGATCGTGGACTACCTCAGATGCGTGATCGACATCACCTCGCACCGACCAGCGATCGTGTACGGCGGGAGCAAGCTGGAGGGGATCGATGCCGTCATCCCACGCATCGGCGCCACGCACACCTTCTATGGCACCGCGGTCGTGCGACAGTTCGAGATGATGGGCGTGTACCCCGCGGTGGAATCACAGGCCATCTCCCGCTCCCGCGACAAGCTGCGTTCCCTCCAGCTGCTGGCCGCGGAGGGGGTCGGTCTGCCGGTGACCTCCTTCGCGCACTCGACGAAGGACCTCGACGGGTTGATCTCACTGGTCGGCGGGGCTCCGCTGGTCGTCAAGCTCCTGGAGGGCACCCAGGGGATGGGCGTGGTGCTCGCGGAGACCACCAAGGCCGCCGAGTCGGTCATCGGCGCCTTCCGCAAGCTCGATGCCAACATCCTGGTGCAGGAGTTCATCAAGGAAGCCGGTGGCAGCGACATCCGAGCTTTCGTCGTGGGCAACCGTGTCGTTGCCGCGATGGAGCGCACCGCAGCACCCGGCGACTTCCGCTCCAACGTCCACCGCGGCGGGGCGGCCCGACGGATCAGGTTGACGCCCGAGGAGCGAGCCACGGCCAAGCGGGCGGCGAAGATCCTCGGCCTCACGATCGCCGGTGTCGACCTGATGCGATCCAACCACGGTCCGGTCGTCCTCGAGGTGAACTCCTCCCCGGGCCTGGAAGGCATCGAGACCGCCACGGGCGTGGACGTGGCCGGCAAGGTGATCGAGTACATCGCCGACCACGCCGAGGCGAAGGCGGCCAACCGGGCCCGCCGCAAGGCGTGACACGGGCGGTGACCGGGATCGCGGCCCGCGGTGACAGCGCCGCCGCGATCGCGGTCCGGCGTCGAGCCTGAGGCGAACGCATCGCCGGCGCGGCCCGAGGGCTCAGAGCCCGGCGCTGCGCACCGCCCCGTCGACCTTGCGGGCCGCGATCAGCACCGGATCCCAGACCGGCGAGAACGGTGGCGCGTAGGACAGATCCACGTTGAGCAGCTCGTCCACGGTCATCTCGTTCCACAACGCGGTGGCGAAGACGTCGATCCGCTTGGCCGCCCCCTCGCGCCCGACGATCTGCGCGCCGAGCAGCCGACCGGTCCCCCGCTCCGCCACCGCCTTGATCGTGATCGGCGTGGCACCGGGGTAGTAGTGGGCCCGGGTCGTGCCGGTGACCGTGCCCGCGACCGTCTCGAAACCCGCTGCCGCCGCGGCAGCCTCCCCGAGCCCCGTCCGGGCGATCTCCACCTCGCAGACCTTGGTGACCGCGGTGCCGAGCACCCCCGGGAAGGCGCTGTAGCTGCCACCGAGGTTCAGCCCCGCGATGCGACCCTGCTTGTTGGCGATGGTGCCGAGCGCGATCGAGACCGGGGAACGGGCCACCCGGTGGAAGGTCTCCGCGCAGTCACCGGCCGACCACACGCCGTCGACCGGCGTGTGCTGACGGCGGTCGGTGACGATCCCGCGCGACGGGCCGATCGGGATCTGGGAGTCCCGAGCGAGGTCGCTGAAGGGACGGGTCCCGGTGCCGAGCACGGCGATGTCCGCCTCGAGGGTGCCCGCTGCCGTCACGACACCACGGATCCAGCCGTCGTCACCGGTCTCGATCCCCTCCACGGCGACACCGAGGTGCAGGTGCATGCCCATGCGGCGCATCGCGTCGGCGACGAGCTCCCCCAGATCGGGATCGAGGGTGGACATCGGCTGGTCCGCCATCTCGACCACGTGGACCTCGAGACCGCGCAGCAGCATGGCCTCGGCCATCTCGATACCGATGTAGCCAGCACCGATGACCACGGCCCGCCGTGGTTCCCGATCCTCCAGCGCGTCGAGCACCCGCTGGCCGTGATCGAGGGTCTGGACCCCGAAGACGCCCTGCGCATCGATGCCGGGCACGGGGGGACGTAGCGGGGTGGCACCCGTGGCGATCAGCAGCTCGTCGTAGCCGTGATCGGACTCCTCGCCGGCGTCGAGGTCGCGCACCGTGACCGTGCGCGCACCGGTGTCGATGGCGGTCACCTCGTGCCCGGTCCGCACGTCGATGGACTGCTTCTCGCGGAACACCTCGGGCGCACGAGCGACCAGCTCGTCGCGCTCGTCGATCAGCCCGCCGATCCAGTAGGGGATGCCGCAGGCGGCGTAGGAGGTGTCGTGACCTCGCTCGAAGGCGAGGATCTCCAGCTCGTCCGGCCCCTTGAGCCGCCGGGCCTGCGAGGCAGCGGACATCCCCGCTGCATCGCCGCCGATGACGATCAACCGTTCCGCCACGTGTTGCTCCTCACGTCGGTACCGAACCCAGCGGTCGGAGGATGCCCGACCGCTACCACCGGCAGCCTAGGAGCCGGGAACGGTGAACCCGGCAGTGGCCCCGCTGGTGGTCTCCAACGCCACGAGCTCCTCGAGCGCACCGGGATCGTCGGGCAACGTCCAGGTGAACCGGACGACGGTGTCGGGTGGGACCACGGTGCCGATCCGACGGTCCTGATGGCCGTGGGTCGCCGACGGCTGCTCATCGGCGCCCGCGCTCTGCGACGGCAACGTCGGGGTGACCATCGAGGCCTGGTCCTCGGGGACGAGCAGGAACTCGGCGGGACGGTCGGAGACGAGCTCGAAGGTCAGCTTCTCCCCCGGCTCCGCCACGACCCGTTCCACAGACAGCCCGTCGCTGAGCTCCACCGGAACGATCCGGCCGGGCAGCAGGCTGCGCTGGAACTCCACCCCGGCCAGCACCACCAGGACGATCAGTCCCACGAAGGCGGCCCTGAGCCCCCAGGCTTCGGCGTGCTCGCGTGGGCTCGGGCTCGGAGCCCGCAGCCCCCGGAACTGTCGGAGCCTGAGCGAGTTCGTCACCACGAACACCGAGGAGAACCCCATGGCGAAAGCAGCGACCATGGGGTTGAGGAACCCCGCTGCGGCCAGTGGGATGGCGGCGGTGTTGTAGCCGAACGCCCAGACCAGGTTGCCGCGGATCGTCCTGAGCGTCCGCCGTGACAGGGCGACGGCATCGGCGGCGGCGCGCAGGTCCCCCGAGACGAGGGTGACCTCGCCCGCCTCGATGGCGACGTCGGTCCCGGTCCCCATGGCGATGCCGAGGTCGGCACGGGCCAGCGCCGGCGCGTCGTTGACGCCGTCGCCGACCATGGCGACGAGGTGGCCCTCGTCCTGCAGTTCCCGAACGACGCGCTCCTTGTCCTGCGGGAGCACCTCGGCGATCACCTCGTCGATGCCGACCTCGGCCGCGACGGCGGAGGCGGTGGTCCGGTTGTCACCGGTGACGAGCACGGTGGTCAGGCCGAGCTCCTGGAGGGCAGCGACGGCCTCACGGGAGTGGGGCTTGATCCGATCGGCGACCGCGAGCACGAGCTCCGCCACCCCGGCGCGCCCGGCGAGCACCGCGGTACGACCGACCTGCTCGGCTCCGGCACGGCGGGCCTCCAGGTCCTCAGGGACCGCCCAGCCACGCTCGACGAACAGGCTGGCCCGGCCGACCAGGACCTCCTGACCGTCCACCTCGCCGGTCACGCCGAGGCCCGGGAGCGCACGGAAGGCCACGACCTCCGGCAGGACCGTGGCGTCGAGGCGCTCGCGGAGCCCGGCGGCGATGGCACGGGCGATGGGGTGCTCGGAGGCATCCTCCACCGCGGCGACGGCACCGAGCAGCTGCTGGTGGTCGGCGGCGCCGACCCTGCCCGCTACCTCGACAGCGGTCAGTGTCATCCGACCTTCGGTGACGGTGCCGGTCTTGTCCAGCAGCACGGTGTCCACCGTGCGTGTGGACTCGAGGACCTCGGCGCCCTTGATCAGGACCCCGAGCGAGGCCCCACGGCCCGTGCCGACCATGATCGCGGTCGGGGTCGCCAGCCCGAGCGCGCAGGGGCAGGCGATCACCAGCACCGCCACCGCGCGGGTGATGGCGTCGGAGACCCCGAGGCCCGAGAGCATCCAGAAGCCGAACGTGGCAGCGGCGAGTACGAGCACGATCGGGACGAAGACCGCCGAGACGCGGTCGACCAGGGCCTCGATCGGTGCCTTGCCCCCCTGAGCCTGCGCGACGAGGTCGACGATCTGTGCCAGCAGGGTCTGGTTGCCGACCGCCGTGAGTTCGACGATCAGCCGGCCCGACTCGTTGACCGTCCCCCCGACGACCTCGTCGCCCTCGCCCACCTCGACGGGGACCGGTTCGCCGGTGATCATCGAGGTGTCCACGGCCGAGCTGCCCGAAGCGACCACGCCGTCGCTCGGGATCCGCTCACCGGGTCGAACCATGACCCGCATGCCGACCTGGAGCTGCTCGACCGGCAGCTCGGTGCCGTCCTCCAGGGTGGCGGTCTTGGCACCGAGCTCGAGGAGACGTTTGATGGCCTGCGAGGACCGCCCCTTGGCCCGGTGCTCGAACATGCGGCCCAGCAGGATCGCGGTGATGATCGCCGCGGCGGTCTCGAAGTACACCTCGGGCAGGCCGGCGACGTTGAGCCGCATGCCCTCGTGGAAGGTGCCGGCACCCAGGAACAGCAGCGCCACCATCGACCAGACGTAGGCCACGGAGGTCCCGAGCGAGACCAGCGTGTCCATCGTGACCTGGCCGTGGCGCAGGTTGAGCGCGGCGTTGCGGTGGAACTCCCGGCCGCTGTAGAGCACGACCGGGGTCGTCAGCGCCCACACGACCCACTGCCAGCCGGTGAACATCAGCACGGGGACCATGGAGATCAGCACGGCTGGCACGGTGAACAGTGCAGCGATGGAGAGGTCGCGACGCAGGCGCACGCGACGGCGCTCGTAAGCGGCGTCGTCGTCGGGGACCTCGGGGACCTCGTAGCCGACCTTCTCGATCGCCGCCTTGAACTCCGCGGGGTCCACCTTGGCAGCGTCGTAGGTGACGGCGGCCCGGTGGGTCGCGAAGTTGACGTTGGCCTGCTCGACGCCGTCGAGCTTGCCCAGCGCCCGTGAGACCCGGTTCGAGCAGGCAGCGCACGTCATGCCGTCGACCGGCAGGACCAGACGGATGGTGCCGGCCGGCGCGGTGGGCGTCTCTGCGTCGGTGCTGGTGACAGGATCGGTGTCGGTGGACACGCGGACCTCGGAGATCGAAGGGGCGAGCGGGGCCTGGGCCAGGGCGAGCCGTTCCCGGCTGCCGCGCAACATACCGATACCCCCCAGGGGTAGCAAGGGCATGGCCGTGCTGGCGCGGCGAGCGGACGGATCCCGCGGCGAGCGGACGGATCCCCGGGCGAGCGATCAGCCGCTGCGGCGCAACTCGGACACCAGGTGCTGGCTCTCGACGCCGGCGTACGACATCCACAGCTCGGAGCGCAGCACGTCCCCGGCCAGGAGAAGGTCACGCCGCACCGCGTCGACCGGCTTGGCCGTCCCGGCGACCCCGATCGCCGTGCTCGCCAGTCGGAGGCTGAGGACGCCGTCGGCGTCCAGTTCGACCGCACCCTCCTGGACCTCGGTGAGCCCGAAGCTGTGGGCGAGGAGCAGCTCGACGCGTCCAGCAGCTGCCGGGCGCAGGAAGCCGTCCTCCGCGTGCATCGGTCGTCCCGAGGCCGGGTCGAAGGTGCGCTGGCGGTAGGCCAGGGCCGGTCCACCCAGGGCGGTGAAGGTGACCTGCTCGCGGTACCGGAAGGGCGCCACGGTCGGGAAGTCACCGTCACCCTCCCCCACGAAGGTGCCGACGAGGCGCGCCAGCAGAGGGTCGATGTCAGCCGCGGCCATCAGCTGACCTCCACGAGATCGACCACGAACACCAACGTCTCGTCCGGGCCGATCACCCCGCCGGCGCCACGGTCGCCGTAGGCCAACTGAGGTGGGATCGTGATGATGCGCCGACCACCCACGCGCATCCCTTCCACGCCCTGTTCCCACCCGGGGATGACACGACCTGCTCCCAGCTCGAACTCCAGTGGCTGGCCACGTTCCCACGAGGCGTCGAACTCCCCGCCGTCGGACCAGCGCACGCCCACGTACTGCACCGCGAGGAGATCGCCCTGGGACGCCTGCGCACCATCGCCGAGGACCACGTCCTCGGTCGCGAGCTGCGACGGGGGAGCGCTCCCGTCCGCCGGCACGAGCCCCTCGGTGACCGGTCGCTCGCCCAGGTCCTGGGTCACGGCGCCCCCTTCCTGTCCGTCGTCGTCGCTGGCCGTGGTGTCGTCGCTGCAACCGGCCAGCAGGATGACGCCGACGACGAGCACCGCCAGCGACGCCGGCAACCGACCGAACAACGCCCCTCTCACGTCCACGACCTCCTCGACCGTCCCGGGGTCTCCGGACCGCTGCCATGGCGACGATCGTGTCGGCGGGCACGGGTGCGGCGACCGTGACGGTACCGGCGAACGTTGGGCCGGTAGTGTGCCGGGGATGTTGCTCCCCGCTCTCGGCATCGTGCTCGGTCTCGCGCTGCTCACCGTGGCCGCGGACCAGTTCGTCGTCGGCGCGACCCGGATCGCCGCCCGCCTGCGCGTCTCCACCGTGGTCATCGGCGCCGTGATCATCGGCTTCGGTACGAGCGCGCCCGAGCTGGTCGTCTCCGTGCTCGCCGGCCTGCAGGGCTCGCTCGACCTCGCCGTCGGCAACATCGTGGGGTCCAATGTCGCCAACCTGACCTTGGTGTTGGGCATCGCTGCGCTGATCGCCCCAGTGATCGTGAGCTCCCCGGTGCTCCGGCGCGAGGCACCGCTGTCACTCGGGCTGGTACTGCTCCTCGGGCTGCTGCTGCAGTCGGGCACCCTGACGCGCCTGGACGGTGCGCTGCTGTTCGGCGGGCTGATCATCGCCCTGTCGATCACACTGTGGTCCGCACGGCGATCCAGCGGTCTCGCGGCGCTGCCCACCGCCGACGCGGTCGAGGGGTTCCTCGAGGCCGGCGGCCGCCTCTCCCTGCCCCGTGAGGCGACCAGGACCGTGGTCGGGTTGCTCGGCACGCTCGGGGCGGCGCAGCTGCTGGTCGTCTCGGCCTCCACCGTGGCGCGCGAACTCGGGCTCAGCGAAGCCTTCATCGGGCTCACCGTCGTCGCCATCGGGACCTCGCTCCCCGAGCTGGCGACCGCCGTGCAGGCCGCACGTCGGCAGGAGACGGACCTGCTGATCGGCAACCTCCTGGGCAGCAACCTGTTCAACAGCGGAGCGGTCGCAGCAGCGGCTGCCTTCGCAGGCGCCGGCCAGACGCTCGGCCCGTCGATCACCGGCGTCGGCACGGTACTGATGGTGGGGGTGGCGGCGCTGGCGACGGTGTTCATGGCCACCGGCCGCCGGGTCCACCGGCTCGAGGCCCTGGTGTTGCTCGCGCTGTACTTCGGCACCCTCCCGCTGCTCGCCGGCTGATGTCCTCCCGGGACGGCACACCACCGTCACCTCCGCGGGGCCGCCCGATCGTGGCACACACGAGGTTCGACCCCGAGGTCCTACGCGCACGACTGCGCGCCACGGGTGAGCGTGTGAGCGTGGTGCTGCCCGCTCGCGATGAAGCGGACACGGTCGGCGAGGTGGTCGGGACGATCCGTCGCACGCTCGTCGACAGGGTCGGCCTGGTCGATGAGATCCTGGTCGTCGACGCCGACTCCCGGGACGGCACACCCGAGGTCGCGCGCGCTGCCGGTGCCCGCGTGGTCCGCCAAGCCGACGTCCTGCCCCACCTCGGCAGCCGGGCCGGCAAGGGCGAGGCCATGTGGAAGGGCCTGGCGGCGGCGCGTGGCGACGTGCTGGTCTACCTCGACGCCGACATCGTGGACATCGGCCCCAGGTTCGTCGTCGGGCTGCTCGGCCCGCTGCTGCAGGACACGGGGGTCCGGCTCACCAAGGCCGTCTACGACCGGCCCCTGGCGCTCGCGGGGCAGGTGCAGGGTTCGCAGGGAGGCCGGGTCACCGAGCTGCTGGCGCGTCCGGCCCTGGCGCTGTGGTTCCCCGAACTGGCGGTGATCGCCCAGCCGCTGTCCGGCGAGATCGCTGCGCGCCGCAGCCTGCTCGAGACGCTGCCCTTCGTCCAGGGCTACGGCGTCGAGGTGGCGATGCTCATCGATGTCGCCGAGCGTCACGGTATCGATGCCATCGCCCAGGTCGACCTCGGCCGCCGCACCCACGGCCACCAGAGCCTCGCGGCCCTGGGACGCATGGCCGGGGAACTGCTGCAGGTGCTGGTGGAGCGGTCAACGGGCCACGAGACCGAGCTGCCGTCGGAGTTGGTGCTGTGGCAGCCCGTCCGGGATGGCGCCAGTCGACTGGACCTCGAACCTCACACCATCACGGCGTCGCAACGTCCGCCGCTGTGCGAGCTTCGCGATGCCACGCCCCGCGACCGGGCCGGGTCCGACGATCGGCGCTGACCGCACCCGTGCACGAGCGCTATCGTCACCCATCGCCAGCTGCCGGAGCGGAACCGGCCCGGGTCCGGCAGTGATCATGGAGGCCGGCAACGAGCACGGCGAACGGCCGTCGTGGCGGCCCGGCGTTGCGGCCGGGCGTTGCGGCCCGGCGTGGCGGAACGCGTGGCCGGTAGGAAAGGGTCGTCGTGGCCAAGGACAACGCCACGGTCCTCATCGTCGAGGGAGATCCGGACGTCCGGCTGCTGTGCCGTACCACGCTCGAGTTCGAGGGCTACGAGGTGGTCGAGGCGCGTGACGGTGAGCAGGCCATGCGACGCCTACGTGCGACCCCACCGAACGTGGTCCTGCTCGGCGTCGCGCTGGCGGGGCCGGACGGTTGGGAGGTCCTCAGCGCCATCAAAGCGGATGATGGGCTGAAGGATCTGCCCGTCGTGATGCTGACGGCCGAGGCCAAGGAGCAGGACCCGCTCCGGTGTTGGTCCGGTGGGGCGGCCGACTACCTCACCGCACCCTTCGCGCCACTGGCGCTCTCGCAGGTCCTCGAGGACGTGCTCGCGACGTCCCCGGCGGAGGAGGACGCCCGACGCCGGTGCATCCTCTCGCGGCTGCAGCCGCGCGAGGACATCTGAGGCCGGGCAGGTTGGACCGGCTGGCCCACCGACAGCCACCGTGCAGGCCGGGTGCGGGCTCTCAGCCGCGGTCGGCGCCGACCACGACGTGCACCATGACCGATTCCGACAGGTTGCCCGGCTGCTCGCGCACCTCGCCGGCACCGATGTCGTCTGCCACCTGACGGCCCGCAGCCTCGTTCCCGGCGGTCCACAGCACCGTCGTGACCTCGTAGCGCAGTGCAGGGTTCTGGGCGATGATCCGGTAGCCGGCGTCGGAGAGGTCGGCGGCGACGGCGGCGGCTGCTGCGCCCCCGTCCGCCTGGTAGCCATCGAGCACCTGCACGGAGACCGTCGAAGGCTCGATCCGGTCCCCCTCGGGCTCGGGCTCGGGTTCCGGCTCGGGCTCGGGCTCGGGTTCGGGCT
>CAYXJD010000006.1:0-9271 GCA_964465225.1 uncultured Actinomycetota bacterium
CCGGGATCCCGGCCAAGGGACTGACCGGCCAGGCGTACGAGGGTCACTACTTCTGGGACACCGAGATCTACGTCACGCCGTTCCTCACCTACACCGATCCGCGCGTGACCCGCAACCTGCTGCGCTTCCGCCACTCGATGCTGCCGCTGGCCCGGGAGCGCGCCCGCGAGCTCAGCGAGGACGGCGCGCTGTTCCCATGGCGCACCATCAACGGCGAGGAGGCCTCGTCCTACTACGCCGCCGGGACGGCGCAGTACCACATCGACGCCGACGTGGCCTACGCGATCAAGCGCTACATCGACGTCCGTGGCGAGCGCCACCTGCTGACCGAGGTCGGCGCGGAGATCCTGGTCGAGACCGCACGCATGTGGTCCGGACTCGGCTTCTTCAGCCCGGACAGCAAGGCCTTCCACATCCACGGGGTGACGGGACCCGACGAGTACACCACCGTGGTCAACGACAACGCCTTCACCAACCTGATGGCCCGCGCGAACCTCCGCTACGCCGCCGAGGCGGTCCTGTGGCTCAAGGAGGAGGAACCCGAGGCCTACGCCGCACTCCAGCACACCACCGGCCTGGCGCCCGAAGAGGTGCTCCGATGGCAGCGTGCCGCCGACGCGATGTACATCCCCTACGACGTCGAGCGCGGGATCCACCCTCAGGACGCCAACTTCCTCGAGAAGGAGCGCTGGGACTTCGAGAACACCCCTGACGACCAGTACCCGCTGCTGCTCAACTACCACCCGCTCGTGATCTACCGCCACCAGGTCATCAAGCAGGCGGACGTCGTGCTGGCGATGGTCCTGCTCGGCGACGAGTTCTCGGCCGCGCAGAAGCAGCGCAACTTCGACTACTACGACCCGCTCACCACCGGCGACTCCTCATTGTCCGCCTGCGTGCAGGCGATCCTGGCCGCCGAGGTGGGCTACGAGCGCAAGGCGCTGGAGTACTTCCAGTACGCGCTGTTGATGGACCTGGCCGACGTCGCCGGCAACGTGGTCGACGGGGTGCACGTCGCATCGGTCGGCGGGGTGTGGATGACGCTGGTGTACGGGTTCGGCGGCCTGCGCGACTTCCACGGGGAGCTGTCCTTCGACCCACGCCTGCCACGACCGTGGACCCGGCTCGGGTTCTCCCTGCGGTTCCACGACCGTCAGGTGCGGATCGACCTCACCCACGACACGTTCACCTTCGAGGTGACCGACGGTGAGGAGCTCACCATCGACGTCCGGGGCACGCAGGTCAGCCTGCCTCCCGGTACACCGGTCGAGCTGCCGGCGACGGTCGGCACGACCGAGCCCCCGATGTCGGCCACGAGCCAGGACCGCTGAGGCGGGTCCGACGCCGCACGACGGCTCAGAGGAGGTGCAGCATGCGTATACGGCTCCGCAACCCTGACCGTCAGGTCGAGGCAGAGGGTCCGATGTCGGTCGCAGAGCTCCTCGACCACCTCGATGTCCTGCCGCACACGGTGCTGGTGCTGCACGAGGCCGCGCTGGTCACCGCCGACCACGTTCTGCCTGCCGATGCCGAGGTGGAGATCCGACCGGTGATCTCCGGAGGGGCCGAGAGCGCGCCGCGGTGCGCGATCTGCCGGGCGCCCGCGGTGCTCGAGGAACGTCGGCACCGTGCCGCGTGGTGCGCCGAGCACCTGGTCGACCACGTCCACCGGCAGGTGCGCAAGGCGATCGATCATCCGCCGGCCCGGCCCGACGGCGAACGCATGTGCTCCTACGACGACCGCCTGCTGGTGGCGGTCTCCGGCGGCAAGGACTCGCTGGCGCTGTGGGACGCACTCGACACCATGGGCTACCGCGTCGACGGGCTGTACGTGGGGCTCGGCATCGGGGGCTACTCGCAGCGCAGCCAGGAGGTCTGCCAGTCGTTCGCCGCGGCACGAGGTCTCCGTCTGCACGTCGTCGACCTCGCGGCGACCTACGGCTACGGCACCCCCAGCGGCGCGGCTGCGTCCGGCCGGTCGACCTGCGGGGTCTGCGGGCTGTCGAAGCGCTACGCCTTCAATCGGGTCGCGGTCGACCACGGCTACGACGTCCTGGTCACCGGCCACAACCTCGACGACGAGGCGGCCACCCTGCTCGGCAACGTCCTGCGGTGGCAGGAGACCTTCCTTGCCCGCCAGCACCCCGTGCTGCCGGCGACCGGCACCAACCAGGTCCGCAAGATCAAGCCGCTGTACCGGTTGTCCGAGCGGGAGTCGGCGGCCTACTGCGTGGTCCGTGGCATCGACTACGTGGTGGAGGAGTGTCCACTGGTCGACGGCAACACCGGTCACGACCTGAAGGCGGCGTTCGATCTGCTCGAGCACGGTGCGCCCGGCTTGAAGGCCCAGTTCCTCTTCGGGTTCTACGACCGACAGGAGCGCCTGGTGGACCCGGTCACCGCCGACGACGTCACCGTGGGAGCCTGCACGTCGTGCGGCATGCCCACCACCGGCCAGACCTGCGCGTTCTGCCGCCAGCGCGAGCTGATCCTGGCGGCGCTGCCCGTGACGGGTGGCGTCGACAGCCGTGGCGGGGCCGCCGCCACCGCGGATCGCGCGGCCCGAGGATGACCACGCCTGCCACCCCACCGGCCGGGCCGTTGCTGCCCGGCACCGACGCCCCCCTGGCTGCGGGCGAACTCGTGCTGCTGCTCGATCGCAAGGGACGCCGCTACCTCGTCGACCTCGACCCGGGCGCCCAGTGGCACAGCCACGGTGGCCTGGTGGAGCACGACGAGCTGATCGGCGCCCGTGAGGGCAGCGCGATCCGGACCACCAAGGGCATGGAGGTCGTGGTCCTGCGCCCGACCCGAGAGGACCTGATCCTCAAGATGCAGCGCGGCGCGCAGGTGGTCTACCCCAAGGACCAGGCCATGATCGTGGCCATGGCCGACATCCGACCCGGCTGCACGGTGATCGAGGCGGGTGCCGGTTCCGGGGCACTGACCATGGCCCTGCTGGCGGCGGTGGGGCCCACCGGTCAGGTGCTCTCCGTGGAGCGGCGCGAGGACCATGCCCGGATCGCTCGCCGCAACGTCGAACGGCTGCACGGTGGCGTGCCGGACAACTGGCACCTCGTGATCGACGACGTGGTCGACGTCCTGGGAGCACAGCGGGCCCATCGCGTCGTGCTGGACCTTCTGGAGCCGTGGCGGGCGATCGCCGGCACGGCCGAGTCGCTGGCGCCCGGCGGGATCGTGTGCACCTACACCCCCGGTGTCCCGCAGGTGATGCGGGTCAGCGACGCGCTCTGGGCCGACGGGCGCTTCACCGAGGTCCGCACGACCGAGACCCTGGTCAGGGGCTGGGACGTCGACGGGTTGGCGGTCCGACCGGCACACCGCATGGTGGCCCACACCGCCTTCCTGACCACCGCTCGGCGGGTGCCGTCGCGCGAGGAGGGCGGACCGGCGCGACGCCGACGCAAGGCCGACACGGGCGGCCAGGTCGACTGGGAGGCCAGCGACCGTTCGCGGGAGCCCGACGACGAGTGATGGGTGAGCGGTGGCCACCACCGCTGGTGCTCCGCCCGCCGGCTCAGCCGGCGTCGCGCCGCAGAGTGACGAGGGCGACGACGGCGACCACCACCACGGCCGGCAGTGCCAGCAGCAGACTCGCACCGATCACGGTCACCGCGATGATCGCCCCGGCCGCAGCCGCGCCGATCAACGCAGCCAGTTCGGTGAGTGGGCTCACGAGCTGCTCCGGATCGTCGGCGACCGGGACGTGCAGGCTGGGCACGTACGGAAGATGCCGCATCCTGTCGACAGAAGCTCGCAAGGCAACCCGTCCGAACGGCCGAGTCCGGTCGCAGGGACGCAAGCGATGCCTGGCGACCGCTCCCGCCGCGCCGAGGTGCACGCCCGAGGTGCACGCCGACGTTCGCCGCAGCGTTCGCATCGGTCCCTGGTAGACACCACCAGCACAAGGGGTGTCCCCGCGGACCGTGCCCTCGTACACTCGCTCCGGCGAGCGGCCGTCGTGACCGCACTCCGGCCGTCGACGCGACGCGAGGAGGCTGCGTGGTGGGTCCAGAGCAGGACGCGAACGGCGCCGAGGATGCGGTCCCGCCCTCCGGGTCCGATCCGCTCGGGACCGGCGGCTGGGGGTTCGACGACCCCGCGATCCCGCGACCGGAACCGGCCGATCCGAACGATCCCGATGCCGTCCTCGCCGAGGTCAAGATGCTCCGCGAGGAGGCGGAACTCCTGCGCCGCCGACTCGCCACCGCACCCACCCGGGTCCGGGTGCTGGAGGAGCGGCTGCTCGAGACGCGGAGCCGGTTGCAGTCCGCGACGGCGCAGAACGCCAAGCTGTCCGAGACGCTGGCCGCTGCCCGCGAGCAGCTGGCCACCCTGCGCGAGGAGGTCGAACGGCTCTCCGCTCCACCCCAGACCTACGCCACCTACCTCGGCGTCGGCTCGGAGGAGGACACCGCCACGGTGATGGTGTCGGGGCGCAAGCTCGAGGTGGCGGCAGGTCCCGAGGTGGAGCTCGAGCAGCTGGAGCCGGGGCAGCAGGTCCGACTGAACGACGCCATGAGCATCGTGGGCCTCGCCGGGTTCGACGACCGCGGTGAGGTCGTCACGCTCGCGGAGCTGCTCACCGACGGCCGCGTGCTGGTCGTCGGTCGGACCGACGACGAGCGCGTCGTCAGCCTCGCCCGACCACTGCAGGAGCTCACCCTGAAGGCCGGTGACAGCCTGTTGCTCGATCCACGGGCCAACACCGCGCTGGAACGCATCCCCAAGGCCGAGGTGGAGCAGCTCGTCCTGGAACAGGTCCCCGACGTCAGCTACGACCAGATCGGCGGCCTCGGCGCGCAGGTCGAAGCCATCCGTGACGCGGTGGAGTTGCCCTACCTGCACGCGGAGCTGTTCGTCGAGCACGAGCTCAAGGCGCCCAAGGGCATCCTGCTGTACGGCCCGCCGGGGTGCGGCAAGACGATGATCGCCAAGGCCGTGGCCAACTCGCTGGCGCAGCGGGTGGCCGAGCGCACCGGCCGCCAGGACGTGACCAGCTACTTCCTGAACGTCAAGGGCCCCGAGCTGCTGAACAAGTACGTCGGGGAGACCGAGCGTCAGATCCGACTGATCTTCCAGCGTGCCCGCGAGATGTCAGCGCAGGGCTTCCCGGTCATCGTGTTCTTCGACGAGATGGAGTCGTTGTTCCGCACCCGCGGTTCGGGTGTCTCCTCCGACGTCGAGACGACCATCGTGCCGCAGCTGCTCGCCGAGATCGACGGGGTCGAGGGGCTCAAGGACGTCGTGGTGATCGGCGCCTCCAACCGTGAGGACATGATCGACCCGGCGATCCTGCGGCCCGGACGGCTCGACGTGAAGATCAAGGTCGACCGTCCCGATGCCGGGGCGGCCCGCGAGATCTTCGGGATCTACCTCCACGAAGGCCTGCCGCTGGCCACCTCCGAGGTCACCGAAGCCGGGGGACCGGCCGCCGCGGTCACGCGCATGATCGAGCGGACGGTGGAGAAGATGTACGCCGACGAGGTCGACAACGAGTTCCTCGAGGTCACCTACGCCAACGGGGAGAAGGAGGTCCTGTACTTCAAGGACTTCAACTCCGGGGCGATGATCGAGAACGTGGTCGCGCGTGCCAAGAAGCTCGCGATCAAACGGTTCCTGGCGACCGAGGAGCGCGGTCTGAGCACCGCCGACCTGCTCACGGCCATCCGGGAGGAGTTCCGCGAGAACGAGGACCTCCCGAACACGACCAACCCGGATGACTGGGCCCGGATCAGCGGGAAGAAGGGCGAACGCATCGTCTACGTCCGCACCCTGCTGGCGGGACAGGAGACACCCGGCCGCTCGATCGAGAACGTCAACCCCGGCCAGTACCTGTGAGCACGGCCAAGTTCGTCGGTGTCGAGACCGAGTACGGCATCGCCGTCGACGGTCCGACGCCGGTCAACCCGGTGCTCGCCTCCTCGTTGGTGGTGGGTGCGTACCGCGCAGCCGGGCGCCAGGAGGTGCGCTGGGATCACACCGACGAGTCGCCGCTGCGCGACGCCCGTGGCGGACCCGCTCCGGAACCGATGGAGGCGATGATCGACGACGAACTCGGGCTGGCGAACACCGTGCTCACCAACGGCGCCCGCTTCTACGTCGACCACGCCCATCCCGAGTACGCGACCCCGGAGTGCTCCAACGCCCGGGACCTGGTCATCTGGGACCGGGCGGGCGAGCTCATCCTGGCCGATGCCGCCGAGCGAGCCGCTGCCACGCTGGCCGCCGGCAGCCGGGTCCTGATCCACAAGAACAACACCGACGGCAAGGGCGCCGCCTACGGCACCCACGAGAACTACCTGGTGCCCCGCTCGGTGCCCTTCGGTCGCCTGACCCGCCAGCTGCTGCCCTTCTTCGTCTCCCGGCTGCTGTTCGTCGGTGCCGGACGGCTCGGCAGCGGGCTGGATCCCGAGGTCACCTTCCAGCTCTCCCAGCGGGCCGACTTCTTCGAGGTCGAGCTCGGGCTCGAGACCACGCTCAAGCGGCCACTGATGAACACCCGCGACGAGCCCCACGCCGATCCGGAGCGCTACCGCCGGCTGCACGTGATCAACGGCGACGCCAACCTCTGCGAGGTCGCGACCTTCCTCAAGGTCGGGACGATGCTGCTGCTCCTGGACGCGATCGAGGACGACGCCCTCCCGGAGGTCCCCGAGCTCGTCGATCCCGTGGGGGCGTTCCACGCGGTCTCCCACGACCTGTCCGCACGCACCCCGCTCGCGCTCCAGGACGGCTCGACGACCACGGCGCTGGCGCTGCAGCGGTGGTACCTCGACGCGGTCCGCCGTTACGTCAAGGAACGTGCCGAGGGCGTGGATACGGTGGAGGAGGAGGTCCTCGAGCGGTGGGAGGCCCTGCTGGTCACCGCTGCCGACGACCCCCGCAAGCTCGTCGGCCAGGTCGACTGGGCCACCAAGCTGGACCTGCTGGAGAGCTACCGCGGCCGACACGGGCTGGACTGGAGCCACGACCGCCTCAAGATGGTGGAGCTGCAGTACCACGACATCCGTCCCGACAAGGGGCTCTACCACCGCCTGGTTGCGCGGGGGCTGGTGGAACGCCTGGTGACCGACGCCGAGGTGGCAGCGGCGGTCCACACCCCGCCCGAGGACACCCGGGCATGGTTCCGGGGCGAGTGCATCCGTCGGTTCCGCAGCCAGGTCGTGGCCGCCGGCTGGGACTCGCTGATCCTGGACCTCGGACGGGATGCACTGCAGCGTGTCCCGATGATGGAGCCGGGGCGCGGCACCCGGGCACAGGTCGGCGCACTGCTCGACGAGGTCGATTCAGCCGCGGAACTGCTGGCGCGTCTGACGACTTGAGCCCACCTGAGCACGGTGCGGTGCACGGTGCTGTGCGAGGTGGTGCTGCAGCCGCCCGTCGGGGACCGCCCCTCGGGGACCGCCCGGGGCTACCCTGCTGGACACCAGCCGAAGGACACAGCATGAGCGACAGCGGTCAGGTCCAGCGGCGCGACACCGCCGAGGACGCCCCCGAGGAGCAGGCCGAGACCACGTCCCGCTCCGACACGCGTGAGGTGATCGACGACGTCGACGAACTGCTCGACGAGATCGACGATGTGCTCGAGGAGAACGCCGAGGAGTTCGTGCGTTCCTACGTCCAGAAGGGCGGCCAGTAGTTCACCCTGCCCGACGTGGCTGTTCCCTGGTGATCGGGGACGCGCGATCGCGCGCTGGCTGAGCGTGATGCCGGCGGTGTGGGACCGGACGCGTTCGGGGTCGACTCACGCTGCCCCATCGGGCGCGGGTCGGATGACCACGACCGGGCAGTCGGCGTGGGTCACGCACTGATGGCTGACGGAGCCCAGCATCAGGCTCTTGAAGCCCCCGAGCCCGCGAGAACCGACCACCAGCATCTCGGCGCCGTGGGATCGTTCCACCAGTACCTCCGCCGGTCGCTGACTCGCAACGACCACCGCTTCTGCGTCGCTGGTGCCTGGCAGGCCGGCGATCATCTCGTCGACCACGGCCTGCGCGTGTTCGGCCGCTCGGCGAGTGGCGAGTTCGATGCTCCTGCGGGCGGCTTCGATCTGTTCGGAGCTCATCCCGCCATCGACCGGGAAACCAGCCCACTCGGGCTCGGATCGATAGGTCGTGACGACCTCGAGGCTGGCATCACGCAGGCCGGCCTCCCGCGCGGCCCAGTCCAGCGCGCGTTGTGACCCCTCGGACCCATCGACGCCCACGATGATGCGCTTCACGGCTTGCCTCCCTCGGATCGGTGACCGTTCCCGTGTCGACCGTAGTCCCCTGGTTGTGGGCGGCGGCTGGTCCCCGTGCCGACGCGTGGCCAGGAGACCAGCGCCCGGCCCAGAGCAGGCGGTAGCGGCCAGCGTCCGGCACGGCGACGGGCGATCGCACGTTACGCTCGGGCACCCGCCGGCCGGAGGTCGCCCGTGAGCTCACACCCCGATGCGTTGCGTTCCGCCTTCCCGACCGCGTTCGACGTCCAGCACAGTTCGTTCGCGGCGACGCTTCGGGCGATGGCCCCCGACGCCGTCCCGGCGCTGCTCGGTGGCGCGGAGGTGCCCGCGGAGCTGAAGGAGCAGCTGGTCGAGGGGACCACCGTCCTGGCCGTCGTCGCCCGCGACAGCGTGGTGGTCGCCGGCGACCGGCGGGCTACGGCCGGCAACCTCATCTCGCGCGGTGACATGCGCAAGGTCTTCCCGGCCGACGACCACTCCGCGATCGGGATCTCGGGCACGGCTGGTCCGGCCATGGAGCTGGCCAAGGTCTTCGCCACCGAACTCGAGCACTACGAGAAGGTCGAGGGCGAGCCACTGTCGCTGGAAGGCAAATCGAACAAGCTCGCCGGACTGCTGCGGGCCCACCTCCCGATGGCGATGCAGGGGCTCGTGGTCGTCCCACTGTTCGCGGGCATCGACCCCCGCACCCTCGCGCCCCGGATCTTCGAGTACGACCCCGTCGGCGGCCGCTACGTCGCGACCGCGCAGGCTGCGACGGGTTCGGGCTCCCTGGCTGCGCGGGCCACGCTGAAGCGTCTGGTCGATCCCGAGGGGGAGCCCGACACCGCCGTGCGCACCGCTCTCGAGGCGCTCGCGGACGCCGCCGAGGAGGACAGCGCGACCGGAGGTCCCGACCTGATCCGTCGGATCTATCCCATCATCTCCGTCATCGACGCGGACGGCTACCGGGAGCTCGAGACCGACGAGGTCGCGGCGCACGTGGAGGCTGTCTTCGCCGATCGACGCCGGTGACCCGGCCGG
>CAYXJD010000006.1:9371-20124 GCA_964465225.1 uncultured Actinomycetota bacterium
GGTCGCGGCGCACGTGGAGGCTGTCTTCGCCGATCGACGCCGGTGACCCGGCCGGAGCCCGCCGACGCGGCCCAGGCGCCGCCGCGCACCTCCTGAGCCCATCCGAGACCAAGGAACCCGCAGTGGCCGCCAACTTCTACGTCGCTCCCGAACAGCTGATGAAGGACCGGGCGGAGTTCGCCCGCAAGGGCATCGCGCGCGGGCGGGCCCTGGTCGCGGTCGAGTTCGCCCACGGGGTGATCTTCGCCGGGGAGAACCCTTCGTCGTCGCTGCACAAGACCTCGGAGATCTACGACTCGATCGGCTTCGCCGCCGTCGGCCGCTACAACGAGTTCGAGGCGCTGCGCGTGGCGGGCATCCGACTGGCCGACGTCAAGGGCTACCAGTACGCGCGCGAGGACGTCACGGCCAAGCCGCTGGCCAACGCCTACTCGCAGGCGCTCGGTGCCAGCTTCATGGGCGAGACCAAGCCCTTCGAGGTCGAACTGCTCATCGCCCAGGTCGATGCCTCACGCAGCGACACAGGCGAGGCCAGGAGCGGACCACCGGCCACCGGGCAGCGCAACGATGAGGGGACCGGCGACGAGACCGACGCCCACGGCCCGAACGCCGAGGAGGCCGGCGAGGAGGCCGGGATCGCCGGAGGCCTCGAGTTGTTCCACATCCTCTACGACGGCTCGATCGTGGACGAGCACCGCTTCGTGGCGATCGGGGGGGAGACCGAGCCGCTGCGGACCAAGCTCGAGGAGCGTTTCCTGCCCGCCATGGGTCGCGACGACGCCGTGCGGGCGGCCGTGGGCGCGCTGTCGGACGTGGCTGGCCGGACCCTGGAAGCAGGGGTCCTGGAGGTCTCGGGACTGGATGCGCGCCGGGCCCGACGCCGGTTCTTCCGGCTGGCGGTGGACGAGCTCACCACGATCCTCGACGCGTGAGCACTCCCCGGACAACGCCGGTCTCCCGTGGCGGAGGCGAGCCGATCACCGCCGGCCCGGCCCGGCCTGGTCGGGGAGTCACCGTCCGTGCCCAAGCCGGCAGGAGCGCGGTATGAGACGGCGCATCTTCGGTATCGAGACCGAGTACGGCGTCACCTGCACCATCGATGGCCAGCGCCGCCTCAGCCCCGACGAGGTCGCCCGGTACCTCTTCCGTCGGGTCGTGTCGTGGGGCCGCTCCTCCAACGTGTTCCTGGAGAACGGTTCCCGCCTCTACCTCGATGTCGGCTCCCATCCGGAGTACGCCACGCCCGAGTGCGATTCCCCGCTGCAGGTCACCACCCACGACCGGGCCGGGGAACGGATCGTCGAGGCGCTGGTCCGCTCGGCAGAAGCGCGCCTGGCCGAGGAGGGCATCGACGGTCGCATCTCGCTGTTCAAGAACAACACCGATTCGGCCGGCAACTCCTACGGCTGTCACGAGAACTACCTGGTCGCCCGGGTCGGCGAGTTCCAGCGCCTGGCGGAGGCCCTGATCCCGTTCCTGGTCACCCGGCAGGTCTTCGCCGGCGCCGGCAAGGTGCTGCAGACCCCGCGTGGGACGATCTTCGCCCTGGCGCAGCGTGCCGAACACATCTGGGAGGGGGTCTCCTCGGCGACGACCCGTTCGCGGCCCATCATCAACACCCGGGACGAACCCCACGCCGATGCGGAACGGTTCCGCCGTCTCCACGTCATCGTCGGCGACTCGAACATGAGCGAGTACACCACCTGGCTGAAGGTCGCGACCTGCGACCTGGTGCTGCGGATGCTCGAACAGCAGGCCGTCCTCAGGGAGATGTCGCTGGACAACCCGATCCGCTCGATCCGCGACATCAGCCACGACCTGACCGGGACGAGACGGCTGCGTCTGGCCAACGGCCGCGAACTGAGCGCGCTGGAGATCCAGCAGGCCTACCTCGAACGGGTCGACCGCTTCGTCGCGGCCGATCCCGATGCCACGGAGACCGACCGACACGTCGTGGCCGCGTGGCGCGACGTGCTGGAACGGCTGGAGAGCGATCCCATGTCGTTGGGCCGCAAGCTCGACTGGGTCGCCAAGTACCAGCTGGTCGAGGCCTACCGGGCCAAGCACGATCTGGCGCTGACCGACCCCAGGGTGGGCCTGCTCGATCTGTCCTACCACGACGTCCTGCGCGACCGGGGGCTCTACCACCTGCTGGCGCGACAGGGACGGGTCGAGCACGTCCTCGACGACGCCGAGGTGGAGCGCGCCCGGACCGAGCCACCCGCCACGACACGGGCAGCGCTGCGGGGCCGCTTCGTCCGCGAGGCCAAGGCCAAGCGACGCGACTACACGGTGGACTGGGTGCACCTCAAGCTGAACGATCAGGCCCAGCGCACGGTGCTGTGCAAGGACCCCTTCCGGGCCGAGGACGAGCGCGTGGATCGGTTGATCGCCGCCATGTGACCGGCGGTGATCGTCGCCAGGTGACCGGCGGTGATCGTCGCCAGGTGACCGGCGGTGGCCACCGCGGCGGTCTCAGCGCGTGCCATCGGCACGGGCCGACAGGCTCGCCTCGCACCACCGGCCGAGGCGGGGCCAGAACCACCGGTTGCCCGCCCGCCACGGACCGAGCACCGGGGTGCGCACGACCGCCTCGGTGGTCACCGTCAGACGGGTACGGCGCTGATCGTGGCTCGATTCCAGATCGAACAGCAGCCGCGAGGGCCGGAGCAGGCGCATGCTGAACACGTGGGCGCCGTAGAGGTACAGCAGCTCCCGGTGGGCCGGTGGGCGGACGGCTCCGACCACCGCCGGCAGGCTCAGGAACGGACCGTGATGGTCGTTGCGTACCCCGGGACGGAAGGCCTGCGTGCCCGGCGGGTGGTGGAACTCCACGGCGAAGGGCCACACCTGCCCGTCCACGAAGGTCGCGGGATCGTCGAGCCAGCCCCAGACCGCGGCGACGGGATGGGGGATGATCACGGGCACCTGGACCACGTCGTGGTGGAACCCGTCGGGGACCACCTGCCCGACCGCCTCGCGCAGCAGCACCGGATCCACCGGACCAGCCGGCGCACGGGGCCCGCTCGGCCCCTGGGGTGCGGGCGTGCTGGCCGACGCCGGATCCGCCGGCGCACCTGCCTCGCCCGGCTCGTTCGACGCGGTCTCGCTCGGGTCCACCTGGCTCTCCTACCGTCTGCGGCTACGGGCAGCCTCGACGGTAGGTGGCGCTGCCAGGCGCCGCGTCTACGCTCGCGACCACGAGCGGCCCGGGAGGACCGGTGGCGGAGAAGATCGAACGTCTGGTCAACCTGACCATCGCTCTGCTCGAGACGCCCGGCGCGATGAGCCTGGCCGAGATCCGCCGGCGGACCCGCTACTACACCGAGGGCACCACGGCGAGCGCGCGACGGATGTTCGAGCGCGACAAGGACGAGCTCCGAGCGCTCGGTGTCCCCATCGAGACGGTCGCGCTGCCGATGAGCGATGAGCTCGGCTACACGATCCGTCGCCGCTCCTACGAGCTGCCCGACGTGGAGCTGACCGGCGAGGAGGTGGCGGCCCTGGCGCTCGCGGTGCGCCTGACGGGCGCCCAGGACACCCCGCTCGCACTGGCCAAGCTGGCGGCACGTGCCCCGGATCCGGTCCCCCTGGACCTGCCGGGCGAGACCAGGGTGGACGTCTCGGCCGAGCCGGTCGACGCGGTCGCCGACGCCGTCGTCCAGCGCATCCCCGTGCGGTTCACCTACCGCGGGGCCGACGGGACCACCTCGATCCGGACGGTCGATCCCTACGGCGTGGTGCAGCGCCGGGCCGCCTGGTACCTGGTCGGTCGTGATCACACCCGTGATGCGCTGCGGGCCTTCCGGCTGGACCGCATGACCGCGACCCCGGCCACGGTCGGCGAGCCGGGGGCGTTCGTTCCACCCGACGACGTCGACCTGGCCGCCGCGGTCTCGGGTCCGGCGCTGCCCGGCGTCGAGGTCACCCTGGCCGCGGCGCCGGAGGCCCGGTGGGCGGTCGAACTACGCGGCGGGCGCGACACCGGCCGCACGCACGATGGCTGGCCGGTGCTGACCCTGGACGAACTGCACCCGGTGCGGGATCGGGCGTGGATCCTGGGCCTCGGGGCATCGGTCGAGGTGCTGGGTCCGCCGCAGCTGCGTGCCCAGGTCCGTGCGGGCCTCAACGCCGTCCTGGCCGCCCACGGCGGAGCCGGGTCCGCCGATCGCGGGACCGCCCGCGTTGCCGAGGACCCCGAGGTGGCCGGGTGAGCGCCGCCGCTGACGTGGCACGCCTGCTCACCATGGTGCCCTGGTTGCTGGAGCGTCCGGGTGCCAGCGTCGCCGAGGTCGCCGCGACCTTCCAGGTGTCGCAGGACACCATCCGCGAGGATCTCGGTCACCTCGACTTCTGCGGCCTCCCGGGGCTCGGCGGTGGCGACCTGTTCGAGGTCACGCTCGTCGAGGACCGCGTCGTCCTGCGGATGGCCGAGGAGCTCAAGCGTCCCCTGCGTCCGACCCCGCGCGAGGCGCTGCGACTGGTGGTCACGGTGGACGCGGTGGCCGAGGCGCTCGGCGACGAACTGCCGGCGCTGCGCCGGGCGGTGGGCCGGATCCGGGCTGCGCTGGACATCCCCGAGCGCTCCGCCGACGTGCTGGAGCCCGAGCAGGTCGAGCTGCTCCCGCTCCTGCGCCGTGCCGTGCGTGACCGTCAGCAGGTGCTGCTGGACTACCAGGGTCGGGCCGACGAGGTGCCGATCGAGCGGGTCGTCGACCCCTGGGCGCTCCACGTCCGCGAGGGGAACTGGTACCTGCAGGGCCACGACCACGGGGTGGGGGAGCGACGGGTGTTCCGCCTCGACCGGGTCGCCGGCGCCCGTGTCAGCGGGCGGGCCGCGACGGTGCCGGCACCAGTTCACCTCGACCCGCCGCGCTACGTCCCCGGCCCGGACGACGTTGCCGTGGTCCTGCGTGTCAGTCCCCGTGGCCGCTGGCTGGAGGACGCGGTCGTCGTGGACGAGCGCATCGAGCATCCCGACGGCGGCGCCTCCCTGCGGCTGCGGACGGACGCGCTGCGCTTCGTGGCCCAGCTGGTCCTGATGGCGGCGGGGGAGGCGGTGGTCGAGGAACCGCACGAGCTGGTCGTGACGGTCCGCGAGGAGGCCGCCCGTGCGTTGGAGCGCGCAGCCAGGCCCTGAGCCCTGCTGGCCGGGAGCCCGCCGGTGGGTGCAGCGATCCGGCCGGGGGCGGACCTGGTCCCCGCGGCCCGCTCCTGCCGGGATCGTGCTGATCCGGGGCTACAGGCCGTCGAGCGACGCGCCGACACCTTGGGTGCGCCTACCCGAGGAGGTCGCGAGATGACCCGCATCCGCGCCAGCTGCCCATCCTGTGGCGAGGTCGACCTGCGACCCGACGATGTCGTCCTGCACGTCGTACGTGCCCCCGACGGCCTGGTCTCGGACGGCAGCGAGTACCGGTTCCGCTGTCCGGACTGCGAGGACGTCGTCGCCAAGCCAGCCGACGAACGGATCGCCGAACTGTTGACCACCGGTGGTGTCACGGTCGCCGAGGCGGGACCGAAGCTCCCACCGCACCCCGAGTTCCCGCCGGGCGGGCCCCGACTCACGCACGACGATCTGCTCGACCTCCACCTCGCGCTCGAGCGGCAGGACTGGTTCACGGACCTGCTGCGCTCCACCCCCGCGTGAGGCAGGATCGCCATCCGGCTCGCTAGGCTTGCGGTCCACCCGGCCAGGACCCCGTGATGAGCAGCATCGCCCTCGTCGCCATCGTCGTCGGGGCACTGGTGACGGTGCTCGCGATCGCGGCGGTCACCGCGATCGTGACGCAGCGGGTCGGCCGCGCGATCGACGACGCGACGACCGCTGCCGAGCGGCTCACGGCGGCGTCGGCCGCGATCAGCGACCAGCAGAGCGTCACCCGTCGCGAACTGGACCGGCTGCACTCGAGCCTGCAACGGCTCAGCAGCGGCCGGGAACACGGCTGACCGGCAGCCCCAGAACACGGTTGCGGCACTGGTAGGATGCGGACGTACACCTACGAGGAGCAGGCCGTGAGGTTGGGACCAACCGAGCTCGTCATCATCCTCGTCATCGTGCTGCTGTTGTTCGGAGCGAAGCGCCTCCCCGATCTCGCCGGGTCCATCGGCTCCTCCATGAAGGAGTTCCGGAAGGCGACCAAGGACGCGCTGGACGACGATGACGCGGCGGAAGATGCCCCGCCGACCGAGGACGGCAGCCAGCGGGCCTCGGATCCGGACGCGGACACCGGGCGCTGACGGCGCTTGGCAGCTGACGAGGAGAGCCCCTCGCGTCCCGCGGGGGAGATGACGCTCACCGAGCACCTCCGCGAGCTCCGCACGCGGCTGGTGCGGGCCATCATCGCGTTGGCGATCGGTACCGCGGTCGGCTACGCGGTGTTCCCTGTGCTGCTCGAGCTGCTGATCGCGCCGTACTGCGAGGTCGTCGAGGCGGGCCGGGACAACTGCAACCTGATCGCCCTCAAGCCCCTGGAACCCTTCTCCGTCCGGATCCGGGCCTCGCTGATGATCGGACTCTTCGTCGGCGGGCCCGTGATCTTCTACCAGTTGTGGCGTTTCGTGACGCCCGGTCTCACCAGGCGGGAACGTCGCTACACGCTGCCCTTCGTGGTGCTCAGCCAGGTCATGCTGGGCGTCGGGATCCTCGCGGCCTACCTGATCATCCCGCAGGCGCTGCGGGTGCTCCTCGCCCTCGGTGGCCCGAGGATCGAAGCCTTCCTGTCGGCCTCGGAGTACCTGTCCTTCTTCCTGCGCATGTGCCTGGCCTTCGGCCTGGTGTTCGAGCTGCCGCTGGTGCTGGTGTCGCTCGTGCTGGTCGGGGTCCTCACGGCGGCGAACCTGCGGGCGGGGCGGCCCTACGCCATCGTCGCCATGGTCACCCTGGCCGCCCTCATCACGCCGACGGCTGACGCGGTGACCCTCCTGCTGGTCGCCGGGCCGATGATCGCGTTCTACGAGTTGTCGATCCTGGCTGCCTGGCTGATCGACCGCCGGCGGGCGCGACGGCGGTCATGACCTCTGCACCGGCTCCGGAGACCGGGAGCGAGCGACCGGCCAAGGCACCTCTGCGCCTCAGGGCTCGGCTGTCGGCACGCCGGCTGCGCCTCGGGCCACTGGTGGCGATCGCGGTGGTGGCGGCCCTGCTCGGCGGCGCGATCGGCCGGGCCACGGCCCCCGACACCGGTCGCGGTGCCCGCCAGGCCATAGAGGCCTCGGTGTTGCCCATCGCACTGGACGCCGATGGGATCTGGACCTCCTCGACCGACGACCTCGTGCCCGTCAGCGAGGCGCTGGTCGCGCTGCGCCGCGATGGCGACCCCCGTCTGGTCGAGTCGTATCTCGACGGCTGGCTCGACGCCTACGACGCAGCGCTGCTGCGTCTGGCGGCGGCCGACGTCCCGATCTCGGCGCGGCCGGTCCAACGCCAGTTCATCACCGCGGTCACGCTCTCGCGTGACGCCGTCGAGGTGCTCGGCTACGCGGCCTCCGTGGACGACGAGCTCCTGCGCCGGGACCTGACGACCGAGGTGGGCCGCCTGCGGATCCGCTCGGAACAGCTGACCGCGAGCGCCCGGGCCTCGACCAGCGATCTCGACGGCGCCCGCACCGACGTGGGACCGTTGCCCCCCTTGCGCGGCTTCGAGGAGGGCCGGGCGCCCTGAGCCGGCTTCCCACCTGCCGGACCCGGGCCGGCGAAGCCGTAGTCTGCCCGCCACCCGGCGAGCCGGCCCCCCGGACCGCCCCCGATCCCCACCGAGGCACCGTGGAACCGCACGAGGAGCGCGCCATCCACGTCGAGCGCTTCGTGGCGCAGCTCGGCTTCCCGCTGGATGCGTTCCAGCACCAGGCGATCGACGCGCTGGTCCAGGGCCGGTCGGTACTCGTCGCCGCGCCGACCGGCGCCGGCAAGACCGTGGTCGGGGAGTTCGCCTGCCACGACGCCATCGCCCGTGGCGGCAAGGCCTTCTACACCACCCCGATCAAGGCGCTGTCGAACCAGAAGTACCGGGACCTGGTCCTGCGGTACGGCCCCGAGCAGGTCGGGCTGCTCACCGGTGACCGCTCGGTCAACGGCAACGCCCCCGTGGTCGTCATGACCACCGAGGTGCTGCGCAACATGATCTACGAGGCCTCCAGGACGCTGGCGGACCTGCGCCACGTGGTCCTCGACGAGGTCCACTACCTCGCCGATCGGAGCCGGGGAGCGGTCTGGGAGGAGGTCATCGTGCAGCTGCCGGCCTCGGTCCAGATCGCCTCGCTCTCGGCCACGGTGTCCAACGCCGAGGAGTTCGGACGGTGGCTCGACCAGGTGCGTTCCGTCCATGGGCCGGCCGGCGCCGGTGAGGGCTGCGAGCTGGTCCTCGAGGAGTCACGCCCGGTACCACTGCGCCACCACTACTTCGTCAACGACCGCGTCTACGACACCTTCCGCGCCGGACGCAAGGGCGGCGCCACCAAGGAACACCGGGAGCGGGCCTCGCAGGCCCTGGCCGGCGTCCCCAACCCGGACGTCGTCATGCTCGAGCGGCGTGCGCGACAGCGCAACCGGGTGTCGAACAAGGGACGACGACAGGCGCCGTCGGTCCGACTGCGCTGGCCGAGCCGGCCACAGGTCGTCGAGGAGCTCGCGGCGCGCAGCTGGCTGCCAGCGATCCTGTTCGTGTTCTCGCGCAAGGGGTGCGAGGACGCGGCCGAGCAGCTGCACCGCGCCGGGGTACGGCTGACCACCGGTGAGGATCGCACCGAGATCGCCGCGGTCATCGACACCCTGCTCGGTGAGCTCCCCGACGCCGACCTGGAGGTACTCGACTACGCCGGCTTCCGGGCGCGTGCGCTCGATGGCGTCGCCGCGCACCACGCCGGCATGGTCCCGGCCTTCAAGGAGTGCGTCGAGGTGCTGTTCCAACGCGGCCTGCTGAAGGTGGTCGCGGCGACGGAGACGCTCGCGCTGGGGATCAACATGCCGGCCCGCACCGTGGTGCTCGAACGGCTGGAGAAGTGGAACGGTGAGTCGCACGTCCTGCTGACCCCGGGGGAGTACACCCAGCTGACCGGTCGCGCCGGCCGCCGGGGCATCGACCGGGTGGGGCACGCGGTCGTGCTGCACCAGCGTGATCTCGACTTCCGCACCGTCGCGAGCCTGGTCGGTACCCGCACCTACCCGCTGCGCAGCTCGTTCGAACCCTCCTACAACATGGCGGTCAACCTGCTGCGACGGCACGACCTCAGCGAGGCCGAGGAGCTGCTCGGCGCCTCCTTCGCCCAGTTCGAGGCCGATCAGCGGGTGGAGAGCAAGAGCGATCGGCTCACCGAGCTCGACGAGGGACTCGCCGGCTACGCGCGCCACCTCGAGTGCGAGTACGGCGACTGGGCCGCCTACTGGGCGCTCCGACGCGAGCTGTCCCGTCGGGAGAAGTCCGAGGCGCGTGCCCGCAAGGACGCCGTCGAACAGGCCCTGCGGACCGGGATCGCCGGGCTGGAACCGGGTGACGTCCTCCACCTGCCCTGGGCCGGCAAGCGTGGACTGGTCGCGGTCGTGGGGGTCCACCTGACCCGCAAGGGCACCCCCATCGCCCAGATCGTGACCGACGAACGTTCGCTGACCAAGGTCGGTCCGCGCGAGCTCGACCGGGTCCCCGAGCCGGTCGAACGGATCCGCCTGCCCGGGAGCGGGAACCCACGCCAGCAGGACTACCGCAAGGACATCGCCGGGCGGCTGCGGGCGCTCGATCCGCCATGGTCGGCGCCGCAGGCCGACCATGCCGGACCCGCGGACCCGGACGGTGAGGCGGCCGACCGCGGGCCGAGCGAGGAGGTGCTCGCACTGCGGGCACAGCTCAAGGCCCATCCCTGCCACCGCTGCCCCGACCGCACCGAGCACGAACGCTGGCAGTACCGCGCGGACGGTCTGCTCGAGGAGGCGGAACAGCTCCGGGCCGAGATCCGGCGCACCACGGGGTCGTTGGTCCGCCACCTGCACCGGATCCTCACGGTGCTCACCGAACTCGGCTACGTCGACGAGACCCCCGCGCCCACCTCCGAGGGCTTGCGCCTGGCCGGCATCTACAGCGAGGTGGACCTGCTGGTCGCCGAGTCGCTGCGCCGTGGTCTGCTCGACGACCTGGACCCGGCCGAGCTGGCCGGGATCGCGGCCTTGTTCCTCTACGAGCCCCGCGGCGCGGAACCCTCCACCCGGGTCGTCGTGCCGACCTTCGCCCTCGAGGAGGCCACCGAGTCGATCCTGGACCTGGCCGAGGAGTTGCGGGGCCGGGAGCGAGCTGCGGGCCTGCGGTCCACGCTCAAGGAGCTCGACGGCGGCTTCGTCGCTGCGGCCTACCGATGGGCCGCCGGGGCGGATCTCGACCAGGCACTCGGCACCCTGGAGGTCACCGGCGGCGACTTCGTCCGCAACATCAAGCAGATCGCCGACCTGGTCGGCCAACTGCGGTCCGTGGGCGGCGGCCAACTGTCCGCCCGGGCGGGGCAGTGCGTGGAGGACCTCAGGCGCGGGATCGTGGAGGCATGAGCGTGACAGAGCCACTCGGCGTGCCACTGCTCATCGCCAACCCCTCCGCTGGTCGCGCCGACGGCTCGGTCCTGCAGCGCCTCCTGGCGGCGCTGCGGACCCGCGGGGTGCACCCCGAGGTCTCCATGACCGCGGCCAGCGGCCACGCCAGCACCCTGGCCCGTGCGGCCGCCGACACCGCGCTGGACGGCCCACGATGCCGTCCGTTTCGGCATCGACCCGCTT
>CAYXJD010000006.1:20134-28206 GCA_964465225.1 uncultured Actinomycetota bacterium
TCTTCCCGACGCTCGCGGCGTCCACGTTCCGGCGACGAACGACGCCGACTGGGTGATCGCCGTGGGCGGGGACGGCACGGTCCACGAGGTCGTCAACGGCCTCGTCGACGCGGACACCGGTCGGGTCCGCGGCGACGACCCGGTCCTCGGGGTGGTCGGCGGTGGGAGTGGCTGCGACCTGTTGCGCACCTTCGGGCTGGACCGCCCCCCCGAGGTACTCGCCCGACACCTGGCCACGGCGGACACCACCCGGATCGATCTCGGACGGGTCCGCTACACCGGCCTTGACGGCAGCCCGCAGGTGCGCGTCTTCGCCAACATCGCCGAGGTCGGCTACGGCGGGGCCGTGTCCCGCCTGGCCAACCGTCTGCCGCGGCGGGTCGGCCATGCGCGCTACACCGCCGCGATCGTCGGCGCCGTCCCGCACTTCCGCCGGGTCGAGACCACCGTCGAGGTCGCGGGTGGGACGACCTCGGAGCCGGTCTGCAACGTGATCGTTGCCAACGGACAGTTCTTCGGCGGGGGACTGCGGGTGGCACCCCGCGCGATGCCGACCGACGGCGAACTCAACGTGCAGTCCTGGGGCGGACGTCCCGTCGACGTGCTCCGCGCGCAACCGCAGCTGCGCACCGGGAGCCATCTGGCGCGCGCGGACGTCCGTGAGTGGTCCTCGCCGAGGGTGGTGGTGACCAACGCCGAGCCCCGCGACGTCGAGGCCGACGGGGAGTACCTCGGTGTCTCACCAGCGAGCTTCGACGTGCTCCGGCAGGTACTGCGCTTCAAGCTGTGACCGGGAGCATTAGCATCCGGCCCGAGGAGGGGACCATGGAGCACGAGCGGTTGCCGGCGGCACAGCGGGCGGTCCGCGATGCCGGACTGGACGCGCTGCTGGTCGGGCCGACACCGGATCTGCGCTACCTGGTGGGCTACGACGCCCACGCCATGGAGCGGCTCACGCTGCTGGTGCTGCCGGCGGAGGGGGACGCGCAGCTGGTGGTGCCGGAGCTCGAGGCCCCAGCCGCACGGGACAGTGGCGCCGGCGAGCTGGTCTCGATCGTGCCCTGGTCCGAGACACAGGACCCGATCGCCATCGTCGCCGAGGCGCTGCACCGTCCGGGGGAACCCGCCGCCGTCGCGGTGTCGGACCAGCTGTTCTCCGTGTTCACCCTGCGCCTGCAGGCGGCACTGCCCTCGACACGGTTCCATCCCTCGTCCCCCGTGCTGGGTCCACTACGGATCCGCAAGTCCCCCGCGGAACAGCAGGCACTCAGGGCGGCCGGCGCCGCCATCGACGCGGTGCACGCGGCCGCCGTGGGGTTGCTGCGGCCCGGGCGCACCGAGGCCGAGGTCGGTCGCGACCTCGCCGAGTTGATCCTCGCCGACCACGACGAGGTGGCCTTCGTGATCGTCGGCTCCGGCCCCAACGGGGCCTCACCCCATCACGCCGTCGGCGACCGGGTCCTCGAACACGGTGACGCCGTCGTCGTCGACATCGGGGGGCGCCGGGACGGCTACTGCTCCGACATGACCCGCAACTACGCGGTGGGAGCCCTGCCTGGCGGCTACGCCGAGGCCCACGCTGTACTCGAGGCGGCCCAGGATGCGGCCGTCCAGGCCGTGAGGCCGGGCGCCATCCCCGCCGAGATCGATCGGGCTGCCCGCCAGGTGATCACCGATGCCGGCTACGGGGAGCACTTCATCCACCGCACCGGCCACGGCATCGGCATCGACGTCCACGAGGATCCCTACATCGTGTCGAGCAACACCACCCCGATCACGGCCGGTATGGCGTTCTCGGTCGAACCCGGCATCTACCTGCCGGGCCGGTTCGGGATGCGCATCGAGGACATCGTCCTCGTCACCGATGATGGCGTCGAGCGGGTGAACCACCGGCCGCGCCAGGTCCTGATCGCCGGGTGAGCACGGTGACGGTGCCGTGGGCGGGCACAGGAACGGATCGGCCCGCCAGGCCGACCACCCGACAGGGAGGGAACACCGGATGAGCGAGGCAGGGAGTACGGGCGGTCCGATCCAGGTCCGGCGGGCACGGATCGAGGAGATCCGACCGTTGGCCGTGGAGTACCGCACGGAGCAGGAGGCCGACCCGGACGCGCTGCCGGAGCCGCCGCTGCCGCAGGGTGGCATCTTCTGGCTGGCCACCGACCCGAAGGAGGGCACACCGCTCGGCTACGCGGCGGGCACGCTGCGCCCGGCTGGCTGCACGATCGGCCCGGTCTTCGCACGGCGGAACGCCCGTCGCCGCGGTGCCGGCGAAGCGTTGATCACCGCCATCCAGGAGTGGGCGGAGGACACCCGCGTGCCGGTGGTGGAGATCTCGGTGGCCGCGGACAACGACACGGGGCGTCGCTTCCTCCAGTCGCTCGGCTACCAGCCACGCCGGATCCTGATGTCGTTGACACCCTCCCGTGACCGTGCGGACGGCGCCGAGGGGTGAGCTTGCACCCCCGCACCGCCGAGGAGACCGAACTGCTCACGGTGGTCCGTGAGTTCGGGCGGACCACGATCGCGCCCCGGGCTGCCGCGGCCGAGGCCGAGGCGCGGTTCCCGCGCGAGAGCTTCGACGAGCTCGCGCGCCTCGGCCTGACGGGGCTGCCCTTCCCCGAGGACGTCGGCGGGGGAGCGGGGTCGGTACGGCTCTCGCTGCTGGTCCTCGAGGAGCTCGCCCGTGCCTCGCTGGTGGTCGGCATGGGACTCAGCGTCCACCACCTCGCCACCTGGGCGATCTCGACCTTCTCCACGGCCGAGCAGCGCACGCGGTTCGTGCCCGAGCTGGTGGCGGGCCGCAAGCTCGGGGCCTACGCGTTGTCGGAACCGGCGGCCGGTTCCGACGCCGCGGCGCTGGCGACCCGGGCCCGCCGTGACGGGGACGGCTACCGGCTCACCGGGACCAAGGCCTGGGTCACCCACGGCGGGGTCGCCGATCGCTACGTGGTCATGGCACGCACCGGCGCGGACGGCCCCCGCGGCATCAGCGCCTTCGTTCTCGACGCCGACCAGCCCGGCCTCGAGGTGGCACCGCCCGAGCAGAAGATGGGGTTGGCCGCCTCACCCACCGCCCAGCTGCACCTCGACGACGCGCCCGTGCCGGCCGATCGGCTGCTCGGCGGCGTCGAGGGACGGGGCTTCGCCATCGCGATGGCGGCGCTCGACGGCGGACGACTCGGTATCGCGGCCTGTGCCGTCGGGCTGGCGCAGGCCGCCCTCGATGAGGCGCAGGCCTACGCGCGCGACCGCGAGCAGTTCGGCCACCCGATCGGTGACTTCCAGGGGGTGGGCTTCCTGCTCGCCGACATGGCCACACGGACCGAGGCCGCGCGAGCCCTGACCCTGGCGGCGGCGGGGTTGCGCGACCGTGCCGCCCGTGAGGGCGCGCCTGCGCCGAGCGTGGACGGGCACCGGGACGCGTCCGCGATCACCCGGGCAGCGGCGATGAGCAAGCTGACCGCCACCGATGCAGCGATGCAGACCACCTCGGACGCGGTGCAGGTCCTCGGTGGTGTGGGCTACACCCGGGACTTCCCCGTGGAGCGCTACCTGCGCGAGGCGAAGGTGCTGCAGATCCTCGAGGGCACCAACCAGATCCAGCGGCTCGTGATCGCCCGGCAGCTGGCGGCCGAAGGGTCGTGACCAACGACGAGGACGGGGCCGACCCGCCGGACCGCCGCGTGGTCACCGACCACGATCGGGCGCGCCTACGGCTCACCCGACGGATCCTGCTGGCCGGTGTGGTCGTCGGGATGGTGGCGGCCGTCACCCTCGGGCTGTGGGGTGCGAGCGGTGCGGCCGGTCTGGCCGTGTGGCTGGTGGTGACGGCGGCGGGCAGCGTGCTGTCCGCGCTGGTCACCGCGATCCTCGCGATGGTCGACGAGGCCCGTCGCGTGCACGTGGCCCGACGGCGGACGGCGACGGCCCTGGCACTGTTCGCCGCGGGTTTCGTGCTGCTGGTGTTCAGCACCGCGGTGGCTGCCACCGTCTGACGGTGGTGGCCGGATGCTGGAGCGAGCTGCCCGGACCTGCTATCACACGGCGACGCGCCGCCCACACGTCCGGAGCGACGGTGATCTCACACAGCACGGCGGGGACCCCCGTACGGGCCGTCCCCACCTCGAGCTCGGCGGCTTCCACGTCGCCCGTCCCGCCCATCGACACCACGGCCGAGCCACCGGGCTCGGCGACCACGGCGATCCCGCGACCGGGCCCGGCCTCGGTCGCCGCCCCCACCCGTGGGACCTTGTTGACCGCCGACCGCATCGTGACCCTCGGGCGCGGCCGGACCCGGGCCCGGGCCCTGGTGGTGCGTGGGAGTCGGGTCGTCTGGGTCGGCGACGACGAGGCCGATGCGCCCCCGTACCGGGACCGGATCGACCTCGACGGCTGCGTGATCGGGCCCGCCTTCGTGGATGCCCATGCACACCTGACGATGTCCGGGCTGAGCCTGACCGGGCTGGACCTCTCGGAGGTGAGCTCCGGCGAGGAGCTGCTCAGGGCCGTGGCCACCTACGCCGGGCAGCACACCGGCCGCGTCATCTGGGGCCACGGCCTGGACCCGTACCGCTTCCCCGATCCCCTCCCGGATCCCGACGCCCTGTCGCGCGCCGCGCCCGGGCAGGCCGTCTACCTCTCCCGCGTGGACGGACACGCCGGCCTGATCGACCGACGGACCCTGTCGGCGGCCCCGCTGGCCCGTGCGGAGGGCATCGAACTGGCTGATGGGCGCCCCACGGGGGTGATCCGTCGGGAGGCGAACCACGTCGTCCGCCGCTGGTCGGTGGGCGCGATGAGCGAGTCCGAGCTCAGCAGGGCGCGCCGCGCCGCGGTCGAGGAGGCCGCCTCGCTCGGGGTCGCCTCGGTCCACGAGATGGGTGGGCCGGACATCATGGGACTGGCCGACTTCGATGCCTGGGTGACGGGCACCTGGCCGATCGAGGTGGTGCCGTACTGGAGCTCGCTGGAGGTCGACGTCCCGCTGGAACGCGACCTGCGCCACGTGGGCGGCGACGTCCTGCTGGACGGCTCCATCGGTGCGCACACCGCTGCCCTGCTGACGCCGTACACCGACGCACCATCGGTGAACGGCCACCTCGAGTACGACGACGAGACCCTCACCCGATGGTTCCTCGAGGCGACCCGTGCCGGGCTGCAGACCGGCGTGCACGCCGTCGGCGACGCTGCGCTGACGCAGGTCGTGCGGTGCTGGCGCGCGGTGGCCGGTCACCTCGCCGCCCGTGGTGACCAGGACGCCATCCAGCGTGGCCGACACCGCATCGAGCACGCGGAGGTACTGACCCCTGACCTCCTCGACGACCTCGCCGAACTGGACCTGCTGATCTCGGCACAGCCCGGGACGCAGGCGCGGTGGGGGGGACCCGAGGGGATGTACCACGCACGACTCGGCGCCGAGCGGGCGGGGTGGACCAACCCCTTCCGGTCGATGGCGGATCGCGGGATCCCGATCGCCTTCGGCTCCGATGCCCACGTCACGCCGATGGACCCCTGGGGCATCGTCCACGCCGCTGAGCATCACCCGGAGCCCCGGCACTCGGTCGGGCGGCTCGAGGCGGTGTCGATGTCGAGCCTCGGTGGCAGGACCGCTGCCCGACAGGACCGCTTCGTCGGCATCGTGCGGGCGGGGATGCGCGCGGACCTGGCGGTGTTCGAAGGCGATCCGTACGCCGCTGACGACCCGCGTGGAACGCGGTGCGTGCTCACGATCGTGCAGGGCCGCGTCGCCCACGGCCAGGCGCCACTCCCGCCGGCCCGAGGCCGCTGAGCCGGGCGGCCGACCCGAACGACCGGGCCGCCCCATCCGCCGGTTGCATCCAGCGTCCCTCCTCTGGTACGAACCGCGCTCGCGCCGGTGTCCCCGGCGACTCACGCCGGTGTCTCCCCGGCGACACGGCGATCAGGAGCTCCCCGTGAGCACACGCCCAGCGCAAGCGGACGAGGTGGCCCCCGAGGCCGCCGAGGACGAGCTCGCGGCCGACGACGAGGTGGAAGACCACGAGGTGGAAGACGAGGTCGAGGAGGACCCCTTCCGCGACGACGAGGAGCCCGAGCTCGAGGAGGAGCTCGCCGAGGAGTCGGAGGAGGACGCCGACAGCGACGACCAGGTCGAGCAGCCGTTGGTGGCCGAGGACCCCGGGGACGACGACGAGGAGCACACGGGCGTCGCCGTGGTGCCGCCGGATGCGGAGTTCGACGACGACGCCCCGGTCGCACCCGTCGATGACGACGAGGACGACGACGAGATCGAGGGACTGCGCGCCGGGGAGTTCGTCTGCCGTGGCTGCTTCATGGCCAAACGGGAGACCCAGCTCGCCGACCCCGATCGGCTGCTGTGTCGCGACTGCGCGTGAGCGCGGCGAGGGCCGCGGCCAGGGCCGCGGCTGCCCCGGCGCTGGCGGCGGCATCGGGCCTGGCACTGCTCGCTTCCCACCCGCCGCTCGAATGGTGGGCGCTGAGCTTCCTCGCCCCGGCGCTGCTGCTGGCCGCCCTGTGGCTGGAGACCGCGGCGGCTGCCGAGCAGGCACGCAGACCCCGCGCCTTCCTCCTCGGCGTGCTCGCCGGGGCCAGCACCTTCGGCCCGTTGCTCAGTTGGCTCCTGCTACCGGCCGGGGTGATCGGCTGGGGGCTGCTGGTCGGCGTGCAAGCGGTCTGGATGGGCGTGCTGGCCGCCCTGCTCCGTCCGGCGCTGTACTGGCGCAGCCTCCCCCTGGTCGCGGCGCTGCTGTGGACCGGGGTGGACGCCTGGCGGGGGATCTGGCCCCTGAACGGCTTCGGTTGGGGCGCGATCGCCTACGCCCACGTCGACGGCTCGTGGCTGCTGCCGACCGCCCGCCTGCTCGGTGGTCGTGGCATCACCTTCCTGGTGGTGCTGATCGGTGCGGCGGCAGCGGTGGCGATCCGGATGACCATCACCGCTCTGCAACATCGGGAGGCCGGCGACCTGGAACACGACCTGGATCGGCGGACCCGGGTACCGCTGTCGTTCCTGGTCGTCGGGTTGCTCGCCTCGGTGCTGCTCACGGTCGAGCCGCCCGCGGAGGTGGGGGCCCTGGAGGTCCTGGCGGTGCAGGGCAACGACGTGCGGCATTGGGAGATCGAGGAGCGGGAGCGCGACCGGCCGCTCAGGATCACGACCGCGTTGCACGAGGAAACGCTGGCTGCCATCGAACGCGATGGCCCGCCGGACCTCACGGTGTGGCCGGAGTCGAGCATCGACCGTGACCCCTTCGCGGACCGGGGGGCGCCCCTGGCCGAACTCGCCGGCGATGCGGCGGCGGCCAGCGGGCGGCTGCTGACGGGCGCCAGCCTCGACGGCCCCGACCCACCAACCCAGCGCCTGATCGCGGCACTGCTGCTCGATGGTGGCTTCGACGAGGTCGATCGCTACGTCAAGCGCCGGCTCGTGCCCTTCGGCGAGTTCATCCCCCTCAGGCCGCTGCTGACGTGGTTCCCACCGCTGGAGCAGATCCCCAGGGACGCCCAGCCCGCCGCCGAGCCGCAGTCCATGGAGGTCGTGGACGGCATCGAGGCAGCGGTGATCATCTGCTTCGAGACCATCTTCAGCGACGTGGTGCGCTCCAACGTGCTGCACGGCGAGGCCCCCGCGGAGATCGTGTTCTCGCTGACCAACGATGCCAGCTTCGGCGACTCAGCCGAGCCGGCCCAGCACCTGGCGCAGACCCGGCTGCGCGCGGTGGAGACCGGCCGCTGGTTCGTCCATGCCGCGTTGTCCGGGTCCTCGGCCTTCGTCGCCCCCGACGGGCGCGTCGAGCAGAGCACCGCACTGTTCACGGTCGACTCGATCCGCGCCGAGGTGCCGCTGGTCACCGGTCTCACGCCCTACCTGGTGATCGGTGACGTCCTCGGATGGCTGACACGTATCGCCGTGCTGCTCGCCGCGGCCTTCCTCATCCGGGCATCCCTGCAGGGTCGCCGCGCCCGCCGCGCCGACGGGTAGCCTGCCGTCGGCCGCGTGCCGCGCGGCCGCCCTGCCCCCGTCGTCCAGCGGCCTAGGATCCCACCCTTTCAAGGTGGTGACGCCGGTT
>CAYXJD010000007.1:0-27827 GCA_964465225.1 uncultured Actinomycetota bacterium
TGTCTGCCCCCGCGCCGCACGTGACCATCCGGGGACCATCGGCGGGGGCTCCACCGCACGGGCACCGGTTCGCCCCACCGAGGGCCAGGCTAGGCCTCGCGCCCTGAGGGTCGGTCGCTACCCTCGCTGCATGGCTAGGTATCCGACCAGACGTGCCACCTCCGCTGGTGGTGTGGTCTGCGACGACCGGCCGGATGGGCGTCGCTGGGTCCTGCTGATCGCCCGACGCAACGCGGCGGGCAAGCCCCAGTGGACCCTCCCCAAGGGCGGCATCGAGGAGGGCGAGACCGACGGGGAAGCCGCCGTGCGCGAGGTCCGTGAGGAGACCGGGTACGGCGCAGCGATCCAGGAGCTGCTGGGAACGATCGAGTACTGGTTCGTGTGGCGACCGGATCAGGTCCGCTACCACAAGTTCGTCCACTACTACTTCATGTGGTGGGACGGGCAGGAACCCGGCCCCCGCGACGACGAAGCGGAGCACGTGGAGTGGGTGCCCCTCGAGGTGGCGTTGGTGCGGTTGGCGCACCGCAACGAGCGCAAGCTCGTCGAGAAGGCACGCCACACGGAGCCGACGGACCCACAGCCACCGCGGCACGCCGCCGCCGCGATCGACGGGTGAGCCGGTCGCACGGCCACGGTCGCGCCCGGGCCGTGGGACGCCTGCTCATGGTGTCGGCCGTCACGCTGATCACGCTCACGGCCGCGGCGCCGGTGGCCGCCCAGACCGATGTCCCGGTGCCGGGCGTCGACCTGACCCTCACGGACCTGACCGGGGTCCTCGGACCCGGCAGCGTCCAGGTGCCCGAGGATCCGAACGAACTGCCCCCCGCTCCGGATGCCCTGGAGTTGCGGGTCCTGGTCACCAACGACGGTGAAGCCGAGCTCACCGCCTCCCAACTCGTGGTCGAGGTCCACCCCGCGGTGCGCAGTCGCGGGGCGCTGGCCGCCGCCCTCGACGGCGACCTCGGCGGCCCGGCCATGCACGTACACAGCCAACCGCTGGCCTTGGATCGCCCCGTCGAACCCGGCGACGTCGTCGGCCTGACGGACCGCTTCCCGCGGGAGGAGGTCGACTGGGCGGATGGTGTCGGCGGCGTCCATCCCGTCCGGATCGCCGTCACGCTGGGCACGGTGGTCCTCGACGAGGTCGTCACCGCCGTGGTGTGGCTGAACGAGGCACCCTCCACCCCGCTGCTCGCCACCTTCATCTGGCCGCTCGACACACCACCCTGGCGGGAAGCGGACGGGATGTATCCGATCGCGGTCGACCGCGAGACCCATCCCGGGGCACGGCTGGATCGGCTGCTCGGCGCCGTGGAGCGCGCTCCCCGGCGCGTCCCGGTGGTCCTGGCTCCGGCAGCACACCTGCTGGAGGACCTCAGCGACCGCTCCGACGGGTACGTGAGCCAGGTCCGCACCGACGCCGGCAACCTCGAACCCCGCAGGGTCGGGCCGACGGACCCCGGCGCGACCGAGTCGACGTCACTGCTACGGCGTCTGCGTGAGGTGGCCGCGGTGGCGCCCATCGCACCGGTCAGCTCGAGCTACGCCGACGCCGACCTGGCGGCCCTGCTCGCCGGCGACGCCGTGCAGGAGGAGTTGGCCGCCCTCACGGCGGCGGAGGGTCGCCGTCGTCTGCAGCTCCAGTTGGGCGTGGCCGTGGACGGAGCGACACACCTGGTGGGTGGGGCGATCGACGAGGCCGTCCTCGACGTCCTCCCGAGCGAGATCCTGCTGCTGCCGGCCGGGACGGTCGAACCCCCGTCAGTGGACACGGATCCGGAGCTCAGCCCGCCGGTCCGGACCTTGCGGGCACCTTCCGGGCGACTGCTGACCGCCCTGATCGGCGATCCCTACCTCACGGCTGCCCTGGACGGCCCGAGCGATGCGTCGGACGCCGTCGAGGCGGGACAGCGGGTCGTCGCCGAGACGGCGATGGCCCACCTGATGGCGCCGGGCGCGAGCACTCGGGGGCTGGTCCTGCTGCCGGAACGGGCCTGGGACCCGCCCGGTGCCGTCGCCGAAGAGGTGCTGCTCGCTCTGGATGGCGCGCCCTGGCTGCGGTTCGTGTCTCCGACGGTCCTGGCGAGCGAGGCCCGGCGCAGCCCCTCCGGTCCGGGCTTGACACCGCCCGCCATCGGGGCGCTGAGCCCCCAGCTCGGTCCGCCCCTGAGCACGACGTGGACCGGCTTGCAGGCCGCCATCGACGCGTCACCTCAGGGCACCAGCCGTCTGGACGACCGACCGATCGAGCAGCTGCGCGCCGATCTCCTGCGGGCGACCTCCCGCTGGTTCCGCGGACCCGGCGAGGTGGCCGCAACGGCGCTCGTCCAGGACGTCCGGCGGGTGGTCGACACGACCTTCGGCGCCATCGGCATCACGGCACCGACGGTGACGCTGACCTCGGACAGCGGAGAGGTCCCCGTGACGCTCGAACGCGACCGGGGCGGACCACTGCGCGTGACGGTCGCGCTCGAGTCGCAGGGACGACTGCAGTGGCCGGAGGGCCGTACCTCCGAGGTGATCGAACTGGACGAGGCGGGGACCCACACGGTCTCGTTCGCGACCCAGGCGGTGTCGACCGGGACCTTCCCGGTCACGGTGGTCGTGACCGACCCGACCGGGAGCCGGGAGCTGGCGAGGACGTCGCTGTCGGTGCGTTCGACCGCGATCTCCCGCCCGGCACTGACCGCGACCGCCGTCCTGGTCGGGGTCCTGCTCCTGGTCGGATCGCTGCGCCGCGGACCCAGGCGCCCACGCCTGGAGATCGTGCGCGATACTGCGTCGACGGCCTCGACGGACGACGGGCCGTCGGAAGGATCCTCATGAGCACGCTCCACGGTCAGGAAGGTGGCATCGTCACCGGTTGGCTCCTGCGCCTCGTGGCCACGATGGCGCTGCTGGCCCTGGTGGTGTTCGAGGTCGGTGCGCTGGTGGTGGCGTCCGTGGACGCGGACAGCGCCGCTGACGAGATCGCACGCGCGGCCACGGTTACCTACCGTTCGAGTGGCTCGCTGACCGAGGCGCAGGCCTCGGGACAGGCGGTGGCCGACGAGCGGTCCGTGGAACTGGTCAGTCTGGACGAGGAAACAGGGGGCTTGGTCATCGTGGTCGAACGGACAGCCGGGACGTTGCTGCTGCACCGCTTCGGGCCCACCGAAGGACTGATCCGGCGCACCGGTACACGGCGCGTCGAGATCGAGACCTAGCCGGTGGACGAGGCCGCAGGCGACACCGTGGGCGGCGACGACCCCACCCTGACGGGGGCGTCGTCGTTCGACGCCGCCGTCGCCCGCGAGGCATCCCGGGGACCACGGACCTGGCCGGACCGCTCCCACCTCGCCGACCGGTACGCCCTGGAGGCGCCCATCGCCTCCGGTGGCGCAGCCATCGTCTGGCGGGCCTTCGACGAGAACCTCTCCCGCACGGTCGCGATCAAGCTGCTCCATCCCCATCACGCCAGCGACCCCACCGTCGTGGAGCGGTTCGAGCGGGAATCCCGGTCGGCAGCCCAACTCAACCATCCCAACGCGGTGCGCATCTACGACACCGGCCGGGAGGACGACCTGGTCTACCTCGTCATGGAACACGTCGACGGTCCGAGCCTGCGGGAGGTCCTCACGACCCACGGCGAGCTCGACCCCATGATCGTGGCTGCGGTCGGGGAGCAGGTCGCCTCCGCGCTCGGTGAGGCCCACGAGCACGGCTTGGTGCACCGGGATGTCAAGCCCGGCAACATCCTGATCGCCGCCGACGGCACGGTGAAGGTGACCGATTTCGGGATCGCCAAGGCGTTGTCATCGACCGAGGCCACGCTGACCACGCCAGGCACGGTGGTGGGCACGGCGGCCTACGTCGCCCCGGAGCAGCTCGAGGACGGCGACGTCGACGCGCGGGCGGACATCTACGCGCTGGGCGTCGTCCTGCACGAGTGCGTGACCGGCCGTCCGGCCTTCAGCGGCGACACCCCCACCGCGACCGCAGCGATGCGACTCACCCACGAGCTGCTGCCACCTCGCCAGCTGCGCGCCGACGTGCCACGCGCGCTCGACGACGTGATCGTGCGCTCGACACGGCGCGAACGGCTCGACCGTTACCCCGACGGTGACGCCATGGCAGCCGCGCTGGCTCCGCTGGTGACCGCCAAGCCCAGCGAACTCTCCTCCGCGCTGGTGCAGCTCGAAGATCGGGACGGATCCCCGCTGCCCTCCGCGCTCGGCGATGAGCGGCCCTACGCGACACCGATGCCCGCAACGCGTCGGGAGTACGCCCGACGCCTGGCGGCCGCGGTGCTCGGCGGCATCGTCCTCACGCTGATCGCGGTCTTCGCCTACGAAGCGCTGCAACCCGACGACGGGACCACCCCCAGGGCCGCTCCGGTCGTCCATCCGGTGGCGGAGGTCGAGGTGGTCGATCCCACGGCGCCCGGGCGGGGTGACCACCACGAGCTGGCCGACAACACCATCGACGGGGATCCGCAGACCACCTGGGTCACCGAGCCCTACGAGGATCCCCGGTTCGGGGCCCGCAAGGAGGGCATCGGGCTCATGTTCGACCTGGGCGAGGAACGTGACGTCCGCGGGGTCACCCTCGAACTGGCCCGCGGCGGGTTGACGGTCGAGCTGTACGCCAGCGACATCCGGCCCACCGAGGCGGCTGGCCCCGATACCTGGGGGACGCCGCGCGCGTCGCAGAACGACACCTTGAGCCAGCAGCCCTTCTCCTTCAACACCACCGCACAGCGGTACTGGCTGTTGTGGATCACCGGCTTGTCCGCCGGAGCCACCGACGAGTACACCGCCGAGGTCGCTGAGGTCCGCTTCCTCGGCCCTTCGTGAACCCCATGGCCACGATCGCCTGGGAGGAGCAGTCCGACGAGGACGTCCTCGGCCACTTCATCGACGAGCAGCTCCCCCCACGGACCCGGGAGGCCGCCTTCCAGACGCTCGTGGATCGTTACCACCGCCGGATCTTCGCGATCTGCTTCCGGGTCCTCGGTTCCCGGGCCGACGCCGAGGACGCCACCCAGGAGACCTTCGTCAAGCTGGCCAGAGGCGCCGCGGGCTTCCGCGGCGACGCGCAGCTGTCGACCTGGCTCTACCGGGTGGCCCGCAACGTGTGCACCGATCACGTGCGACACGACGCCCGGCGCCCTGCCACGCCGGTGGCCGATCCCGGTGACCTGGATGCTGCCCCCATGGAGGTGGACACCACCGCCGGGACCGACGAACACCTCGCCGTCACCGCGGCGCTCGACATCCTCGACGCGATCTCCCGCCAGGCACTCCTGCTGGTCGCGATCGAGGGACTGTCCTACGCCGAGGCCGCGGTCGTGCTCGGCCTGCCGGTCGGCACGGTGAAGAGCCGCGTCTCCCGGGCACGGGTGCGGCTGGGCACGGTGCTCGAGCGGGCCGGCAGCTCCGAAGGAACGGATGCAACCGGATCTGGCGACCGGACGTCCCACCCCTGACCGATCACCTCCCACCGACCCTCGGGCGGAGCCGAGGACCAGGAGCACCGTTGGACGAGATCGAGCGTCTGACCAGCTACCTCGATGGTGGCCTGGCAGCCGATGAGCGTCGCGCCCTCGAAGCCGACCTCGCCGGTGACAGCGCGCTGCGGGTCCGCCTCCAGGCGCTCCGAGCTGCTGATGGCGCGCTGGAGGAACTCGCGCCCACCGAGCTGCCCGACGGCGCCCGGACACGGCTGGACGCACGGCTATCGGGGGTGCTGGAGGAGGTCCTGGCTGCCGAGAGGCCGGCTGCGCTGCCGGCGACCCTGGAGGAGGTGGTCGGCGACGCACCCACGACGGCCGAGGCGACCCAGACCCTGCCGGACGAGGTGGCGGAGCGTCGACGTCGTCGTGGCGTGCAGGCGCTGAGCGGCATCGCGGCCGGACTGGTCCTGCTGGCAGGTGGGCTGGTGGGGCTCGGCCAGATCGGCCTGCTCTCGGGCGGTGACGACCGGCTGGCCTCCGACAGCGTCGAGGCCGACATGAGCACCGAGGCCGCTCGCGGATCGGCGCCGTCGGCCGCTCTCGAAGCGGACGGACTGAGTGATCTGCCTCTGGTGATCGACGAGGGCCGGAACACGGCTACCGCCGACCTTGACGAGCTGCTGACCAGCCCGCAACTGCAGGCGCTGGCCGGACGGTCCCTGTCGCCAGAGGAGGGTGACCTCCTGGCCGTCCGGCTGCAGCAGCGGTTGCTGGGGGACCGCGCCGACACGGCGGGTGGTCCGCAGACCGATGGCGACGGACCCGCGGTCACCGAGGAGCAGGCGGAGGACGAGCTCGGGGACCCGTCCTCGGCTGCCACCGGGACCGCACCGGTCGACGCGGCGATCATCACCCGTGACGGCCGGGCGCTGCCGCCCGAGGACGCAGCTGCCGTCCGCCGGTGTCTGACCTCCCTCCTGGAGGCCGGAACGCAGGCGATCCCCACGAGGATCGAGCTCCTCCGGGTCGAGGGCGTCCCGGCGATCGCCTACGGCCTGATCACCCTGGATCCGGGGACCGATGCCTTCACCCGGACCGAGCTGTGGACCGTGGAGCGTTCCAGCTGCCAGGTGGTGCGTTTCACGCAGTCCTGACGGGCCCTCACCCCCGGCCGTCAGCGACCACGCACCACGATCCAGGCGCCGTACACGGCGGCCGGATAGGCGAGGAACGTCAGCCCAGGTGGGACGGTCGAGAACCCGGCCACCGCCAGCGCGATGGCCACCGTGCACCCTGCCAGCGTCATCGCAGCGGCCCGGACCAGCGCCGCATCACGGTCCTGGGATCCCCAGTAGACCGCCCGGGCGACGCCCCAGCCCACGGCACCTGAGGACAGCAGGAACAGGAAGCCACCCTGGAGCACCGGTGCCAGGACCAGGCCACCGAGCGTGGCGGCGGCAGCACCGACCGCCAGCGCCCGGGCGGCCACCACCGCCCCGAGGCGCCCGCCCGGCGCCGCACCGCCGTCGGTCGACGAGCTGCCCCGGGCGCTGCGGTTCACGCGCCCGCTGAAGCGTTCGAGCGGGCCTGAGCCGGCCTCGGCCCGTGGCGTGGTGGTCGCGGCATCATGGCGGGCGCAAGCGGGACACTTGTACCCCACTGCAGCCTCGCGAGCGCACTGCGGACAGATGGGTGCCTCGCAGGAGGAGCAGCGCAGCCGGGTCTGGACCGCGGGATGCTGTCGGCAGGCGGTGGGAGCGGGCATGTGGTCAGGGTACGTGAGGGAATACCGCAGGCGGGTCCTTCGTTAGCCTCCTGCGAACACCGCAACGCTCCCGGTGCGGTCCATCCTGCTCGACCTCGAGGTCCACCGATGCCTGACACCCCGCACATCTCCCTCAGCCCGGCCGGAGCTCCCGCCCCGGCCAGCGAGCCGACGGGTACCCCGGAGCTCGCCGACCAGGTCCACGACACCATCATCATCGGCTCCGGCCCGGCCGGTCTGACCGCTGCGATCTACGCTGCCCGGGCGAACCTCGAGCCGATCCTGATCGAGGGCGTGCTCGATGGTGGACCGACGGGTGGTCAGCTGACGCTGACCACCGACGTCGAGAACTTCCCCGGGTTCGCCGACGGGATCATGGGCCCGGAGCTGATCCAGCAGATGCGGGACCAGGCTGCCCGCTTCGGGACCCGGTTCGTCACCGAGGACGTCACCGCCGTCGACGTCACCGGCGCTGTCAAGGTGCTGGAGACGGCGTCCGGGCTGCGCCTGTCGACCCGCTCCCTGATCGTGGCGACCGGCGCCAAGCCCCGCCGCCTCGAGGTGCCGGGCGAGGAGGAGCTATGGGGAGGCGGGGTGTCGGCGTGCGCGACCTGCGACGGGTTCTTCTTCCGCGACAAGCATGTGATCGTGGTCGGCGGTGGCGACTCGGCCATGGAGGAGGCCATCTTCCTGACCAAGTTCGCCTCGAAAGTCACCGTGGTGCACCGCCGGGAGGAACTCAGGGCATCGGTGATCCTGCAGGAGCGCGCCTTCAAGAACGACCGCATCGAGTTCGTCCTGAACGCCACCGTCGCCGAGATCAAGGGCGAGGGCGGGCTGATGAGTTCGGCGCTGCTGACCGACACGCGTACCGGTGAGCAGAGCGAACTCGCCGCCGATGGGTTGTTCCTCGCGATCGGCCACATCCCCAACACCTGGTTGTTCGCCGACGTCCTGACCATCGACGACGAGGGGTACCTCATCGTCGAGGAGCCCTCCACCGCCACGAACGTGCCCGGGGTCTTCGCGTGCGGGGACGTCATGGATCACACCTACCGTCAGGCGGTCACGGCGGCGGGGACCGGCTGCCGTGCCGCGATCGATGCCGAGCGCTACCTGGCCGGTGGCAGCGACGTCACCGCGGCGGAACCCGAGGCCGAACCCACCGTGGTCGCCAGCTGAAGCTGACCGCGCCACGTGCTGGTGGTCGTCCACCCCCGGCGTTGTACCGTGCACCACCAGACACCGAGGCACCACCAGACACCGAGCCCGCAGCTCGACGATCACCACCCTCGCACAGGAGACCCGAGCATGGGAGCCACCCCCGTCACGAGCAGCCAGTGGACCGCAGAGGTCCTGGAGTCCGACAAGCCCGTCCTGGTCGACTTCTGGGCCGAGTGGTGCGGGCCTTGCAAGATGGTCTCGCCGATCGTCGATGAGATCGCCGACGAGCGCTCAGAGGAGCTCAAGGTCGTCAAGATCAACGTGGACGAGCACCCTGATACCGCCCGCGAGTACGGGATCATGTCGATCCCGACCCTGCTGGTGTTCAAGGGTGGTCGGCCCGACAAGCGCATCGTCGGAGCGAAGGGCAAGGCCGCGTTGCTCAAGGACCTCAGGGACTACGTGAGCTGACCCACCGGCACCACGCACCACGAGCCTGACGTCACCGCCCCGGCCGCGCGCCGGGGCGGCGTGCGTGGTGCGGGCAGCGACGAGCGGGTCGGGCGACGACGGGACGGAGGGTGGTGATGAGCGTCGAGCCGACCGAACTCGTGGGCTACCTCGCCTCGATCCTGATCGTGGTGAGCCTGCTGATGTCCTCGGTCCACCGGTTGCGGGTCATCAACCTGGTCGGCGCGGCGGTCTTCACGATCTACGGCCTGCTGATCGGCTCGATCCCGGTGGTGCTCACCAACGGCGCCATCGTCGTGATCGACCTCTACCACCTGGCACGGATGGCTCGGGAGCGTGCACAGGGCGACTACTTCGAGGTGGTGGAGGTACCGACGGACTCACCACTGCTCGCGAGGTTCCTGTCGTTCCACGCTGCAGACATCCGCCGGTTCCAGCCCGAGTTCGACGGTCTGCGCGACGAGCACGAAGCGTGGATGGTCCTGCGCAACGCCCTGCCCGTGGGCGTCGTGCTGGCACGCGTGAACGGCGAGGTGGCGAGCATCGATCTCGATCACGTCGCCCCCGCCCACCGGGATCAACGGGCCGGGAGCCGCTTCTACAGCACCCCTGGGCTGTTCGGGCCCCACGGCGTCACGACATTGCGGTCGGTGGCGACCGTGGAGGCCCAACGCCGCTACCTCGAGGCCATGGGCTTCACGGTGAGGCACGACGACGTCTTCGAGCGTGCCGCAGCGTGAGACCGATGCCCGACGCTGCGGCGGGACGCGGGCCGACGCGTACGCTGCCCCTGTGGAACTGATCCGGTTGGGAAGCGTCGGGCCCGAGGTCGAGGACGTCCAGCGTCGCCTCGAGACCCTCGGTCTGCCCTGCCCGAGCGACCCGACCGTCTTCGATCTGCAGACCGAAGCCGCGGTACGGGCCTTCCAGCAGCGGCGCGGGTTGATCGCGGATGGCATCGTCGGCCCGGAGACGTGGCAGACGCTGGTCGGGGCTTCGTTCGCGCTCGGGGACCGACTGCTGTACGTGAGCCGTCCGATGATGCACGGCGACGACGTACGGGAGTTGCAGCGCCGCCTGAACCGGCTGGGTTTCGACTGTGGCTACGACGACGGTCTCTTCGGGCCGCAGACGGTCGCTGCGGTCCGTGATTTCCAACTGAACGCCGGGCTGCTGGTGGACGGCATCACCGGACTCGAGACGATCGATCACCTGCTGCGACTCCACCGCGCCCATCAGGAGGCTCCGGTGGCCGCCGTCCGTGAGCGGGAGGCGCTCCGACGCCCACGCCGGCGCAGTATCGCCGGAGCCCGGCTCATGATCGACCCGGGGCACAGCGTCACCGACCCGGGGTTACGTTCCCCCGACGGTGTCGCCGAACACGAGGTGACCTGGCAGATCGCCGTTGCCCTCGAGGGGCGGCTGGCTGCGCTCGGTGCGCACGTGGTGCTGAGTCGCGGACCCCGCACGACACCGACGCCCTCGCAACGGGCGACGCAGGCCAACGCCGAGGACGTCGAGTTGATCCTGTCGATCCACCTCAACGGCGTGGCCTCGGACCGGGGAGCTGGGGCGGCGGCGTACCACTTCGGTACCGAGGTGCAGATCTCCGACCGGGGCCGTCGCCTGGCGCAGCTGGCCCTCGATGCCGTCCTCGAGGCGACGGGCACGCCGGACTGTCGCGTCCACCCGTCCACGATCGCGATCCTGCGCGAGTCACGGGCTCCCGCCGCGGTGATCGAGCCGGGCTTCCTGACCCACCCTGAGGAAGGACGCCTGCTGTGTCAGCGCCAGACCCAGCAACGCATCGCCGGCGCTCTCGCCCATGGGGTCAGCCAGTACCTCCTGGGCGACCCGCCGTCCTCGACCAGCTCCCGGCTGTCCCCCGCCACGGCACTGAGCACCGTCTGAGCGATCGTGGCCGCCCAGCGCAGCGGGAACAGCCGGAGCGTCAGGCCGGTGACGACGAACCGGAGCAGCACACACGCAGCTCACTGGGGTGAACGGGACCACAGCGGTACAGGGATGCGACGGGCGGCACCTCTACGCAGCCCCCGTCGGCGGGCTGGTCCTCGTTGAGGAGGCAACCACCGCCTGGCCCGTACTGTGCCGCCCGGGCGCCGGAGCGGCCACCGGGAAGCGGGCGAGCATCTCGTCCCAGGCATGCTCCAGGGACTCCGCCCAGCGGACAGTGCGACGGGTCTCCAGCCGGAACAGCGGGGTGCGGGGGTGCTCGCGATGCACCACGAACCCCTCGTGCAGCAACCAGCCGGCCGGCAGCAGGCAGGCCCGTTCACGGAAGCGCCGATCACCGTAGGCCTCCACCGCCGTCCGGTCCTGACGGATCGCCTCGCGCAGTGCCGCGTGCAGCAACAGCCGGCCGATACCCGCCTCACGGTGGACCTCCGCGACCCGAACGGTGGCCAGGAGCAGGGCGTCACGGCTGGTGCGGGGAACGGCCCCGGTTCGGGGCGCGTACCGCTCGCTCGGCGCGAACAGGGCGAACCCGGCGACCGTGCGATCCGTGCGGGAACCGTCGGGTGCTTCGACGACCGCTCCCGGTGGGAGGCCGTCGGCCACGCAGCCACGCACCCAGTCGCGCTTGCGATCCACCGGGTCGCGCCGCGTTTCCTGGGGCGGGACCTCGGGCGCCAACCCACCCAGCACGGTGGGCGAACGAGGCTGGGGGCAGGGCCCGCCGAGCTCCCAGAGCAGGCAACCAGCACAGGCTCCGGGGAGACGCTCGACGTCCTCGGCGGTCAACGGAACCGGGTGTCGGCGCACGGCTCAGCTCGGGCGCGCCGCACGGCGAGGGCCATCGTCCCGCGGCAGCACGAGCCCGATCGCCGCACCGATGACGGCGCCGACGAGGAGGCCGAGCGCGATCCGTTGCCACCCGTGCGGACCACTGACACGGTCCGCGTTCGGGGGCTGCCCGGCGACATCACCCTCCATCACCGTCTCCTGTCCTGCCATCGCGCTCCGCGGCCCGGGCCCCCACCGAAGCGGTGGGGCAACACGTGGTACCTGCTCGCGGTCGCTACGATCGATCGTAGCGGTGCGACCGGGCCCGCCCAGACCGGATCCGTCGGCGACGCACCGTCTGGAGACCTGCGTGCGGCTCGACACCGACCCCTACCTGTCCCGCTACGCCACGCGCGTGAACGGGATGAACGCCTCCGAGATCCGTGCGCTCTTCGCTGTCGCCGCACGGCCGGAGGTCGTCTCCTTCGCCGGCGGGATGCCGGCGACCTCGGCACTGGATATGGAGGCCGTCGAGGCGGTGGTCGCCGGGGTGATCGCCGATGCCGGCGCGCTGGCCCTGCAGTACGGCGGGGGCCAGGGACGTCCGGAACTGCGCGAACTGCTGGTGGAGGTGATGCGCCACGAGGGCGTGCCGGGCCATGCCGATGACCTCGTGGTCACCGTCGGCGGCCAGCAGGCTCTGGAGCTCGTGGCCAAGTGCTTCTTGGACGACGGCGACGTCGTGTTGGCCGAAGGTCCGACCTACGTCGGTGGGATCGGGGCCATGTCCAGTCACCGCGCCGAGGTCCGCCACATCCCGATGGACGCCGACGGGATGGACGTCGACCTGCTCGAGGAAGCGCTGGAACGGCTGCGCGCGGAAGGCCGTCGCGCCAAGTACGTCTACACGATCCCCAACCACCAGAACCCCGCGGGTGTGTCGCTGTCACTGCCGCGTCGCGAGCGGCTGGCCGAGCTCGCCGAGCGCTACGACCTCCTGGTCGTGGAGGACAACCCCTACGGCCTGCTCGACTTCCAGGACCGGCGCCTGCCCAGCCTGCGCTCGATGATCCCGGACCGCGTCGTCTACATCGGCACGATGTCGAAGACCTTCGCGCCAGGCGTGCGCACCGGCTGGATCGCGGCACCAGGTCCCATCCGCGACAAGCTCGTGCTGCTGCGTGAGGCCGCGGACCTGTGCCCCTCGAACCTGACCCAGATGATCGTGGAGCGCTGGCTGTCGACCCAACCGTGGCGGGAGCAGATCAAGCGCTTCACCGAGTTGTACCGCACGAAGGCCGACGCCATGTTGTCGTCGCTCCAGCGCGAGATGCCACCGGGTGTCAGCTGGACCGTGCCGGCGGGAGCCTTCTACATCTGGCTCACGGTTCCAGCAGGCATCGACACCTCCGACCTGCTGGCCAAGGCGGTCGGTCGACGTGTCGCCTACGTCCCCGGCCGCGGGTTCTACGCCGACGGGGCGGGTGGGGACCAACTGCGGCTGTGCTTCAGCTACCCCGAGTTGGAACGGATCCCGGAGGGCATCACGCGCCTCGGCGAACTGCTCCACGACGAGCTGGAACTGGTGCAGGCGGTCTTCGGGGACGCCGCCCCCTCTCCCGACCGACGCCATGGCGGACCGGCCACCGGGGTGGGCGGCTGACAGCGACGGCACCATCCCGACGACCAGGAGGACGACCTCATGCCCGACGGCCCCTCGATCGCCGTGCTCTCCGGCGGTATCTCGTTGGAGCGCGAGGTGAGCCTGCGCTCAGGGAGCCGGGTGGCAGACGCGCTGAGCGATCGCGGCCACCAGGTGGCCCGGCTCGACGTGGACGGTGAGCTGGTCCACACCCTCGACAACGGTGGTTTCGACGTCGCCTTCCTCGCGCTGCACGGCGCGGCCGGCGAGGACGGCACCATCCAGTCGCTGCTGGAGCTGATCGGACTGCCCTACACCGGTCCGGATGTGCTGGCCAGCGCCCTGGCGTGGAACAAGCCGATCGCCCAGGGCTTGTTCGCCCGGGCGGGCCTGGCGGTGCCTCCACGGGTCACGCTCAGCCAGCAGGCGTTCCGGGAGATGGGGGCCACGGCCGCGGTCGACCGCATCGCCACCGAGCTCTCGCTGCCTCTGGTGGTGAAGCCGGCCAGCGGGGGGTCGTCCCTCGGGCTGACCATCGTGGAGGACACCAGCCGGTTGCCGCAGGCCATCGTGGGTGCCTTCTCCTACAGCGACGTCGTCCTCATCGAGGCCTTCATCGACGGGACCGAGGTGGCCGTCACCGTCCTGGACGGGCACGCGCTGCCAGCGGTGGAGATCCAACCCAAGGAGGGGGCGTACGACTTCGCGGCGCGCTACACGCCCGGGGCCACCGAGTTCTACGTACCCGCTCGCCTCGACGACCTGGCGTCGGCGGCGTGTGCGCGCACCGCTGTGACGGCCACCGAGTCCATCGGTGGCCGTCACATCTCCCGTGCGGACCTCATCGTCGATACGCAGGGCACACCCTGGCTCCTCGAGTTGGACACCTGTCCGGGTCTCACCGAGACCTCGCTCGTCCCGCTCGCCGCAGAGGCCGCGGAACTGGGCTTCGGCGCGCTGTGTGAGCGGCTCGTCGAGTTGGCGCTACGCGACGCCGAGAGCAGCACGTGAGCACACCAACGGCGGAACCGTCGACGCCCACCGTCCCCGACCACGCTCCGACGACCGTGGTCTTCGACGTCGGCGAGGTGTTGATCGACGAGACCCGTGTCTGGGCGGTGTGGGCGGAGATCATCGGCGTGTCGCCTCTGACCTTCGCCGCGGTGCTCGGTGCCGCGATCGTGCAGGGAGAGAGCTCGGAAGCCGTGTTCGCTCACCTCGCTCCGAACCTCGATTGGCGCCACTTCGTGGCGGAACACGATCGACGCTACGGGGGGTTCCGAGAGGACGACCTCTATCCCGATGTGCGCGCATGTCTCGACGACCTGACAGCCGCCGGGTTCGACGTGGTCATCGCCGGCAACCAGCCGGCACAGCGACAGGCCGAGCTGCAAGCGCTGCAGCTACCGCACCGTGTCATGGCGATGTCAGAGGCGCTGGAGGTCAGCAAGCCGGACCCGGCGTTCTTCGACGCCGTCCAGGATCTGGCGGGCCGCCGTGAGGCGAGCGACCTGCTCTACGTCGGCGACCGCACGGACAACGACGTCACGATCGCGGCCTCCCGCGGCTGGCGCACCTGCTGGCTGCGACGTGGTCCCTGGGGCCAGCTCCAGGATCTTCCGGAGGACGTCGAGGATCCCGATCTGGTCCTCGAGGGCCTCGGCGAGCTGGCCACGTTGCTGCAGAGCTGGCGCGGAGCGGACGCATGACGAGCAGCCCCCACCTGAGCGCCGACGAACGCAAGCGTGCAGCAGCCACGGCTGCGGTCGAGCTCATCGACGACGGCATGCGGCTGGGGCTCGGGTCCGGATCCACCGTCGAGCACCTGCTGGGCGCGATCGCCGAACGCGGTCTGGACGTCGCGGGCGTCCCCACGTCCGAAGCGACGGCGGCCTACTGCCGGGAACTGGGCATCAGGCTCCTGTCCCCGGCCGAGGTGGACGTGCTCGACCTCGCCATCGACGGAGCCGACGAGCTCGACCGGACGCTGACAGCGACCAAGGGAGGTGGCGGAGCACTGCTCCGCGAGAAGGTCGTGGCCACCATGGCGGAGCGCTTCGTCCTCATCGCGACCACCGACAAACTGGTGGAGCGTCTCGCCGACACCTTCCCCCTGCCCGTCGAGGTGGTGCCCTTCGCGGTCGGACCGGTGGAGCGCAGTCTGCGGTCCCGGGGCTACGAGGTCCTGCTCCGCACGGCAGGAGGTGGACCGGCGGTCGTGACCGACAACGGCAACCACCTGCTCGACCTCCGCCTGGCGGGGGGCCTGGAGGATCCTGCGGTGGAGGATCTGCGGATCACCACGCTGCCCGGTGTGGTCACCACCGGCCTCTTCGTCGATCTCGCCGGGCTCGCCCTGCTCGCCGACGAACGCGGGGACGTCATCACGCTCGAACCCCAGGTCAGCTGAGCCCGAACTCACCCGGCCGTGACGAGTCGTCCAAGCCCGGCCGGTCGACGCCGTCAGCACCCGTTCGGCCCTGGGCGCCGAGCCCATCGGCGATGACCGCGACGATCCGCTCGAGGTCGTCCACCGACCCGAACTCCACCGCCAACTTCCCCTTCCGGGCACCCATGCTGATGCGTACCCGTGCCTGCAGGGCATCGGAGAGATCGTCCTGGAGTTCCAGCAGGCCTGGCGCCGTTGGCTTGCGTTTCGGCTTGTCCCTCGGTGCCGGTTCGTCGAGGACCTTCAGCCGCACCAGCTCCTCGGTGGCCCGGACCGAGAGACCCTCGGCGACGATCCGCTCCGCCACCGACGCCTGCACGGTGGGATCAGGGATGGCCAACAGCGCCTTCGCGTGCCCGGCGCTGAGGATCCCAGCCGCGACGCGTCGTTGCACGGCAGCTGGGAGTTGGAGCAGGCGGATCGTGTTGCTGATCGCGGGGCGGGATCGGCCCAGGCGCGCTGCGAGCTCCTCCTGTGTCACACCGAACTCCTCGAGCAGCTGCTGGTACGCCGCGGCCTCCTCGAGGGGATGCAGCTGCACGCGGTGGATGTTCTCGACCAGCGCCTCTTTCAACAGGTCGGCGTCATCGGTGTGCCGGATCAGCACCGGGACGGTGGCCAGACCAGCCAACTTGGCGGCGCGGAGTCGACGTTCACCCGCCACCAGCTCGTAGCGACCGCCACCGAGCGAGCGCACCACCAAGGGCTGCAGCATGCCGATGTCCGCCAACGAGGTCGACAGACCGTCCAGCTCGTCCGGGTCGAAGACCTCACGCGGCTGGCGAGGGTTCGGGCTGATCGCCTCCGGATCGAGCTCGGCGTAGGTGGCGGGGTCGACGCCGCCCTCCCTGCCGTCGTCTGGATCATCGTCGGTGGGGGCGGGCGGCGACATGACCTCGCCACTCCTGGCCTGCGTACCCGACCCTGGTGCGGTCGCTGCGGTGATCCGGTCGTCGTCGCCCTGCGGCGCAGGGGTCTCGGGGAGTCGGTCGTGCGGGGCGCCGGTCCCGGAGGGCCGACGTTCCGCTGCCTCCTCTGTCGGCTCCACCGGCGTCGGCGGGATGAGTGCCGCCAACCCGCGCCCGAGGCCAGTTCGTCGGGTCATGATCGCTCCTGTTCAGCGGGAGTGCCGTCGGGCTCGGCAGCAGCCGGCGACGGCACGGTGAAGCTCGACCCGAGGAGCCGCGCCACGCTGGACTCCTCAGGCAGCTCGACCGCGAGCTCGAGGCGTGCAGCCACCTCCCGCGCGAGACGTTGGTACGCCCGGGCACCCCGGCTGGACGGGTCGTACATGGTGATCGGTTGTCCGAAGCTCGGTGCTTCGGAGAGGCGGACACTGCGTGGGATCACGGTGCTGTAGGTGAGATCACCGAAGTAGTCCCGGACCTCCTCGACCACCTGTTGTGACAGGTTCGTCCGTGCATCGAACATCGTCAGGGCGACGCCGCCGACGCGCAGACGCCGATTGAGGTTCTCCGCCACCAGTTCCACGGTGCGCAGCAACTGACTCAACCCCTCCAGCGCGTAGTACTCGCACTGGATCGGCACGATCACCTCATCGGCGGCCACCAGCGCGTTGATCGTCAACAGCCCGAGCGAAGGCGGACAATCGACCAGGATGACATCGAAGCGGCCGCTGGCACCGTCCAGTGCCCTCTCGAGACGATGCTCGCGAGAGAACGCCGGTACCAACTCGACTTCAGCACCCGCCAGATCCAGCGAGGAGGGAAGCAACCAGAGACCCGGGATCTCGGTCTCGTGGACGGCGCCCTCCAACGCATCGCCATCGACGAGCACGCCGTAGGTGGATGGCTCACCCTCCTCGATCCGGATGCCCAGACCGGTACTCGCGTTGCCTTGGGGATCGAGATCAATCACGAGGACCCGAGCACCGAAGCTGGTCAACGCAGCAGCCAGTGAGATGGTGGTCGTGGTCTTGCCCACGCCCCCCTTCTGGTTCGCGATGCAGACGGTGACGCCCTCGCTCGAGGTCCCCTGCGGTGTCATATCCATGTTCTTCCATGTCTTTTCATGTCACTACGATGTGTCGGCAACGTCGCGCGTCACTATAACCGTCCGCGGGGCCTGTGGGACGCTCGGTACCGGATCGTCGGGCGTGAAGACGACCCTTCCGTGGTGCCGACGCAGGGCAACAGCGGCGGCATCCAACTCCTCGCGCCAGCGCTCACCCTTCACGGCGTAGAGCAACCCGCCGTGTGCCAGGAACGGCATCGTCCAAGGAAGGAGGCGCTCCATCGGGGCGACCGCCCGTGCTGTGACCAGCTCGTAACGTGCGTGATGGTCAGGCTGGCGAGCGAGCTCCTCCGCGCGCCCGTGGAGCACCCGAACCGACAACCCGAGCAGCTCTCCCGTCTCCCGTAGGAAGTCGACCTTCTTCTGCCGGGAGTCCAGTAAAGACACGTCGAGATCCGGGCGCATGATGGCGATGACCATGCCCGGGAACCCTCCCCCGCTCCCGACGTCGAGCAATCTCGTGACGGCATCCGAGGCGGGCAGGAGTTGGGACAGTCCGACGGCCTCCAGCACGTGACGCTCCCAGAGCACCTCATGTGCACTGGGCGAGATGAGGTTGTGCGGCGAAGCCCGAACGGCATCTGCGAACTGCTCGAGGCGCCTCTGCTGGTCTGTCGTGATGCTCATCGGGCTCACTCTAGCCGTTCCACGTGGAACCGTAGCCACCGCGGTTCCACGTGGAACGGACGAGGAGTGGCAAGGTTCTGTCCGCACTGCTGGCGCGGCGGCAGGGCGATCATCTCCCGTGTCATGCCCACCTCCTGGATCGAGGTGGCGCAGATTGCAGCGGATCGCGTCGGTAGAACGCGGCGATGTTCCGTGATCTGGGCCGAACGACGTCCCGACTGACAACGTGACCCAGATCGACCACAGCAGACCGACGCCGCGAGCAGCGAACAGCTCGACCTCTGATGCACGGTCGGCGAGAGGGCGCCAGATCGCGTGCATCGCGCAGATCCCGGCTCTCGCCGGCGAGTGCGTAGCCACCTTCCGAGTGCACCGAAGCTGCCGAACGCCCTCGGACCCGCTGGATCGGCGTTCCACGTGGAACGCGGACGGGCCCAGGCGCACTGCGACAGATGGCGACAGGTCCGCGTCAAGTTCTGCGGAGTACCGCTCCGGACCAGAGAGTCGTCCAGTGAACGCGATGGTGCGCCATGCAACGGGCACGAGCGGCGGCTCTCCAGGCATTAGCAGCGCCCGCGTCACGGCAGTCGGACGACCGACGCTCGGTCGGACCACTAGGGCCGAGAGCCGTAGCAGTGACGGCCTTCCCGGCTCACAACGGACACGAACCGCAGCCGATCCAGATCTCGTTCGATCAGCAGTCGACGCCCGCACGCGAGTGCTAGCTTTCCTATACTTCGGAACGCTGACGCCCCCCGAGGAGAGCGTCCGGTACCCGCCGTGTCTCAGTCCTGCTCGATGATCACCCGACGCGCCGGCTCACGTCCCTGACTCCGGCTCGTCAGACCGTCGACCTCGCCCACCAACTGGTGGACCGCCTTACGTTCGAAGACGTCCATGGGCTCCAGACGCTCCGACTCCCCGGTGTCCAGCACCGTGTCGATAGCCTCCTCGGCCTTCTCGAGCAGCTTCTCCATCCGGCGGGCACGGTAACCCTCGGCATCGATCTTGACCCGAGCACGACGTTGGAACTGTCGCTGCAACGAGCAACGCGCCAGTTCCTGGATGGCATCCAGGGTCTGGCCTCGCCGACCGATCAGGGCCCCGCTTCCGATATCGATCACCTCGAGTTCCGCATGATCAGCGTGCAGCCGGATCTTGAGGTCCCCGGGGAGGTCCAGCGCATCGAGCAACCCCTCGAGGAAGTCCGCAGCCGCGTCGGCCTCCTCGTCGAGCTCCTCGGCAGCGTCGCCATCGACCGCATCGACCGCGGGGGCAGGTCCCTCGTCCTGCTCCTCGGCCACGGGAGCCGGAGGTACGGCAGCTGACCGCTCCGAGGTATCCGAGATGACCTCCGAGGGCACGACCTCGAGCTCCACACGGACGACACCACTCCAGTCGTCGGTCGCGGCACCATCGATGCGGACGGCGAGCTGCTCCTCGTCGGCCGGCAGCAGTTCGCTCACTGCGGTGGTCAGCGCTTCCTCGAGCGTCTGACCTCGACCATGCACCGTTCGACTCATGCGTTCCTCCTGTCGGACCTGCTCAGTCCCTGCCGCCACGACGGGGTAGATGTTCTGTGGACGAGCGATTAGCGCCCTTCGGTGGGCGCTCGCCGCCCTTGGACGGACCGGTCGGGGGTCGTTTGCCCGGGCGATCGCCGTTGGACCGCTGCCCGGGCGGCGGGGCCGGCGTTCCATCGGTCGAGGACCCGGGGTCCTTGGAACCAGCGTCGGGGTCGGCTCCCGGCGAGGACGTGCTGTCATCGGTCGGCGAGCCAGATCCGCGGGGGTCCTGCTGCTTGCCCGAGGACGCCCCACCCTTGCCCGAGGACGCCCCACCCTTGCCCGAGGACGCCCCACCTTCGCCCGAGGACGCCCCACCCTTGCCCGAGGTCGCCCCGCCCTTGCCGGTGGCGCTGCCACCTGGCTTGCCGCGCAACTCGCCGGACGCCGCCTCGGCCTTGACCTCACGCAGGATGATCCACTGCTGCACCACCTGCCAGATGTTGGTCGTGACCCAGTACAGGAGCAGCCCGAGCATGAACTGGAAGGAGATCACGGCGAGGAACAGCGGCATCACGTAGAGCAGGATCTTCTGCTGCTGCGCCATCGGGTTGTCGCTGCCCGTGGCTGCGGTGCGCGCCATCATCTGCTTCTGCGTGACGAACATGGTGCCGGACATGACCACGATCAGTAGCCAGCCAGGCCACCCGGCGCTGCTCACCAGCGCACCCAGACCGCTGGCACCGCCCTCGGCGACGTCGATGAACGAGGTGAAGAAGTAGAAGGGGGCGTTCTGGAGCTGGTCCATACCCCGGATCGCCCAGAACAAAGCGATGAAGACCGGCGCCTGGGCCAGCAGCGGCAGGCAACTCGCAGCCGGGTTGACGCCCTCCTCCTGGTAGAGGGCCATCATCTCTTCGTTCATCTTCTGACGCTTGGCCTTGTACTTCTCCGGGTCCTTCTTCATCAGTTCCCGGTCGGCCTTGTGCTTCTTCTGGATCTCCTTGATCCTCGGCTGGATCGCCTGCATCGCGCGCATCGACCGGGTCTGCTTGATCGCCAGCGGCAGGAGGAGTATCCGCACCCCCAGGGTGAGCAGGATGATGGCCCAGCCCCAGCTGTGGACGCCGAAGACGGGCTCGACGATGTCGTGCAGGAAGGTGAGCACGCTCTCGAGGAAGCCGAGCACGCTGTCAGAGATGGACCGGAACACGACGTGTCCTCTCTCAGTTCGACGTTCGTTGGTGGGGGGACACGTACCGGCGGCGCCAGGCGTGCCGATCCTCGGCGTCGGGGACCGGATCGATGCCGCCCAGGTTCCAGGGATGGCACCGCGCCACGCGACGGGCACCGAGGGCCGCACCACGCAGGGGACCGTGCGCACCCACGGCCTCCAGCGCGTAGGTCGAACAGGTGGGGTGGAACCGGCAGCGCGGCGTGCGGAGCGCGGCCGTACTGCGCCACAGGTAGACGGGCAGCAACAGCGTGTGGCCGAGCAGCGCACGGACAGCGCGCAGCCAACGGGCCAGCGGGCTGTCCCCCTCAGGCGGCATCGGAACCCCGGACCCCGTGCCCGGCTGATCGTGCGAGATGTTCATCCCTCGACCCCGAGGATCGTGTCGGCACCGACCACATCGAGACGGCGGGTGAGTGCCTCGACCTCGGAACGCACCGCCCGGAACCGCGCCGAAGCGCAGCGCGGCCGAGCGATCAGCACGAGATCGGTGTCGGCACGCAGGGGCAGCGGCCTGACGGCCTCGCGCAGCAGACGCTTCGCACGGTTGCGTTGCACGGCGCCGCCGACACGTCGCGAAGCGATGACGGCGACCCGGGCTCGATCACCGCCATCGGACCGAGTGGCGGCATGCACGACCACGAACCGTCCCGCGCTCTGCCGTCGACTGCGCAGCACAGCGGAGATATCGCTCCCGCGGCGCAGACGCCCGTGGTCGGCGACGGTCACGCCGACAGCTTCGCCCGACCGCGGCGCCGGCGGCTCGACACGATGCGTCGACCTGCCTTGGTGTGCATCCGCGACCGGAAACCGTGTTTCCTGGCGCGACGGCGGTTGTTGGGCTGGTAGGTGCGCTTCACGGCGGCCCTCCGAGGACATCGAGGTGGCACGCGGCAGGGCAGGGGGGTGCCGGACGGACGACCTGCAGCAGATCGAAGCGGACCCGTTTGGTGCCGGGCTGCACGACCTCGTCCGTGGCGGGAGCCGGTGCGATGTGATCGGTGAAGGGTAACCCTGTGCGCGTTCCGCGAGCAACCGACATGCGGTGGTGCGCGTCCACGGCGCGCGGAGACGGGTCACCTCGCCGTTGGAATCATGCTCGTCAGGGTGCGCTCAACGGTGCCGTGTCGCCACCAGGGAGACGGTCCGCTGAGCTCGGCCGCTCCACGCCGACAGGGCGGCCGGACCGCGGTCTTGGTCGATACCCGTGACCGGTTGCAGGAGATGAGCTTCGCGGTGTACGGTCCGCCGCCGTCGATCGGGAACAGGTTCGCGGTGCCCTCCGACCGAGGGTCCCCGAGGACGTCACGCGACCAGGTCGCGACGGACGTCACCACCGAGAACCTGCACCGGATCGCTCCTTCCCCACCGCGGTCGACCGCCGACCCGTGCACGACCCAGCTATCTGTCCACACCTGTGGACCCAACTGTGGATAGTGGGTGAGCCGGGAACGCTCGACCGGTACCACGACAGGGAGACCGCATCGCGGCCCCATGCCGGCGGTAGCCGGATCCAGGTGAGGTGAGGAGTGACCGTGAGTACCGCGTCGACGTTGGATCTCGGGACGCTGTGGGCCGAGGGCCTCGCAGAGGTGTTGCGGACGGTCACCTCCACCGCGCAACGGCAGTGGCTCATGGCCACGCACCCCGTCGGATTCAGCGAGGACACGATCATCCTGGCGACGCCACACTCCTTCGCCCGGGAGTGGCTCGACCGCAACTGCGGTGACACGATCCGTCGAGCGCTCAGCGGGGCCGCCGGACGGGATCTGGATGTCGTCATCACCGTGCAGACCAACCCGGCACCCGTCGAGGCCGCGGACGCCCCGTCGGTCGCCGCCGACGAGCCGACACCTGCCGAGACCGACAGCACCGCGGGAGCACCGCCGTCCGAGGAGATGATCCGGGCCCCCTTCGACGTCCCGGACCTGGAGTTGACCTCCGACGGGCCGGTCGGTGGCGACCACCAGCGGCCCCCGTCCGGCGAGGTGGTCGACTACCTCGACCGGTCGGCGACGACGGGGCCCGGGCAGGTCACCGATGAGCGACTCCACCCCGACCTCACGCCGCTGCACGCCCCCGGTCGCCCGGCGGGCCCGATCGTGGAGATGCCCAGCCGGCGGACCCGGGTCGACGACGAACTCGAGCCCGATACCCAACTCAACCCGAAGTACTCCTTCGACGACTTCGTGATCGGGTCCTCGAACCGGTTCGCACACGCAGCGGCCACCGCGGTGGCCGAGGCGCCGGCGAAGTCGTACAACCCGCTGTTCATCTACGGCGGTGCCGGGCTCGGGAAGACGCACCTGTTGCACGCGATCGGCCACTACGTCCGCAAGCTCTATCCACGGCTGACGGTGCGTTACCTCACGACCGAACAGTTCACGAACGAGTTCATCAACGCGATCCGTGATGACCGGATCACCAGCTTCCAGCGCACCTACCGGCGCGCGGATGTCCTCCTGGTGGACGACATCCAGTTCCTGCAGCAGAAGGAACGCACCCAGGAGGAGTTCTTCCACACGTTCAACGCGCTGCACAACGCCGAGAAGCAGATCGTCATCTCGAGCGACCGGCCACCCAAGCAGATCGCCCAGCTCGAGGATCGCCTGCGTAGTCGGTTCGAGTGGGGGCTGATGACCGACGTCCAGCCACCGGACCTCGAGACCCGGATCGCCATCCTGCGCAAGAAGTCGGAGAGCGACACCCTCAGCGTGGAGCCCGAGGTGCTCGAGCTGATCGCCTCACGGGTCCAGTCCAACATCCGTGAGCTCGAGGGGGCGCTGATACGGGTCGCCGCGTTCTCCAGCCTCCAGCGGGCGCCGGCGGACACGGCCATGGCGGAGGCGGTCCTCAAGGACCTCTTCCCCGACGGCAGAGACCGCGAGGTGTCGGTGCAGCTCATCATGGAGGAGGTCGCCGATCACTTCTCCCTCACCGTGGATGACCTGTGCTCCCCCTCCCGTAGCCGCCAACTGGTCACCGCCCGTCAGCTCGCGATGTACCTGACCCGCGAGCTGACCGAACTCTCCCTGCCACGGATCGGTAAGGCGTTCGGCGGCCGCGACCACACCACCGTCATGCACGCGACCAAGAAGATCGCCGTACTGATGCAGGAGCGCCGACCGATCTACGACCAGGTCCAGGAGCTCACGAACCGGGTCAAGACCCGCGCCCGCACCGCATGAGCGCGCCATCCTCGCTACCCCGGCGACGTGCCGGGGCCGTCGCCCCTCGTCAGACCCGTGAGAGCCGTGAGAGCCGTCGGATCGGGCGGGACGGCCGTTCCCCCGTGACCGCGAGCCTCCGCACGCCCAGCTCCGATCGCGCACCGGTCGACCCCCGTCTGCCCGGTGCGGACGCTGACGGTCTGTCCGACGCCCCGTCGCGCGGTGCGAACCCCTTGTGGAGCGAGGCGGGACAACCAGGGGACATCTTGCACACCCGGTGGAAGCACATCCGTGTCGTTCTCCGGGTTGGGGATGAGCGATCGAGCCGCCCACACGGGCTCCACATCCACCGAACCCCGGGTGACCTGCAAGGACGCGGGTTGTCCACCGTATGCACAGCCCCTACTACGGTGACGGGAAGAGTGAAGAGAAGAACACTTCTTACCCACGCCTGTGGACCGAGCCGCCCCGGAGGCAACCCGTGAAGCTGAGAGCCGAGCGCACCGAGTTCGCTGATGCCGTGTCATGGGCCACCCGAACGGTCGGGGCACGTGTGACGCTGCCGGCACTGTCCGGCGTCCTGCTCGAAGCCGGGGATGGCCGCCTCACCTGCCGGGCGACCGACCTGGAGGTCGCTGCCGAGGTCTCCATCCCCGTCGAGGTGGAGGAGCCCGGCCGGGTCCTGCTGCCGGGACGGCTCCTGGCCCAACTGGTGGCGCGGTTCCCGAACGCTCCGGTGCAACTCGAGGGCGACACCGAGCGGGTCGAGATCACCTGTGGGCGTGCCACGTTCCACGTCCGTGGCATGCAGGTGGAGGATTTCCCGACCCTCGCTGCGCCCGCCGAGGATGCCACGCAGGGGGTGCTCAAGGCCGATGCGTTCGCTCGTCTGGTGTCACAGGTCGCCCGAGCCGCGTCCGGCGACGACGGTCGGCCCGTCCTCACCGGTGTCCAGCTGGATGCCTCCGGTGGTTCCCTGACCGCAGCCGCTACCGACAGCTACCGGCTCGCGGTGCGCTCGGTGGCCTTCGACGAGGCGGTCGAGGGGGTGGCGCTGGTCCCTTCCCGTTCGCTGCAGGAGGCGGCGAAAGCCGCCGGCGAGTCGGGCGGCAACGTCACGATCGTGCTCGAGGAGGGCCAGGTCTCCTTCCTGTTCGGCGACCGGCGACTCACCACGAAGCTGATCGAAGGCTCGTTCCCCAACTACCGGGCGCTCCTGCCGGACGCCCACGAGACCTCCGTGATCGTCGATCGCGCCGGGCTCGCCGAGGCGCTCCAGCGCGTCGCGATCGTGGCGATGGGGCAGGCCAACACCCCGGTGACGCTGCACTTCGGCGATGGCTCGGTCGACCTCCAGGCGACCAACCAGGAGATGGGCGACGCTGCCGAGGCGTTGCCGGCCGAGATCGACGGTGAGGGCCTGTCGATCTCGTTCAACCCGGCCTTCCTGCTGGCGGGTCTCGATGCGACCGGGACCGAGCAGATCCGTATCGAGCTGCGTGATGGGCTCAAGCCTGCGGTCCTCAAGCCCCAGCCCGACGCCGACGCCGACCGTGTCGATGACCTGACCTACCTCCTCATGCCGATGCGGGTGAGCTGACGCGAGGCGCGTGATGCAGCTGCGTCACCTCGAACTGGTCGACGTGCGCTCCTACCACCGAGCGGCGCTCGACCTGCCTGACGGGGCAACCGTGCTGCTCGGCCCCAACGCCCAGGGCAAGACGAACCTCCTCGAGGCGGTCCAGCGTGTCGCGACCGGTGGCTCCCACCGCGTCGCGGGCGACGGCCCCCTCGTACGCGTCGGCGCGGAACTCGGGGTGATCCGGTGCGAACTCGAGACCGACAGCGGCCGACGGCGCCGGCTGGAGCTCGAGCTCGGCTCCGGCCGGCGCACCAGGACGCGGGTCGATGGTCAGGAGGTCCGGCGGGCGGCGGAGGCGATCGGTGTGCTGCGCGCCGTGTTGTTCGCTCCCGAGGACCTGCGGATCGTGCGGGGCGACCCGGGCGATCGCCGTCGCTTCCTCGATGACCTGCTCTCCCAGCGCCGGCCGGCGTTCGCGGCTGCTCGGGCGGACTACGACCGGTCCCTTCGCCAACGCAACCAGCTGCTCAAGCGCGCCCGGCACCTGACCGGATCCGCGTCATCGGCAGCGGACGTCACGGTCGCGGCCTGGACCGAGCAGCTGGTGACGCTCGGCAGCCAGCTCCTGGCCGCCCGCGTGGCCGCGGTCCGCACGCTGGCGGGGCCGGTCGATCGGGGCTACCGGGAACTCGCCGACCGTCCGGAGCCGGTGGGGGTGCGCTACCGCAGTTCCGCCGGGCCCGCGATCGAGCACCTGATCGATGACGGTGACGCGACGCTGGTTCCCGCCGTCGCCCCCCTGGCCACCGCCCTCCAGGGTGCGTACGCCGAGGTGGCCGCAGAGGAGCGGGCCCGTGGTGTCACCCTGGTCGGCCCACACCGTGACGAACTCGAACTGACGATCGGTGATCTGCCCGCCAAGGGCTACGCGTCCCACGGGGAGGCCTGGTCCCTGGCGCTCGCGCTCAAACTCGGCACCTTCGAGGTCCTCGCCGAGGTGGGCGATCGCCCCGTCGTCCTGCTCGACGACGTGTTCGCGGAACTGGACACCACACGGCGGCAGCGCCTGGCAGCGGCCTGTGCACGGTTCGATCAGGTGCTCGTGACCGCCGCCGTCGAGGAGGACGTCCCGCTCAGCGGCCACCGCATCGATGTCCGGATCGCCGACGGGATGAGCCGTCTCGTCCCGAGGTCGCGGGCGGCCTCCTCGTGAGTCGTCCGCCGGATCCGGCGCACGACCCCCGGAAGGCCCGCCACCGGGATCGCGACGAGCGCGTCTACGAGCGTCGCCGCCGCTCCGATGCGCGACGTCGTTCCCGGCTCGAGCGCGAGGCCTACGACCCGGCGCCGCCGACCGATGACGACTGGGTCACGCCCGATCCGAAGACGGATGCCGTGCATCGGGTGCGTCCCCCGACCCCGGTCGGTGCGGACCTCGAGCGGTTCCTGGCACAACGAGGCTGGTCGGAGCGTCTACGGGTCACGCGGGTCTTCGCACGGTGGAACGAGATCGTCGGCGATGATCTTGCCGGCAGGTGCGAGCCGGTGCGGGTCGCGGGTGGCACCCTGGTGGTGCGAGCGGAGAGCCAGGTGTGGGCGACCCAGTTGCGCTACCTCACCCCGGCGTTGCTCCGCAGCGCGGTCCAGGTCCTCGGGCCTGACACCGTCCGGGAGATCAGACTCGTGGTCGGACCGCTGCAGGGCACCCAGGAGACCCCGTGATCGCCATCGCTGAACGCACCTTCGGGATCCTCACGCTCGTGGCACTGCTCGTGACGGTCGCCACGGCCGTGCTGCTCGTCAGAGGCCGGGTCCCGGCCTGGCTGCGTGACGACGTCGCCTTGCCGCTGGCGGCTGCGATCGCGACCACGGCAACGGCTGGCTCGTTGTTGCTCTCAGAGGTCGCTGGCTACCTGCCCTGTACCCTGTGCTGGTACCAGCGCATCGCCATGTACCCACTGGTGGTGATCCTCGGGGTCGCCATCGCTCGCGGGGACCGGGA
>CAYXJD010000008.1:0-27644 GCA_964465225.1 uncultured Actinomycetota bacterium
CCGGGCCGCGGACGGGCCGCCGACGAGCAGGATGACGCTGCGCACGGCGACGGCGACGGCGGCGAACGGGCTGCCTCCCTGCTGCGTGATGCGCCCGAGGACGTGTCCCCGCAGCTGCGACCGGAAGCCGCCGACCCCCAGCAACTCCACGACCGCGAGGAGTGGGAGCAGCTCGCTGGCGAGGTCGAGCTGCACCGGACCGCCGCCACCGCCGTCGAGCACGGGCCGGCGACCATCGTGCTCGGCTGGGTCCCCGAGGAGGAACTCGCGGTGCTGCGGGAGCGGCTGGAGCCGCACGGGGCCTCGGTTCCGCAGCTCCCGACTCCGCGTTGGATCACCCCGCCGACGCGGTTGGCAGGTGGCCGGCTTCAGCGATCACTGCGCCCCCTGGTCCACACCTACGCGATCGTGCCGTACGACGACGTCGACCCCTCACTGTTCGCGGGGATCACCTACGTGATGATGTTCGGCATGATGTTCGGCGATCTGGGCCACGGGCTCGTCCTGGCCGCCTGCGGGCTCGTGCTGGCCCGCAGCGAGCACCCACGGCTGCGCCCGGTACGTCGGCTGTGGCACTTCCCGGTCGCCGCCGGGCTCGTCGCCGCGGTGTTCGGGCTGCTCTACGGCGAGGCGTTCGGACCCACCGGGCTGGTGCCGACGCTGTGGCTGGCTCCGCTGGAGGAACCGGTCCGCCTGCTCCTGGTCGCGATCGGCGTGGGCGCGGCGCTGATCGCCGCCAGCTACGCGATCGGCACGACCAACCGCTGGCGGGAAGGTGGGTTCCGTGCTGCCCTCTACGCTTCGTCCGGGATCGCAGGGGGTGTGCTGTTCCTCGGTGCCGCCATCGTGGCGGCCGGGATCACCAGCGGCATCGATGCACTCACGTCCGGCGGGGCTGTGGTCGGTGCACTGGGGGTGGTGCTGACGTTCGTCGGCTTCCTCGCTCGCAGCGGGGGCGGCGGTGCAGGCGTCAGCCAGGCGGTGATCGAGCTGTTCGACCAGCTGATCCGGATCGTCGCCAACGTGGTGTCGTTCGGTCGGCTCGCGGCCTTCGGCCTGACACACGCCGCGATCGGGTTCGCCGTCTGGGAGGGCACCCAGGCCCTGTGGGGGCCGGGACTGTCAGCCGCCGCGGCGGTCGCCCTGTTCGTGGTCGGCCACACGCTGGCGTTCGCACTGGAGGTGCTGGTGATCGGGGTCCAGGCCCTGCGCTTGGAGTACTACGAGCTGTTCTCCCGAATCTTCGCGGGTGGTGGACGGCTGTTCGATCCGTGGCAGATCCCCATGGCGACACAGGAGCGATCATGACGAGCACGCTGCTCATCCCCCTCGTACCGGCCGTGGTCTTCGCGGTGCTGCTCGCACGGCGGGGCGGTCATCGCTCTGCCGCGACGCGCCGGGTGGCCCAGGGTCTGCTGGTGATCGCGCCGCTGGCCCTCATCGGGCTGCTGATCGCGGCGGAACCTGGCCTGGCCCAGGAGACGGGGGGACAGCCCGCCGATGAAGGTGCCGGCGGTGCTGCACTCATCGGCGCGGCGATCGCCGTCGCCGGTTCGTCGATCGGCGCCGCGATCGCCGTGGCCTACACCGGGTCGGCCGCGCTGGCGGCCATCAGCGAGCGCGAGGAGTTGTTCGGCCGGGCGATGGTCATCGTCGGGCTCGCCGAGGGGATCGCCATCTACGGGCTCATCATCGCGGTGATGCTGATGGGACGGGCATGAACAGGATCGTCGCCCTGGGTGAGTCGGCACGCGTCGCCGGCTACGCCCTCGCCGGCGTGACCGTCGTGGAGACCGATGTCGACGGACCGGCGGCCGCTTGGGCGGCCATGCCGGAGGACACCGTGCTGGTCCTGCTCACGCCGGCCGCAGCAGCCGCACTGGAGGACCAGCTGTCCGACGCCGGCCGCAGGCTGTGGACGGTGATGCCGGCGTGAACCTGACGAGCTTCCGGGATGCGGTGGTCGGCAGTGCCCACGACGACGCCGATGCCCTGCGCGAGGACGCGGAGCGCTCGGCGCGCCAGCGGATCGAGGAGGCTGAGGACGAAGCGGAGCGGCTCGTGGAGCAGGCCCGCCAGGACGGCCGCGAGCAGGCCGAACACGAGCTGCAACGCGAGCGCGCGAGCGCGCGGCGCGACGCCGGACGCGAGGTGCTGCGGACACGCGCGGCCCTGCTCGAGCAACTGCGCAGGCGGACGCTGGAGCAGCTGCGCGAGCAGGAGGACGGCGATGAACTGCGCGAGCGTCTGCGGGAACTGGCGGTCGAGCAGCTCGGCGACGACGTGCACTTCGAGGAGCAGGATGACGGTGGCCTCATCGGCTACCTCGACGGCCGGCTCGTTGACTATCGGCTGCCGGTCGTGGTCGACCGTGAGATCGAGGAGCTGACGAGCGCGGGACTGGAACGGTTGTGGGAGTGAGTGCGCACGAGCAGGATCGCCGGACGGCGTCAGTGGTCCGTGTCAGCGGGCCGCTGGTCGAGGTCGACGGTCTCGACGCTCCCGCGGTCGCCGACGTGGTCGCGGTCGGTGCGGACCAGGCCCTTGGCGAGCTCGTGGGCCTCGACGGGTCGATCGCCACCGTCCAGATGTACGAATCCACCTCCGGCATCCGGCCAGGGGCGGAGGTCGACTCTTCCCGGCAGCCCCTGTCCGTCCCGCTGGGGCCCGGGCTGCTCGGAGGGATCTTCGACGGGCTGTTGCGTCCGCTACCGCAGGGACCGGCCTTCCTCGGCGTCGGCTGGGGACGGCCTTCGCTCGGCCCGGCTCGGACCTGGCACGTGACGCCGGAGGTGGCGGACGGTGACGAGCTCGATCCGGGGACCGTGCTCGCAAGCGTCGAGGAGACGGAAGCGGTCACCCACCGCATCTTGGTGCCTCCCGGCGTGCAGGGCCGAGTCGACCGGCTGGTCGAAGAAGGCGACTACGGCACCGACGAGGTGCTGGCGAGCATCGGCGGTCACGAGCTGACCCTGACCCAGTGGTGGCCGGTCCGCCAGGCACGTCCGATCGAGCACCGACTGCGCAGCGACGTCCCGTTGCGCACCGGCCAGCGGGTCGTCGACCTGATGTTCCCCATCGCGCGCGGTTCGACAGCGGCGGTTCCAGGAGGGTTCGGTGCTGGGAAGACGGTGCTGCTCCAGCAGATCGCCAAGTGGTGTGACGCCGAGGTGATCGTCTACGTCGGCTGCGGCGAACGTGGCAACGAGATGGCCGACCTTCTCGAGGACTTCCCCGAGCTGGAGGACCCCCGCACCGGCCGCTCGCTACTGGAACGCACGGTGATCATCGTCAACACCTCGAACATGCCGGTGATGGCTCGCGAGGCGAGCATCTACTCGGGCATCACCGTCGCCGAGTACTACCGGGACATGGGCTACGACGCCGTGGTCATCGCCGACTCGACCTCACGCTGGGCGCAGGCTCTGCGCGAGTTCGCGACCCGGACCGGGGAACTCCCAGCCGAGGAGGGCTACCCCGCTGGCCTCGCATCTGCCCTGGCCGACTTCTACGAGCGGGCGGGTCGTGTCACCACGCTCGGGGGACAGGAGGCATCCGCCACGATCATCGGCGCGGTCTCGCCACCCGGCGGCGACAAGACGGAGCCGGTGACCAGCCACACCCAGCGGTTCGTCCGCGGCTTCTGGTCGCTGGACGCCGACCTCGCGGCGGCACGGCACTATCCGGCGGTCAGCTGGAAGGAGTCGTTCTCCCGGGACGCCGCCACGCTCGGCCGCTGGTACGTCGACCACGGTGACGATCACTGGCCGCAACGACGGGCGCGGCTGATGCACCTGCTCGGCGAAGCGGATGAGCTGCAGTCGATGGTGCAGCTCATCGGACGGCAGGCGCTGCCCGATCACGAGCGGATCACCTTGCTCGGTGCCCGTCTGATCCGGGAGGGGGTGCTCCAGCAGAACGCCCTCAACGACAACGATGCCTACTCGAGTCGCGACAAGGAACGTGCCCTGGTCGGCGCCGTGCTCGCCGTCCACGACCGGGCCGCCGACCTGGTCGACGAGGGCGTCCCGGCATCGGCGATCGAGGAGGTCGATCTCGGGCCGGTCCTGCGGGTGCGGGAGCGGGCCGCCTCAGACGACATCGAGCCCATCGAGCAGGCCCGCGACACCGTGCTGGAACGACTCGAGGAGCAGGCGTGAGACGCGCACCGATCGAGTACCGCACCGTGCGGAGCGTCGAAGATCCGCTCGTCGTCGTCGATGCGGTCGCGGACGTCGGATGGGATGAGGAGGTCCGGATCCAGCTCGACGACGGACGTATCCGCCATGGCGTCGTCCAGGAGATCGACCGCGACCGAGCTGTCGTCCAGGTGAACGAGGGCGCGGCGGGCATCGGCCGCGACAACGTGCGGCTCGGGTTCCTCGGTCGTCCCACGACGATCCCCGTCGGTCCCGGGTGGTCGGGGCGGGTCGCCAACGGGCGTGGAGACCCGGCGGACGGCGGTCCGCCGGTCACCGGGGACGAGCGGCGGGCCGTGTCCGGGCGACCCATCAACCCCGCCGCACGCACCACGCCGCAGGAGCCGATCATCACCGGTATCTCGGCGATCGACGGGCTGGCGACCCTCGTCCGAGGCCAGAAGCTGCCGATCTTCTCCGTCGGTGGGCTGCCGCACCTCGATCTCGCGATCCAGTTGGCTGCCCAGGCCCATGCCGGCGACGCGACGTTCCGGGTCGTGTTCGCTGCGATGGGCCTGACCAACGCGGATGTGATGACGGTGCGCGACGGCCTGCAGGACCGTGCCGACCGTGGCGAGTTGACGCTGATCGTGAACACCGCCTCCGATCCCACGATCGAACGGATCATGACCCCACGCATCGCTCTGACCGTGGCCGAGCACCTCGCCTTCGACGAGGACGCTCACGTGCTGGTCGTGCTCGACGACATGACCAACTACTGCGAGGCCGTCCGCCAGCTCGCCGCCGCCCGCGGTGAGGTTCCGGCGCGTCGGGGCTACCCCGGCTACCTCTACAGCGACCTGGCATCGTTGTACGAGCGATGCGGCCGGATGCGGGATCGTCAGGGCTCGATCACGCTCGTCCCGGTGCTCACGATGCCCGCGGGCGACATCACCCACCCGGTACCCGACCTGACGGGTTACATCACCGAGGGGCAGCTGGTCCTGTCCACCGCGGCCGCGTCCCGGGGCGTCGATCCACCGTTCGACCCGCTGGGCTCGTTGTCGCGGTTGATGCGCCGAGGCGCCGGGCCAGAGCGCACCCGTGAGGATCACCTCGACGTGGCGGCTCAGGTGCAGAGCGCCCTGGACCGTGCCCGGGAGGCGCAGGAACTGTCCGAACTGCTCGGTGAGGAAGCCCTCTCCGAGACGGATCGGCGGTACCTGCGGTTCGCGCGGACCTGCGAGCAGGAGTTCCTCTCCCAGGCATCGACGGAGTCCCGCGAGATCGACGAGACCCTGGACCTCGCCTGGCAGGTCCTGTCGGTGCTGCCCCGTCGGGAGCTGACCATGGTCAGCGATGAGCAGATCGACGCCCGCTACCAGGAGCGCAGCGGATGAGGAACCTCCCACCGGGACGCACGGCTCGACTGTGGCTGCAGCACCGCCTGGCCACGGCCGGGCGGGGCATCGAGGTCCTCGAGCAGGAGACCCACCTGCTCACCGGCGAGGAGCGCCGTCTCAGCCAGCTGGAGCAGGACAGCGCCCGGCGTTGGGAGGAGGCCAGCCGGGAGGCTGACCGGTGGCTGGTCCGTTCGGTCCTGGCCGGTGGCCAGCAGCAGCTACAGCTTGCCCGCGCCGAACTCGACGAGCCAGCCACGGCCAGGATCAGCTGGCGCACGACGATGGGCGTGACCTATCCCTCGGAGACCGCATCGTCGTTCCCCGAGCCGGACGGACTCGGCAGCATCGCCCGCAGCGGTGCCGTGGTGATGGCGGCAGCGGCCCACCGCCGGGCGGTGGAGGCAGCACTCGACCAGGCGGCTGCTACCCGCGCGCTGGCGCTGGTACGGCAGGAGCTCGATACCACCCGGATGCGCCTGCGGGCCCTGGAGAACCGATGGGTGCCGCAGCTCGAGCAGACGCTGCACCAGGTCGAGCGTGATCTCGCCGAGCAGGAGCGGGAGGACATGGTCCGTACGCGGTGGGTCGCTGAACGACGTGAAGGAGACCGACGATGAGTGGCTTCCGACTCCTGATCTGCGTCGACGGCTCGCGCGCGGCACTGGCCGCCGCCCGCTACGCCGTGGCCACTGTGGCCGCGCAAGGCGGCGAGATCCGAGCCGTGTCGGTGCTCGAGAACGGCGACACCGCCCGGCAGGTCGATGCTCGGGGGCGGCACCAGCGTCCGGCGGCAGCCCGCCTCGAGCAGAGCGTGCAGGCGATGCTGCACCGCGTGACGACCCTCGGCGATGACCGAGAGGTAGCGGTCGATACCGCCGTGCTACGGGGCGATCCGCTGCGCGCGATCCTCGAGGACGCACGCGAGTGGCAACCCGACCTGATCCTGGTCGGTCGTACCGGACGCTCCGGTCCCGGCTCGCCGATGGTCGGCAGCCTCGCGATGCACCTGATCGAGTTCACCGAGTGGCCCGTAGTGGTCGTTCCCGAGCCCGCCGAGTGACCTTGGTACCTCCACAACCCGGCCGGGAGTGGTCCGCGACGAGTGGTCGGAGCCACACGGCGAACCCGCTGTATGGCACCTGTCAACGTGTCTTCGAGAGCTGAGCGCTTGCCGATCGGGTGGGTGCTCGTCCCGTGCCTTCGGGGAAGTAGTCGCGCAGCGGTCCGTTGGTGTTCTCGTTCCAGCCACGCTGCCACGGTGAGTGCGAGTCGCAGAAGGGACCGGCGCGGACTCGGCTACCGCAGCGATTCGACGGTGCCGAGGAAGTCGAGTGCCGGCCCGGACAGGCGTCGGCGGCGTGGCCAGACGGCTCGGATCTCTCGGGCGAGCGGTGCGCCCTCGAAGGGGACCGCAACCAGTTCGCCGGCGGCGATCTCCTCCGCCACGACGAGGTCGCTGGTGATGGCTGGTGCGACGCCGCTGCGGACGGCGACCTTGACGGCGGTGTTGGAGGTGTACTCGTGCAGTTCGATCCCGTGGGGAAGGGTCTGGAGGTACGTGTCGACGAGCGCGCGAGTCCCGGATCCGACCTCACGGACGACGAGCCCGGCGGTGGCCACCTCTGCTCGCGAGACGGGGCCGGGCCGTCGCGTCCAGGCGTGCCCGCCGGGGACGACCATGCACATCTGGTCGTGCGCGACGGTACGCGAGACCATCTCCGGGTGGGGCGCGATGTCCTCGAAGAAGCCCAGATGGGCCCGGTTGCTCAGCAGTTGCGTCACGACGAACTCGGAGTTGCCGATCTGCGGTCGGATGCGTCCCTGGCCGACGTGGGCGTGGAAGTGTCGGATCCAGTGCGGGATGAGGTGTTCGGCGACGGTGAGGCTGGCAGCGACGAGGACCGTCGACGTGCCGGCAGCGCTGTCGACCGCCGCATGGGTGAGCTCACGTGCCGCTGCGAGCAGGTGGTGTCCTGCCTCGACGACCCGGCGGCCCTGGTCTGTCAGCGTGACGCCGGTGTGGCTTCGTAGCAGCAGTTGCGCACCGAGGTCACGTTCGAGCCGGTCCAGCCGGCGGCTGGCCGAGGCCTGCGAGATCCCCAGCTCGTGGGCGGCGGCGCTGATGCTGCCGTGCGTGTCGGTGGCGATCAGCAGCTCGATCGAGGTGATGCTGGGCCAGGAGGTCATAGCCGATGAGCATACCCCCATCGCAGGTTGGGTCTGGCGATCCCGTGGGGTTACGACGAGGATGCCCCTGGGAGAACGTTCGGTGGTGATCGGGAGCCATGTGCCAGGCCAGCCATTGCCGATCTACGGCGTGAGCGCCGGGAGTCCGGCGACGGATCGGGACGCCAAGTACGTGAAGGTGCTCGACCAGTCGCGGTGCATCGGCTGCCACGCGTGCACGACCGCCTGCAAGTCCGAGAACGAGGTGCCGCTGTCGGTGACGCGGACCTACGTCAAGGCCGTCGATGTCGGGGAGTTCCCGGACGCGCGCCGCAACTTCCAGGTCACCCGCTGCAACCAGTGCGAGGACGCGCCGTGCGTGAACGCCTGCCCGACGAGGGCGATGTTCGTGCGTCCGGATGGGATCGTGGACTTCGACAAGGACAGCTGCATCGGCTGCAAGGCGTGCATCGCCGCGTGTCCATACGACGCGATCTTCATCAATCCAGAGGACCACTCGGCGGAGAAGTGCAACTTCTGCGCTCACCGGATCGACATGGGGCTCGAGCCTGCGTGTGTCGTGGTGTGCCCGGTCGAAGCCATCCTGGTCGGTGACATCAACGACCCCTCGTCGAAGGTGGCCCAGGAGATCGGCCGCCACCCGACCAGTGTCCGGCGACCCGAGAAGGACACCCGCCCCAAGGTGCACTACAAGGACGCCGGCCAGACCACGCTCGATCCGTTGGGGGCGGCCCGCCCTGAGGTCGACATCTTCGCCTGGGCGTCGCAGTCCCCCGAGAACTCGCACGCGATCAACTCAGGCACCCCGGTGGACCCGCTCGAACTGCGAGACCGGACCGGGGACGTGCACTCGCCGGGCAACTCCTCGGCGGCCGCGATCCTGGCCTACGACATCGGGCACGACGTGCCGTGGGACTGGCGGGTGGGGCTGTACACCTGGACCAAGTCGATCGCGGCCGGTATGTACGCGGTGGTCGCAGCGCTGGTGCTGTTCGGTGTGGTCGCTCCGGACGACGGGCTGTGGCAGTGGGCGGCCCCGGTCGGGTCGCTGGTGTTCCTGGGGATCACCGGCGCGCTGCTGGTCTGGGACCTGGAGCACCCGGAGCGGTTCTACTTCATCTTCACGAAGTTCCACTGGACGTCCTGGCTGGTCAAGGGCGGGGTGATCATCACCGCGTACGGAGCGATCCTGTCGCTGCACCTGCTGGTCAGCCTGCTGGGTGGGGGGAGCCTGCAGACGGCCCTGATGGTGGTCGGCATCCCGGCTGCGGTACTGACGGCGGTGTACACGGCGTTCCTGTTCGCCCAGGCCAAGGCGCGGGACCTGTGGCAGTCCCCGCTACTGCCCCCGCACTTCGTGGTGCAGGCCGCCCTGGCAGGCTCGGCCCTCGCCCTGCTGTTGGCTGCGGTGATGGCGCCCGACGCGGTGGTCCCGCTGGCATGGACGCTGACCGCCAGCGCGGTCGTGCACGTGCTGATGGTGGTCGGTGAGGTGACGCTGCCGCACCCGACGGCCCATGCACGTCTGGCAGCCCACACCATGACCCACGGCCGGCTCGCCCCCGTGTTCTGGGGCGGGCTGGCGGCCACGGTTCTGGCGGGCCTGGCCCCGGTGGCCACACCGATCGCCGTGGTGGGGGCAGTGCTGGGGCTGGCCGGCCTGCTGGCCCACGAGCACGTCTACGTCCAGGCGGGCCAGTCCGTTCCGCTGGCCTGAGACGGGAGAACAGACATGAGCCGCGACGTCCACGACCTCAACGAACGTGTCTCGGCCGCCCGGCAGGCCACCGAGGCTCGGGGCGAGACGTTCTACCCCGGGCCGTCGCGGGTCCACCTGGCCCAGTTCCCGCCGAAGGAGCGGTGGGACGACTGGGTCGAGTACGACTCGAAGTCGTGGCCGCGCAAGGTCGAGAAGCGCTACATGCTGGTGCCGACATCGTGCTTCAACTGCGAGGCGGCCTGTGGGCTGCTGGCCTACGTGGACCGCGACTCGATGCAGGTCCGCAAGTTCGAGGGCAACCCCGAGGCACCCGGGTCGCGGGGACGCAACTGCGCCAAGGGCCCGGCCACGATCAACCAGGTCACCGACCCCGACCGGATCCTGCACCCGATGAGACGCGCCGGTGAGCGAGGCGAGGGCCGTTGGGTCGCGTGCTCGTGGGACGAGGCACTTGAGGACATCGCCGGCCGGATCCGCACCGCGATCCTCGAGGACCGCAAGGACGAGGTCGTCTACCACGTGGGCCGGCCGGGCGAGCTGGGGTTCACCTCCGAGGTCCTGCAGTCGTGGGGGGTCGACGGGCACAACTCCCACACCAACGTGTGCTCGGCCGGAGCCCGCGCGGGCTACCAGTTCTGGATGGGCCAGGACCGTCCGAGCCCGGACCACGCCAACGCACGGGTGATCCTGCTGATCTCCAGCCACCTGGAGGCCGGCCACTACTTCAACCCGCATGCCCAGAGGATCGTCGAGGCCAAGGCCGACGGGGCCAGGCTGATCGTCATGGACACGCGGCTGTCCAACACCGCCACCCACGCTCACCACCACCTCTCGCCGTATCCCGGCAGCGAGTCCGCGATCTGCCTGGCGATCGCCAACCACCTGATCCAGACCGGCCAGTACGACGCCGACTACGTCCGGCGGTGGTGGAACTGGCAGGAGTACCTGCGGGCCCGGCATCCGGACCTGCCCGAGACCTTCGAGACGTTCCAGCAGGTCCTGGCCGAACTGTACGACGCGTACACCTTCGCGTTCGCCGAGGCCGAGTCCGGCATCCCCGCCGAGCGACTGCACGCGGTGGCTGAAACGGTCGCGTCTGCCGGCTCGCAGCTGTCGACCCACACGTGGCGGTCCGCGTCGATCGCCAACGAGGGTGGCTGGCAGGTCGCCCGAACCCTGTTCCTGCTCAACGCCCTGCTCGGCGCGGTGGCCGTCCCGGGCGGGACCTACCCCAACGGCTGGAACCAGGTGGCGCCGAAGACCCCGGTCAACCCGGACCCGATCGGGGTCTGGAACGAGCTACATCTGCCGCTCGAGTACCCGTTCGCGATGTACGAGATGTCCTTCCTGCTGCCGCACTTCATGGACGAGGGGCGCGGGCGTATCGACACCTACTTCACCCGGGTCTACAACCCCGTGTGGACCAACCCCGACGGGTTCTCCTGGATCGAGGCGCTGACCGACCACGAGAAGTTCGGGCTGCACGTCGCCCTGACCCCGACGTGGAACGAGACGGCGTACTTCGCCGACTACGTCCTGCCGATGGGCCACAGCTCCGAGCGGCACGACATCATCAGCTACGAGCAGTACGACGGGCAGTGGATCGGGTTCCGCCAGCCGGTCCTGCGCGCCGCCCGCGAACGTCTGGGCGAGACGATCACCGACACCCGCCAGGTCAATCCCGGCGAGGTCTGGGAGGAGAACGAGTTCTGGATCGAGCTGACCTGGCGCATCGACCCCGACGGGTCCCTGGGCATCCGCCGCCACTACGAGGCCCCGGATCGGCCCGGCGAGAAGATGACCGTCGACGACTACTACCGGTGGGTGTTCGAGCACGGTGTGCCCGGCCTTCCCGAGGCCGCAGCCGCCGAGGGGCTCACCCCGTTCGACTACATGCGCCGCTACGGGGGATTCGAGGTCCGTAAGGGCGTGGGCCCGATCAACGAGGAGGTCGTCGGCGAGGACGAGCTCGACGACATCGCGGTGACCGATCTCGGGCGGGCCTACACGCGCGGCCCCAAGCCGTCCATCTCGTACTCGGCCGGGGCCGCGCCGGACCCTGACGAGCAGGGCCGGCGCCCTGCCGGCGTGATGATCGACGGCACGATCCGACGCGGGTTCCCCACCCCTTCCGGCAGGCTGGAGTTCTACTCGGCCACCCTCGACCAGTGGGGCTGGGGTGAGTACGCCCTGCCGACCTACATCCGCAGCCACGTCCACCCCGACAACCTCGAGGACGGCGAGGTCCCACTGATCTCGACCTTCCGGCTGCCGGTGCAGATCCACACCCGGTCCGCCAACGCCAAGTGGCTCAACGAGCTGGCCCACACCAACCCACTCTGGATCCATCCCACACACGCCCGAGAGGTCGGCGTCGTCACCGGCGACCTGGTCCGCGTCGAGACCCACGGCGGCCACTACGTCGTCAAGGCCTGGGTCACCGAATCGATCCGTCCCGGCGTCGTCGCCTGCAGCCATCACATGGGACGGTGGAAGCCGACCGGCGAGACCGAGGGCCACGACCGCCCCGGCCCACGGATGCAGACCTCCGACGTGGACCTGGTCCACGAAGGGACGCAGTGGCGACTGGGAAACCGCTCAGCCCACGGACCCTACGACTCGGCCGACCGCGACATGATGCGGATCTGGTGGAGCGACATCGGCGTCCACCAGAACATGACCTTCCCCGTGCACCCGGACCCGATCTCGGGCGCCCACTGCTGGCACCAGGCGGTCCGGGTCCGCAAGGCCGAGCCGGGCGACCGCCACGGCGACGTCGCCGCCGACACCGACCGCATGCGCGAGCAGTACCGGGTCTGGCTGGCCAAGGCCCGCTCGGTCACCGAGCTGTCGCCCAACGGCGAACGCCGCCCACACTGGCTGAAGCGGCCCCTGCGACCGACCCGGCCCGCCTACGCCATCCCACCCCGCCCTCCGACCGGCTGATGGAGCTGCTGCGGACCCTGGCGGTGCTGGCGGAGCGGCCCGGTCCCGAGCACGCACAGCTGGCCGACCTGCTCGACCTCCCCGCCGCCCCCGACGAGGCCACCTGGACCCAGGTGTTCGTGCTCCACCTGTACCCGTACGCCAGCGTCTATCTCGGCGGCGAAGGCAAGCTCGGCGGTGAGGCCCGCGACCGGATCGCCGGCTTCTTCCGCGCTCTGGACGCCGTCCCGCCCGCCGAACCCGACCACCTACCCACCCTGCTCGCCGCCCACGCCGAGCTGGTCGAACGCGCCGACACCGGCGACCACCGCGCGGCCCACGCCGCCACCACCCTGCTGCACGAGCACCTGCTCAGCTGGCTACCGCTCTACCTCGGCCGTCTGCAGCCCTTGGCCCCCGAGCCCTATCGCAGCTGGGCCAAGCTGCTTGCCGAGGTCCTGCACGACCAGGCACGCCGCTACCCCGCCCCCAGCTCCGACAACACCACACCGCTGCCCGCCCACCTGCGGCACGCGCCACTGGTGACCGACCCCCGCGAGGGCGCCGACCTCCCCCTGCCCGAGCAACTGCTGGTCCCTGCCCGCACCGGCTTCCTCCTGACCGGCGCCGACCTGCGCCGGGCGGCCCGGGAGACCTCGCTGGGCCTGCGCATCGGCGAACGCCGGTACGTGCTCGAACAGCTGCTGGCCCAGTCAGTCCCCGACACGCTCCAGTGGCTCGCGAACCACGCGACGACCACCACGGACGATGCCCTGGCCGGCTGGCACACGGTCGTACCCGACGCCGTCGACTGGTGGCAGCAGCGTGCGCGGACCACCGCCGCGCTCCTGAAGGACCTGGCGGCCGAGGCGGAGGAGGCCGTCATCTCCCTGGTGCCCTGACCCCAGGGCCGCGCGCAGGGACACGACCATGGGGACGAGTTCCACGCGTCCCGCCTACGCCTCGGTGCCGGGAGTGTCGCCGGGAAGGCAGAAATCGTCGAGCAGGACCACGTCGCGCCCCTGCACTGCGAGCAGGGACGACGCCACGGCGGCACGGTTGCCCGTGGCGCAGTAGACCCACACCTGGCCGTCGGGAACCTCGTCGGATCGGTCGAGGACCTCATGGAAGGGGAGGTGCAGGGCGCGGCGGTGGTGCCCCTGCTCGAACTCCCACGCGTCGCGGACATCGAGCACGACCACGTCGTCGCGCGACTGCAGCGCCGCGGCGAGGTCGTCCCAGCTGGTGGCGGGCCAGGAGGTGCGATCGGCCTCGTCGGCCCACTGCCCGGGCCCACCGGTGGCGGCGCCCACCGGGCGGTCGATCCCGATGCGCGCGAGCATGCGTTGCGCCTCCGCGATGGCATCGGGATCGTCCGCGAGTAGCACCAGCGGTGCGTCGATCGGCATGACCCACCCGAGGTAGGTCGGCAGGTCATTGCGCAGCTCGACGTTGACGGTGCCCCGGACGTGGTCGGTCGTGAACATCCGGCGCGACCGCAGGTCGACGACCCAGTGGCCGGCCGCGAGGTGCTCGCGCAGCTGCTCGGGATCCACACCCGTCGGAGCGGAGAGGTCCGGTGCTGGCGCGCCCGAGGCGTTCCGCGGTCCCATATGGACGTAGTAGGCGGGCCACGGGTGGAGGTCGGACAGCAGTGACGTGACGAAGTCGTCCTCGTCGGCAGCCGTCAGGGCCGGGTTGCGGTCGCGCTCCTCGGCGATGGTGCCCGACCGGACCAGCTGGTCCGTGGACCCGGAGGCGCAGTGGCTGCCGAATCCGTGGGTGGGCAGCACGCGCGTGTCGTCGGGGAGCTCGGTGGCCAGGCGCTGCGCGGAGCCGAACTGAGCTCGGGCGAGTTCGTCCGTGAGCTCGTCCGAGATGAGATCGGGGCGCCCCACGGCGCCGTACAGCAGCGAGCCACCCGTGAACACGTCGGTCACCACGCCGGCGTCGACGAGGGCGAAGCTGACGTGGTCGGGGGTGTGGCCGGGGGTGGCCAGGACACGCAGGGTCAGCTGACCAGCCACCAGCTCGGCGCCGTCGACCACCGGTTCGTGCTCGATCTGCACGCCCGAGCCCTTGGCCACCACGTAGGTCGCCCCGGTCGCCGCCGCCAGGGCCGGGCCACCGCTGACGTAATCGTTGTGGACGTGCGTCTCGCACACGTGGGTGATGGCGAGACCGGCCTCCTCGGCAGCTCGGGTGAAGCGATCGACGTCGCGCTGGGGGTCGATGACCATGGCCACCACCCCGTCGGTCACGAGGTAGCTGCGGTCGCCGAGGGAGGGGGTCTCGAACGTCAGGACCTCGGCCATGGTCAACCCTTCTGGATGAGGAAGACGTAGCGGCCGCCGTCCTCCTCGCGCTGCTCTTGCAGCGTGTGCCCGGTGCTCTGCGTCCAGGCCGGGATGTCCGTACAGGAGCCCCGGTCGGTCGAGATCACCTCGAGCAGGTCGCCTGACGACAGACCGTCCATGGCCTGCCGGGTCTTCACGATGGGCATGGGGCAGGCCAGCCCGCTGCAGTCGAGTGTCTGGGTCGTGTCAGCCATGGGCGTCTCCCTCGTCCGTGGTCGTCGGTCGGCGGCGTGATCGCGCGGATCAGATGGACGATCAGATGAACAGTTGGATCTCGGCGTCCTTCATGTGGGCGACCGCGGCGGCCGCCCCCATCGGCTGGTCCAGCCCGTCGATGAGGTCGTCGTAGGTGAGCCCCATCAGGTCCATCGTCATCTGGCACGGCGCGATGCGCACGCCCATCTCGATCGCGGTCTGCATCAGCTCCTCAGGGGGTGCCACGCCCTGCGCCGAGGCGATCTGGCGCATCATCTGAGGTCCGGCACCAGCGAAGTTGAGGTGGGTCAGCCGCGGGTTGTTCGCCATCCCCACCAGCTTGGTCATCCAGTTGTCACCGGTGATCCTCACCTCGGCCCGCTTCAGCGGGAACAGCCCCCAGAACGTGCAGAACATCATCACGTCCATGCCGTAGGCCGCTCCCGTCGTGGCCAGGATGTACTGGGGCCAGACCTTGTCGAGGTCTCCCGACCAGCAGATCAGGCTCATGCTCCCAGCGCCGTCGTCCACCATGCTCCGCGTCTCCCGTCGCGATCATGTCAATATTCGAATGTACGCACATACTAACGTCCCTGTCACTCGTGCGTCGCACTTCCTTGACACGGGTGCCGCGTATGCTGGGCAACCATGAGCACCCCGACCCGCATCGATGACCGACTGCGCGACGAGTTCGCGCACCTGGTGGCGACCCTGTGCCGGGCCGTCAACGATCCCAAGCGGCTGATGCTGCTGCACGTGCTGCGTGACGGACCCCGGGCCGTGGGCGAGCTGGCCCGGGAGCTCGAGGCGCCCCAGGCCAACGTCTCCCAGCATCTCGCGGTCCTGCGGGAGCAGGGACTGGTCGACACCGAGCGCCGCGGCGCCAGCGTGATCTACTCGCTACGCCACCCGCGTGTGCTCGAGGCCATCGACATCATGCGCGAGGTCCAGGCCGACGAGGCTGCTCGCCGGGCCGACCTGTTCACCTGACGCCGGCGGCCCATCGCCGGCGGAGATGTCCCTGCCCTGCGGTGACCGCTTCGAACCGGTGCTAGGGGGTGGTCCCGGCGCTGAGGAGCTGCGGCGTCTTCGACGCTGTTGTCCTGCTCACCTCGGCGAGAACCGCCCCCTGGCGGATGCCAGGAGGCGGTCTCCGTGGTGGAGGTGATCGGATTTGAACCGACGGCTTCTTCGTTGCGAACGAAGCGCTCTGCCAGGCTGAGCTACACCCCCAGGGCCGACCCACGGCTCGACGGCCGGCGGGGCGAGCGCGGATGGTAGCTGCGGGCCACAGGGGGTGCCAACGGCAGCTGCCGGATCCTCAACCGTCCTGGCGCTCCAGGGCCTGCCGGTGGGCCTCCAGTGCCCGGCGCAGATCACGCTGCCCGACCGCGGTGGTCAGGTCACCGCGGGTGCGTTCGGTGATCGCCCGCGCCGCATCGGTGGCCCGCCGCAGGCCACGGGAGAGGCCATCGGGGACATCGATGGTCACCAGTACGGCCAGGATCTCCTGCATCACCTCCAGGTAACGCTCCCCAGCGTCCAGGTCGCCGCTGCGCACCCGGTCCAGGCTGGCCCGCCGCAGCTCACCGACGGTCTCCGCCAGGCCGTGCAACCACGACACCGCATCGACCGCGATCCCGTCGGGCTCGGGCAGTGGCTGGCCGGTGATCGCGGCCCGGGTCAGCTCCGCCTCGGCGACCTCCTTGGCCGCATCGGCGACGAACCCGGCGTAGCGGACCTCCGGGTGTTGGCCCGCCACCTCCACCGCACGGTGCAGGCTGCCGCGGGCGTCGGCGATCAACTCCTCCGCCCGTGCGTCCTCGCCACGGTGGACCGCACGGATCGCGTTGGCTGCGGACCGGATCGCATCCCTGGACGCCGACAACGCCACCTCGCGGGCGTCGTGGCGAGCTTCCAACTCCTGCCGGATGGGGGCGACGGCGGCCACCAGGTCGACGGGAGCGGCCATCTCATCCGTCCCAGCGACGCAGCCGCACGGTCCCGGAACCGACCCAGGCGTCCTCGGCGCCGACCGCGACCTGTCCGACATCGCCGACCACGCCTTCGCGGAGATCGAGCTCACGCACCACCGTGCGGGCCTCGTCGCGCTGCTGCTTGAGGCGTCGCAGCACCGCGACGTAGGCCACGGTCGCGCTCACCGTGGCGAGGAACACCAGCCATGCCGCGCCCTGGAACAGCAGGCCGAGCACGAGGGTGACGACGCAGGCGGCCAGGGATCGCACGAACCAGACCCGTCGGCGGGCGAGCACGGGGTCCTCGGCCAGCATGGTCGCCGTGGGCTCGATGCGGTCGTCGACCGGCCGCGCGACGATGCGGGCAGGATCAGCGGGAACCATCAGACGTCTCCCTCTGCCACGACCGTGGCCATCGCTGCGGAGCACGTGCATGGCGCGTTCGAACCCTCCGACCGTGACGTGTGGCGAGGTGTTGCGGGCACGAACCAGCCCGGGCAGGAAGAGCGCAGCCCAGATGAGGAGCACCAGGACCAGCGCCTCGTTCACTGGTCGACGCCATCGGGCACGGCTCCACCTCCGCGCTCCGCTCGAGCGTGGTGCCGGCGGAACGCGGGGACCGTAACACCGGCGACCTCCGTCTCATGGCAACCGACACCGGGTGGTGGGCCGGCATCCTAGATGCCCGGCTGGCGGTAGCCGACCCGGCCACCGATCCGAGCGCATCGTCGAGGCGTGGACGACCGCTCACGGCAGCACGACGTCGCCGCTGCGGCCGCCGCGCTTCTCCCGCAGTCGCAGGTCCGTGATCGTGACATCGCGCTGGACGGCCTTGACCAGGTCGTAGAGCGTCAGCGCGGCGACGCTGGCCGCGGTCATCGCCTCCATCTCGACGCCGGTCCGGTCGACCGCGCGGGCGGTCGCGGTGATGACCACCAACCCGTCGTCCGGTGCCACCTCGACGTCCACCTCCACCGAGGTGAGTGCCAGCTGGTGGCAGAGCGGGAGCAGTTCGTGCGTGCGCTTGGCCGCCTGGATACCAGCCAGCCGTACCACGGGGAGCGCGTCACCCTTGGGGAGGGAGCCATCGAGCAGCAACCGTGCGGTCGCAGCGGTCAGGTGGACCTCGCAGCTCGCGGTCGCGCTGCGGGCGGTGACGGGTTTCTCACCGATCTCGACCATGCGGGCACGGCCGCGCTCGTCGACATGGGTGAGCCCATCGGCGGTCGGTGACGGGACGGGTGGCTCGTGCGAGGTCACCGGCGCCTCATTCGACGAGCAGGTGGACCGTCACCTGCTCGCCCTCCGCGACCTCGAGCACGTCTTCGGGGATCACCGCCAGGCCATCGGCGCGGGCGATCGAGGTGACCACGTGGGAGCCCTGGTGGCCCGTGGGACTCACCGACCAGCCGGCGCCGGCACGGGCGAGGCGCACACGCAGGAACGAGCGCTTGTGCGGGCTGGAGCGCAGGGGCTCCGCCGCCATCGCGGTCACGACCGGGCGCTGGACGTCGCGGCGCCCCTGCAGCGAACGCAGGACGGGACGCACGAACACCTCGAAGGAGACGAACGCGGAGACGGGGTTGCCGGGCAGACCGATCACCGGGCAGCCTGCGATGCTGCCGCGGATCTGGGGCATGCCCGGCTTCATGGCGACCTTGGCGGTCTCGACCGTGCCCATCGAGCCGATGACCTCCGGCAGCAGGTCGCGGGTTCCGGCGCTCGCGCCGCCGGTGCAGATGATCAGATCGGCGTGCCCGAGGCTCGTGTCGAAGGCGTAGCGCAGGGCCTTGTGGTCATCACGCACGATCCCGGCGCTGAAGGGCACGGCACCAGCGGCCTTGACCATGGCGGCCAGCATGGGACCGTTGACGTCGCGGATCTGTCCGGGCAGCGGCTCCTTGTCGGCCGGCACCAGCTCATCACCGGAGGAGATGATGACGACCCGCGGCGGCGGGATACAGCGCACCCGGGACACACCGGCCGCAGCCAGCACCCCCAGGTCGGCCGGAGCCAGGCGCCGGCCGCGGGCGAGCAGCGCCTGACCGGGTTCGAGGTCCTCACCGGGTGCCCGCACGTGGTCTCCCGGCGCGACGGCTCGGTGCACCAGGACCTCAGCGTCCAGGGCGGAGGTCGTCTCGACCGGCACCACGGCATCGGCGCCGGGTGGCATCGGCGCGCCCGTCATGATGCGCACGCTGCGGCCCGTCCCGACCGTTGGCAACTCCTGGACACCGGCTGCCACCTCGCCGTCCACCGCCAGCCTGGTCGGTTCGTCCGCCGTGGCGGCGTGCACGTCGGCGGCGACGACCGCGTACCCGTCCATGGCAGCGTTGGCGAAGGCCGGCACCGTGACGTCGCTGGTGACGTCGTCCGCGAGCACCAGTCCCAGCGCGTCGGCCAGGCGCAACTCGATCGGGTCGGGTGCGGGCAGCAGTGCGAGCAGGGCCTCGAGGTGGTCCTCGACGCTGACGAGCTCCTCACGAGGGGTGACCTCGTGGCGACCGTGACCGACGAAACCGCTCACGCCTGGTTTCCGTGGTCGTCGGTGCCGGCCAGCCGCTCCGTGAGCCAGGCGCGCAGCGCCGGGCCGAGATCGTCTCGACGCAGCGCGAACTCGACGTTGGCCTGGAGGTAGCCGAGCTTGTCGCCGGTGTCGAAGCGCGGGACATCCAGGGTGAGCCCGACGATCGGCTCCTCGGCGGCCATGACCTCGAGCGCGTCGGTGAGTTGGATCTCTCCCCCACGTCCCGGCGGCAGCTCCTCGAGGACCGCGAAGACGCTCCCTGGCAGCACGTACCTGCCGATCACGGCCAGGTTCGAGGGCGCATCGCCCGGGTCCGGCTTCTCGACCAACCCCGTGACCAGGTGTTCATCCGGGCGCTCGCCGGGCTCGACGGTCGCGATGCCGTAGAGACCGACCTGGTCCTCGGGGACCTCCATGAGCGCGATCACCGGCCGCGAGGTGCGCTCGTGGACCGCCACCATCCGCTCGAGGAAGTCCCCCTCCGGATCGAGGATGTCATCGCCGAGGAGGACCGCGAAGCTGTCGTCTGCCCCGACGTGGCCCGCGGCCTGCAGCACCGCGTGCCCGAGACCGAGCGCCTGCCCCTGCCGGACGCTGTGGACGTGCGCCAGCTCAGCGAGCGAACGGACCATCGCGAGCTCGTCGCTCTTGCCCTTCGCCTCCAACTCACCCTCGAGGTCCAGCCGCCGGTCGAAGTGGTCCTCCATCGCCGCCTTGCCCAGCGCGCTCACGAAGAGCACGTCGACCAGGCCGGAACGCACGCACTCCTCCACGATCAGTTGGAGTGCCGGGGTGTCGACCACCGGCAGGAGTTCCTTGGGGACCGACTTGGTGACCGGCAGGAACCGCGTTCCGAGACCGGCGACGGGGAGAACAGCCTTGCGGACCACGTGCGCTCCTTCGACCGGAGTGAGCCTACCGAGGTGGGCACGCGGGGCGGGGTGCGTAGGCTCGTACGAGCGCACGGCCGCGCGATGGCACAGCACCTGCCGGACGCCAGGGAGGTAGCCCGCTGGACGTCACCTCGAAGGCCCCGTTGCGCGTCGCCACGCGCGCCGCGCGACGGGCCCTGTCCGATGCCGAGCGCCGCAGCGGGTCCGCCCGCATCGCCGATCGGGTCCTCGGCCTGCCCGAGCTGCAGGGAGTCCGCACCGTGCTGCTCTACGCGGCGCTGCGCGAGGAGGTCGATCTCGCGAGGCTGGCGGCACCGCTGCACGAGCAGGGTGTCCGCACCCTGTTCCCCCGGGTGCGGGGGGAACTGCTCGACCTGATCGCCGCCGCCGACCTGCGCACGCTGCAGCTCGGACACCGAGGTGTCCGCGAGCCGGCGGGTCGCGTCGTCGACCCCGAGGTCGTGGACATCGCCGTGGTCCCGGGACTGGCGTTCGATCCACGCGGAGGCCGGCTGGGGGGCGGTGGTGGTCACTACGACCGCCTCCTGCGGCGGTTGCCGGACCGGACGGTGCGCATCGGGGTGGCGTTCGCCTGCCAACTGGTGCCGCGGATCCCGCTCGAACCCCACGACGAACCGGTCCATCTCGTCGTCACCGAACACAACGTCCACCGCGCAGCGTCTCCCTGACCGCTTGCCTTCGCCCGGACAATCGGGCATCATCAGCACTCGCGAGCTGAGAGTGCTAACAGCGTGCCAACCCGGCGTTCCGGGGACACGATCTGCGCCAGGCTCGCTGACGCAGCCCAAGACGGTCGCCTGCCGATGCGGCCTCGAGCACCTGGAGCGGGACGATGCCCACCTACGAGTACGCGTGTCGCGCCTGTGGCGAGCACCTGGAGGTCGTGCAGTCCTTCAGGGACGATGCCCTGAGCGAGTGCCCTGCCTGCCAGGGGCAACTGCGCAAGGTCTTCAGTGCGGCCGGCATCATCTTCAAGGGCTCCGGCTGGCACGTGAAGGACTACGCCAGCAGCAGCCGGTCCGCCAACGGCTCCTCCAGCAGTGGTGACGCCGACGGGCAGAGTTCATCGGGTTCGAGCTCCGGCGAGGCCAGCACGGGCGGCGAGAGCAGCGGCGGCGACGGCTCCGACCGATCGGCCACCAGCGCGAAGTCGGAGACGAAGCCGTCCACCTCGACCTCCTCTGGTGAGCGCGCCGCCTCGGCCTGACCCACCCGGAACCGCCGCGGTGGACGGCGTCACCACCCGTCGCTGTCCACAGGCCCCCGGCGATCCGTCCCGGCGGCAACTCGCCGGCATGCTGCACTCCCACCATGCCCACGCTGCCCCGCCGACCCCAACGCCTACGGGCCCTGTCCGGTCCGCCACTGACGCTGCCGCGCGTCCTGGACCGTCTCGCAGAGCGCTGGTGGGCCGCGTCCCCGCGGGCACGTGGCGCCCTGAGCCTGCTCATCGTGGTGGCGATCGTCGCGGCCGCTGCCGGCCACGCCACCGCCACCCCCTACGGCCCGCCCCGGACCGTGTTGGTCGCCACCCGCGATCTATCGCCCGGCCACGTCCTGACCGACGCCGACCTGCGACCGCGGAGCATGCCGGAGGATCTGGTCCCCCACGGGGCGCTCGACGTGGCAGCGGGGGTACTGGCGGCGCTGCTGCCGAGAGACGCCGTGGCCACCACGCGCCACCTCGGTGACGGCGGCTGGGCGGCCGGCCTGCCGGCCGACCGCGCGGCCATCGCGGTCGCCGTCGACCAGTTGCCCCCGCTGACCGCAGGTACCCGGGTGGCCCTCGTGGGCAACGACCGCCAGGGGCGGGCTGCCATCCTGGGCCGCGACGCCGTTGTCCTGGCGGTCGAGCCCGAGGCGGTCTGGTTCTCCGTCGAGGTCGGTGCCGCCGTCGACGTCACGGGCGCCGCGGCCGTCGGGAGCCTCGGGGTGGTCGTCCTGCCACCGTGAGCCCCGCCCCGGCGATCTCCTCCGCCTCGCGCGCGAGTTCACGCGCCATCCGCGGGAAGATCAGCCCGTGGAAGGGCAGCAGCACCCCCCAGTACAGCCGGCCCCACAAGCCGCGGGGGTGGAACCGCGCCCGCTGCAGCAGTCGGCTACCCGTGCCGTGCGGCTCGATCCGGAACTCGAGCCAGGCCTCACCGGGGATCTTCATCTCCGCCTTGAGTCGCAGCAGGTGCGGCCGTTCCAGGGCCTCGACCCGCCAGAAGTCCACCACCTCTCCGACCCCCAGCAGGACCGGGTGCCGCCGACCCCGGCTCAGCCCGATCCCGCCGACCAGCTTGTCCATCAGGCCGCGGATCACCCACATCCACCTCGGCGTGTGGTAGCCGCGGCCACCGCCGATCGCGCTCACGGCGGCGAACAACGCCTCGGCCGGCGCCGCTGAGGTCGCCACCCGCTCGTCGGCGAAGACGGTCCCACCGGCCCACTCCGGATCCTCGGGCTGCGGATCCTCCGGACTGGAGAGGGGTGCACCCCCCACCCTTCTCGTGGCGCCACCGGCACTGGCCCACGTGGTCGCCACGTCCAGGTCCTGGATCCGCGTCAGCGCCAGGCGCAGCGCTTCCGAAGCAGGGAGCATCGGTCGGGGCAGGTCCCGCTGGAAGGCGTCGTCGCGGACCACCACCTCGTTGACCAGACTGTCGACCAGCGGACGAGCGAGGCCGGTCGGCAGCGGCGTCACCAGCCCCACCCACAGCGAGGACAAACTCGGGCTGAGCACCGGCACCGGCAGGATGATGCGGCGGCGCAGACCGGCCACCTCGGCGTAGGTCTGCATCAACTCGGCGTAGGTCAGGACGTCCGGACCGCCGAGCTCGTACACCTCGCCGGCCGCGATCGGTGTCTCGACGACATCACACAGCGCCTCGAGGACATCGCGGACCGCGATCGGCTGGCAACGGGTAGCCACCCAGCGCGGGGTGGTCATCACCGGCAGGACCTCGACGAGGTGACGCAGCATCTCGAAGGATGCGCTGCCGGAACCGATGATGATGGCAGCCCGGAGCTCGGTGACCGGCACGGGGCCGCTGGCGAGCACCCGACCGACCTCCTGGCGGGAGCGCAGATGGTCCGACAGGTCGTCATCCTCCCGACCGAGGCCGCCGAGGTACACGATGCGCCCGGCCCCGGCCGCCGCGGCGGCATCCCGCACGTTGGCGGCGGCACGCCGATCGCGCGCGGCGAAGCCGGGCTCGCCGTCCATGGAGTGCACGAGGTGGTAGATGACGTCCACGCCGCGGCTGGCGACGGCCAGCGTGTCCGGCTCCAGGACATCAACCCGAGCCACCTCGACGTCGCCTCGCCAGGGACGGTCGTCGAGCTTGGCCGGGGTCCGCGCCGCGCAGATGACCTCGTGCCCACGCCCGAGCAGGTAGGGGACGAGCCGGCCACCGATGTAGCCGGTCGCTCCGGTCACCAGCACGCGCATGGTGTCATCCTCCGAGGCCGTCGACCTCAGGTTCGCACCGGGCACGGTCCGCGGACCGCCGTTGCCGCCGGCACGCGAGCGGCGCGACGGGCGGTCTTCGGCTCCGCGCCGGTGGGCGACCGTCACCCCCGGCCATGGTCAGTGGCCGAGGACCTCGTGGAGGAAGGCAGCCACCTTCGGGTAGGCGTCGATCCGGTTCGCCAGCTTGGCCAGGCCGTGCCCCTCGTCGTGGTAGACGAGCAGTTCGCTGCGCACCCCCCGAGCGCGCAGCACCTCGTGGATCTGCTCGGCCTCTCCCAGTGGCACCCGTGGGTCGTTGGCGCCGTGGATGATCAACAGCGGCGCCCGCATCCGCTCCACGTGGGTGATCGGGGAGAGCTCGCGCAGCAGCTCACGGTCGCCTTCGAGGGAGCCGTACTCACGCTCCCGGAACGCACGGCGCCACGGTGAGGTCTGCTCCAGGAAGGTGACCAGGTCGCTGATCCCGACGATGTCCACGCCGGCGGCCCAGCGCTCCGGCTGGAAGGCCAGTCCGGCCAGCACCATGTAGCCGCCGTAGGAACCGCCGTACAGCGCCGCTCGGTCCTGGTCGAGATCGGTTTGGGTCGCGAGCCAGTCGTGCAGCGCCGCGAGGTCGTGGACACTGTCGAGGCGGCGGTCGACGTCGTCGAGGTGCTGGTAGCGGCGCCCGTAGCCGGTGGAGCCGCGCACGTTGGGGGCCACCACGGCGAACCCGTTCGCCACCAGGTACTGGGTCAGCGGCGCGAACGACGGTCGGTACTGGCTCTCCGGGCCGCCGTGGATGATGACCACGACCGGCGCCGGGCCGTCGGCCGGCTCCCGGTCTCGGGGGCGGAACACGAACGCCGGGATCTCCAGACCGTCGAACGAGGCGAAGCGCACGAGCTCCGCATCGACGAAGGTGGCGGGGTCCACCGCCGAGGGGCTCACGGTCAGCCGCTGGAGGGCGTCGCCCCTCCGGTCGGTCGCCGTGCCGGTCGCCGTGCCGGTCGCCGCGTCGGTCGCCGCGTCGGTCGCCGTGCCGGTCGCCGCGTCGGTTGCCGCGTCGGTCGCCGCGTCGTAGCGCCACGCGTCGCCGGGCACCAACGGCGAGGAGTACCCGAAGCTCAGCCAACGTCCGTTGCGGCTGAACCGGAAACCACTCGCGACCCCGCGACCGGGCAGCGGGACCGCCGTGCGGACCTCGAGGGTGTGCGGATCGCGCAGCTCGGCCCGGGTGCGCCCGTCCTCGTTCCAGACCACCAGCAGATGCACGCCCGTCCAGTCCACGGCCGCCCCGGCGTCCCAGCCCGGCTCGATCACGTGGTTCCAGGTGCCGTCGGGGGTGCCCCGGGCGATGCCGACGAAGGCGCGACCGACGTCGGTGGAGAGGAAGAACGCCGAGCTGTCCGGCAGCCAGCTCGGCGTGCCGACCGTGCCGGGTTCCTCCGGGTGGGGGCAGAGCTCGGTCACCGCCGGGTGGGTGTCGTCGGCCACCTCGCCGTCGGGCAGCGCCCGGAGGTCGAGCAGGTGGACCCGGTTGTCACCGGCTCGCGTCGTCAGTTCCGAGACCGCCAGGTAGCGCCCATCGGGCGAGAAGCCGCCGGGTCCCGTCCATCCCCCCGTGGCGAAGACCCGCCGCTCCGATCCGGTGGTGAGATCGCGGACCCAGGTGTCGAAGGCGACCCCGTCCCCCCGGTTGGTGGCGTAGGCCAGGAGCGATCCGTCCCGGCTGACCCCGCCGGGGCGGTGGATGTGCTCGGGATCGAGCACCAGGGGGTCGAGGTCGCCGGGACCGGTCAGAGGCGCGTCGGGATCGTCGGGAGCGGTGAACAGCTGGTAGCGCTCGTTACCACCGACGTCGGTAGCGAGCAGGAGGACATCGGCCTCCCCGCCACTCGGGTCGGCTGGGAGGTAGCCGGCGCCGATGGGTTCCTCGAAACGGGTGACCGGGACGAGCTGCTCGGCCGCGACGGGCAGTGGACGGTCCGCCGTGAGGTCCAGCCGATGGACCTGCGCCGAGCCCGGCAGATCCGAGGTGATCAGCAGCTTGCTGGCATCCGGTGACCAACCCGAGGGCGCCGCCGTACGGATCTCGAGGTAGGCGTTGATGTCGGCGGGGGCGGTGTGGTCGCTCATGACCGTCGGAGGGTACGCGGCGGACGCGGACCCACCGACCGCGTCGGGGCGTCGCCGCAACCGGAGCCTCGTTCCCGGCGTCTCATGTCGTGGCCGGACCGCTCCTGCCCGGAGCCCGACGGCCGCCTGCAACCGCTACCACGGCACCGTCGAGGTGGCCGGGGACGAGCTCGCGATCGGGGCGGTGGCGATCACGAGGATGGCGTGTGCGGACCCCACCGCGATGGCGGCCGAGACGGCCTACCTCGCCGGCTTCACCGCCGCCGCCCGGTGGTCGATCGAGCGCGACACCCTGCAGCTGACGGGTCCGGGCGTGCAGCTGGCGTTCAGACGGGAGCGGTGACGTCGGGCCCGGGCCGGTAGCTGCCGTCACCTCACGGCAACAGGCGGTCCCAGGTGGGCAGACCGTTGGCGTCATCCTGCCCACGGACCCAGTAGCCAACCGAGCCGTCGTGCCCGGCCGTGACCATGGCCACGGCAGGGTCGTGGGCCACGACCCAGGCCAGCGACGGCAGCCGCAGCCGGTCGGCGTCGCTGAGCTCCTCCTCGGTCTCCTCCCCCACGAAGACGCTCCAGCCGCTGACCGTGCGTCCGTCGCCGAGGGCCCGACCGGCGTCGTCCGGCTCGAAGGCGACGGCCCCGATGGCCGACCCGGTGTCCACCAGCCGTGCGCTGGCGTACACCGCGAGCCGTTGGGCCCGGTCCTGCTCCTCCACCATCCTGGGCGGTCCTTCCACCTCGGCGTCCAGCACGCGGAGCCTAACGACCCCGCGGCGGCGGGCCTCGAGGCGTTAGCGTGGCCACGGGCATCGAGCAGGGAGCAGCCGATCGTGACCCACCGGCTCGTCGGCGCTGACCCCGACGGCGTCGCCACCGCTGCGGGGGTCGCCGTGGCGGTGCTCGCCGGGGGCGGGTCCCGACGCATGGGGCGGGACAAGGCAGCCATCGAGGTCGAGGGCCGCACCCTGCTCGAGCGGACCCTGGCAGCGGCTGGCCCGGTGGCCACACCGGGGGCACCCGTGAACGTGATCGGCAGCCCGCGCAGCCCGACCAGCGCCGCGCTGAGCCGCTGGGTCCCAGACCTCCGGCCCGGCCAGGGCCCGCTGGCCGGTCTGGAGACCGCGCTGACGGTCCCCGGCCCGGTCGAGGCGGTGCTCGTCGTGGGCGTCGACCACCCGTGGCTGGCCACGCCGGTCCTGGCCGCCCTCGTCGACACGCTGCTGGCGGCCCCCGCCGAACTGGACGGCGCGGTGCTCGGGACGGCGGACGGGCCACTGGCCCTGCTCGGCGCCTACCGGCCCTCGGCCGGCCGCCAGGTCAGCACCCTGCTGGATGCCGGGGAACGCCGCCTCCACGCGTTGCTCGACCGACTCCGCCTCGAGGTGCTGACGCCGCAACGGTGGCGACAGCTGGATCCGGTCGGCGCCACCGCGGTCGACGTGGACGACGCCGACAGCCTGGCCACGGCGGTGCGCTGGCACGCCCGGGCATCGGCCACGCCCGGACGGGCAGGTCGCTCCACACCCGGGTCCGACCGGCCACGGTCATCCGATTGACGACGTGTACGGCCCTCGGTACCGGTGGGGTGAAGACCGAGGACCGCGACCTCTGCGCACCGACCCGGACGAGGAGCCGTCATGCCGCTGCATCCGTCGAACGCGCTCACCGCGCCGACCGCCCGACCCCTGCGCGTGGTCACGCTGCTGGTCGCCGCGTTGTCCCTGGT
>CAYXJD010000009.1:0-27442 GCA_964465225.1 uncultured Actinomycetota bacterium
CGCCCTGGTGATGGGCATGGCGATGCTCATGTACGCGGAGCCGGGGCCGCTGATGCCGATCCTGGACACGTGGTGGCGACCGTTCCACGTGTCGCTGCTGGTCGGCGGCATGGGGGTCTTCGCGGCAGCGTTCGTCTTCAACTCGCTGTTCCTCCTCCGGGATACCGCGGAGCTGTCGGTGGCAGCGACCCGCTCGCAGCCCGGGGGTGGTTCCACCGTCGGTGCTGCCTACATCGGCGACGTGGCCGATGGCGCGTCCATCGCCACGCGTGAGGCAGCGGGCACCGTCGCGCCGGGCTCGGCGGCCGATGGGCGCGGGGGTGACCCGGACGACGAACTCGACCGGGCCGAGCTCGCGGCCTACCACCGCGCGTTGCGTGCCGGGGTTCCCCCGGTCAAGCTCGCCGTCGGCACCTTCCTCGGGACCTCGCTCGTCTCCTGGGTGTGGCTGACCACCGCGGAGTCGCTCGCGGCCGGCCTGGGGCGGTTCCTGACCGTCAACCTCACGATGGTGGCGGCCGCGCTGCTGGCCCGCTGGTTCGTGCCCTACCTGTCCTCGACCGCGACGATGGACGGCATCGCCCACCGTACGACGGCCTTCGCGTTCGTGCTGTGGACCGTCGGCACGATCGCGGGGGCGATGTGGGCAGAGGTGTCATGGGGTCGGTTCTGGGGGTGGGACCCGAAGGAGACCGGTGCCTTCCTGACCTGGATCGCGTACGCCGGCTACCTCCACGCACGGGCCACGCGGGGGGTCAGGGGCCGCGGCGCCGCGTGGATCGGCATCGCCGCGTTCATCGTGCTCATGGGCACCTACCTGATCGCGAACTACGTGGTCGTCGGCCTGCACTCCTACGCTGATCTCTAGCCATCGGCCGCGGCAGGTAGGGGAGCGGTCTGTCGGGTCCGCGAGCCCGGTATGGGCGATGAGCAACCCGCAGGGCCTCTGCCACCGAAGAGGGGGTGAGACCGTGATCGGCACGGTCCGGTCGACCGGTCTCACACCGGCGGTGTGGAAGCGACGGTGGAGGGTGGCGTGGCGCTCGAAGGACGCTGGCTGCACCCGGTCGCCGGACCCGACGAGGTGAGGGCGCCCGAGCAGGTGCGTGACGAGGAGGTGCTCCTCCTGGCCGTGGCGCGCGGCGATCAGGCCGCGTTCGCCGCGCTCTACGACCGCGTCGGTTCGCTGGTCCACGGCATCGTGCGACGGGTCGTTCGCGATCCGGCCCAGTCGGAGGAGGTGACGCAGGAGGTCATGGTCGAGGTGTGGCGCAGCGCCGTACGGTTCGACCCCGAACGCGGCTCCGCACGGACGTGGATCCTGACGATGGCGCACCGACGGGCGATCGACCGTGTCCGGTCCGAGCAGGCGTCCCGCAACCGCACGGCGCGGGTGGCCGACCAGCAGTACGCACGCGACTTCGACGAGGTCAGCGAGCGCGTCGAGGTCTCCTTCGAGCACGAGCAGGTCCGCGGCGCCCTGTCCACCCTGACCGATCTCCAACGGCAGGCGGTCGAACTGGCCTACTACCAGGGCTACACCTACCGCGAGGTCGCCGAACTGCTGGATACCCCGCTCGGCACGGTCAAGACCCGTATGCGCGACGGTCTGATCCGTCTGCGTGATGCGTTGGGGGTGGCGTGATGTCACAACGCCCCGATCTGCACACCCTGACCGGTGCCTACGCCGTCGACGCGCTCCCCGAGGAAGAGCGCGTGCTGTTCGAAGCGCACCTGGCGGTCTGTGGCGCGTGTGGCCAGGAGGTACAGGAGCTGCAGGCGACCGCTGCGCGCCTGGGTGCCGCCTCCGTCGCTGGGGCCCCAGCGGGAGTCCGGGAGCAGCTGCTCGTACAGATCGACCAGGTCCGCCAGGAGCGGCCCGGACCGGGCGTCGATGCCCCCGTCGAGGCCGTCGCGGCTCGGCGCGTGGTACCTCGGTGGGTGGCGAACGGCCTCGGCATCGCTGCCGCCCTGCTGGTCGTGGCCGTCGGGGGACTCGCCGTGGTGGTGGCGTCCCTACAGGGACAGGTCGCCGACCTCGAGGTGCTGGCCGGGGACGCGGAACGGACCTCGGCGGAACTGCGCACGGTCTCCGAACGGCTCGCCGAACTCGAGCAGCAGGCCGGCGAGCCGCCGGTGCTGACCTCCTCCGCGCTCACCGACGTGCTGGCGGCGCCCGATGTGATCACCGTGTCGGTGACCCACGACGACGTCCTCGGTCGTGTCGTGGCATCGCCGACCCGGGGGGAGGCGGTGTTCATCGCGGAGAACTGGTCACCGGCACCCAGCGAGCACACCTACGTCCTGTGGCTGATCACCCCGGACGGAGCCGTCCCGGCCGGGTTGTTCGACCCCGACGAGCAGGGACGCGCGACCCGCGTGATGACCGGTGACATGGCGCGGGCCACCGCGATCGGTATCACGATCGAGCCGGAGGGAGGCTCCCCGGTCCCCAGCGACGAACCGATGATGACGCTCCAACTCGGCTGAGGGGCTACGGCCCGTCCGATCACGGCCCGTCCGATGGCGGCCCGTCCGATCGCGGCCCGACCTCGGCCACCAGTCGCTCGAGCCGTGACCGCGACAGCTTGCCCAGCTGGTCCCGCGGTAGTGACGGGAGCACGACGAGTCTCCCCGGGGCGTAGGCCACGGGCAACTCCCGGCGTACGTGCGCCCGCAGTTGCTCGAGGCTCGGGGGCGTGCCGGGATCGCGGGGTACCACCACGGCGACCGGGACCTCGCCCCACCGCTCGTCGTCAGCGGGCAGCACGGCGGCGTCGGCCACCCCGGGATGCGACAGCACGCGTTCGAGCACGGCCTGCAGGGGGACGTTCTCGCCCCCGGAGACCAGCACGTCGTCGGCGCGACCGAGCACCTCGAGACGCCCGCTCGACCACCGCCCGAGATCGCTGGTACGGAACCAACCCTGGCGATCCACCGCTGGGGTCGACCGGATCCGGCCACGCTGGTCGCGACCCCGGTAGCCGCGCAGCAGGACCGGACCGCGGAGCCGGATCACCCGATCGGCGTCGTCGACCGCGACCTCGACGTCGTCGAGCGGGACGCCGTCGTAGACGCAGCCGCCCACCGTCTCCGTCATCCCGTAGGACCGCACGATCCTGGCGCCGGCCGCGTCGGCGCGCGCCAGTAGCTCAGCGGACGCCGGTGCTCCCCCGAGCAGGATCGTCGTGAAGCGTGCCAGCGGGGCGCCGAGGGTCAGCAGCCGCTCCAGCTGGCTCGGCACCAGTGCGACGTGCTCGACGTCGAGGTCCGCCACCGCCGCGGTGTCGGTGGCCACCACCGCTTCGGTCCCGAGCGCAGCCGCCCTGAGGTGCACGGTGATGCCGGCCACATGGTGGGTCGGCAGTGCCAGGCCCCAGCGTTCGCCGTGGCGTGCCCCGAGCCGTCGCAGGCTCGCTGCCACCGATGCCCGCACCGCACCGTGCTCCAGCTCGACACCTTTGGGCCGGCCGGAGCTGCCCGAGGTGCTGACGACCAGCGCGACCCCATCGTCGACCGGGACCGGACCGGGCAGCCGCTGCCGGCGGGGACACCCGTGCGGTCCGAGCTCGACCAGGGCGGCGGGCGCGAGCTGTTCGAGGAGCCGTGCCACCGTGGAACCGGTGGCGTCCTCGGGCAGGACCACGGCGGCCGCCGACCGTTCCCACGTCCATGCCAGGAGCGCGCCCGTCCGGGCGCGGTCGACCCGCAGGGCGTACAGCTCTGCCACGGTGGTCGGCTCCTGAGGTGGACGGGGGACCCTGCGGTAGCGTACGAGGCTGCCGACCCACCGACCGGGAGCGCACCATGGTCTCCGAGCTCTTCGATGCCGAACGCTGGCGTCCGGTGGACGGCTTCGGCGACCTGACGGACCTGACCTACCACCGGGCGGTCGATCCCTCCGGTGGGGAGGATCTGCCCACGGTCCGGGTCGCCTTCGATCGACCGGAGGTCCGTAACGCCTTCCGGCCGCACACCGTGGACGAGCTGTTGCGGGTGCTCGAGCATGCCCGGACGAGCTCCGAGGTGGGATGTGTCCTGCTGACGGGCAACGGCCCCTCACCGCGGGACGGCGGCTGGGCGTTCTGCTCCGGCGGGGACCAGCGCATCCGTGGCCGGGACGGCTACCGCTACACCGGGTCGCCCGGTGAGGAGTCGGCCGCTGCTATCGACCCGGCCCGCTCGGGGCGTCTGCACATCCTCGAGGTCCAGCGGCTGATCCGGATGATGCCGAAGGCGGTGATCGCGGTGGTCCCCGGCTGGGCCGCCGGGGGCGGCCACTCGCTGCACGTGGTCTGCGACCTGACCATCGCGAGCCGGGAGCACGCCCGCTTCAAGCAGACCGACCTCGACGTCGCCTCCTTCGACGGCGGGTTCGGTTCCGCCTACCTCGCCAAGCAGGTGGGACAGAAGTTCGCCAGGGAGATCTTCTTCCTCGCAGAGGCCTACTCCGCCGAGGATGCGCACCGCATGGGCATGGTCAACGTGGTCGTGGACCACGCCGAACTGGAGACGACCGCCCTGGCGTGGGCGGCCCGGATCACGGCGAAGTCCCCGACGGCGCTCAGGATGCTGAAGTTCGCGCTCAACGCCACCGACGACGGGATGGTCGGTCAGCAGGTGTTCGCAGGGGAGGCGACGCGTCTGGCCTACATGACCGACGAGGCGGCCGAGGGGCGCGACAGTTTCCTCGAGAAGCGTGCTCCCGACTGGTCCGCGTTCCCGTACCACTACTGATGAACCCCTACCTCGAGGCGGCCCGCCCTCGCACCCTGCCGGCTGCGGTCGCCCCCGTGGCCGTCGGCACCGTGGCGGCCAGCACGCCGACGCCGCAGCTGTCGCTCGGTCGGGCTGGTCTGGCCCTGGTCGTGGCGCTCTCGCTGCAGGTGGCGGTCAACTACGCCAACGACTACTTCGACGGTGTCAGGGGCGTCGACACCGAGGACCGTGCCGGACCCCGTCGCGCGGTGGCCAGCGGGCTGATCGCGCCGTCGGCGATGCGGTGGGCCATCGCCCTGGCCCTGCTCGTCGCCGGCCTCGCTGGACTGAGGCTGGCCATGCTGGTCGGCTGGGAGCTGCTGCTCGTCGGCGTGGTCGCGATCCTCGCCACCCTCGCCTACAGCGGTGGGCCGAAGCCCTACGCCTCGTTCGGGCTCGGTGAGGTGATGGTGTTCGTGTTCTTCGGGCTGGTCGCCACCGCAGGGTCCGCCTACGTCCAGGACGGCGCGCTCACCGTGTTGCCGCTGCTGACCGCGGTGCCCATGGGGCTGTTCGCGGTGGCCCTGCTGGTCGTCAACAACCTCAGGGACATCCCGACCGACCGCGCCGTCGGCAAGACCACCTTGGCCGTCAAGCTCGGGGACCGTCAGACCCGGGTGTTGTTCGGGATGTTGGTCGCGGGTGCCTACCTCAGTCTCGCGCCGATCGGCCTGTACGCAGCGAACCTGTGGTTCCTGGTGCCCCTGCTCAGTCTGTGGTCGGCCCGTCGGGCGCTGGAGATCGTGCGTGACGCGGTCACCCCGGCGGCGTTGATCCCGGGGCTGAAGGCGACCTCGCAGACCCAGATGCTGTTCGCCGGGCTGCTCACGGTCGCGTTGCTGATGCACCGCATCGTCATCGAGGGCGGTGCCGTGTGAACACCGCTGGCGTCGACCTGCTGCGCCCCTTCGAGGTGCCGATGCGGCGGCGCTTCCGTGGGGTCACCGAGCGCAGCGGCGTGCTCCTGCGCGGCCCGGCGGGCTGGGGGGAGTTCTCCCCCTTCCCGGAGTACGGCCCCGCCTACGCCTCCCGTTGGCTCGCGGCTGCCGTGGCGGCTGCCAGTACGCCGTTCCCGCCTGCCGTGCGTCGCCGGGTGCCCGTCAACACGACGGTGCCGGCCGTGGATGCACCCACCGCCGCCACGCTGGTCACCGACAGCGGATGCGGCACGGCCAAGGTCAAGGTGGCCGAGCCCGGGCAGGAGCTGGCGGCTGACGTCGAACGGGTGGCTGCCGTGCGGGAGGCCCTGGGACCGGATGGTGCGATCCGTGTCGACGCCAACGGCGCCTGGGATGTGGCGACCGCGGTGTTGTCCATCGCCCGACTCGATCGTGCCGCCGGTGGTCTCGAGTACGTGGAGCAACCCTGCCGGACGGTGGACGAGCTGCGCGAGGTGCGTCGTCGGGTGGACGTCCCGTTGGCCGCGGATGAGTCCGTGCGCACCGCCGAGGACCCCCTGGCCATCGCGGGGCTCGATGCCGCCGACCTCATCGTGGTCAAGGTCCAGCCGCTCGGTGGTGTCACCCGTGCTCTCGAGGTGATCGAGCGGGCCGGGTTGCCGGCGGTGGTGTCCTCGGCGCTGGAGACCTCCATCGGGTTGGCCGCCGGTGTCGCCCTGGCCGCGGCCCTGCCAGAGCTCCCGTACGCCTGTGGTCTCGGCACCGCCACCCTGCTGTCCACCGACCTGGCCGATCAGCCGCTCGTGCCGAGCGGAGGAGAGGTGCAGGTCCGCCGGGTCGCGCCGGCGTCGGCGCTGCTCGACCAGCATGCCCCGGGACCGGAGCTCGCCGCGGAACTGCTGGAACGGCTCGGGCTGGCCGCGGCCTACCTCGACGAGCGGAGCTGAAGCGTGGACGCCGCCAACCCCTCCCAGGCCCTCGCGCTGGTGCTGGTGGACGAGCTCGCCCGTGGGGGGCTCACCGATGCGGTGCTCGCGCCCGGATCACGGTCGACAGCCCTGGCGATGGCCGTCCACGACGACCCCCGGATCCGCCTCCACGTCGAGATCGACGAGCGGTCCGCGGCCTTCCTCGCGCTCGGCATCGCACGTGCCACGGGTCGTCCTGCTCCGGTGGTGGTGACCAGCGGGTCGGCGGTCGCCAACCTGCACCCGGCGGTGGTCGAGTCCGACACCGGTCACGTGCCCCTGCTGCTGCTGACCGCCGATCGTCCGCCCGAGCTCCATCACACGGGCGCGAACCAGGCGATCGAGCAGGCGGGGCTCTTCACGCGCTCGACCCGGTGGGAGGTCGACCTCGGTGTGCCGGAGGACCGCGAGGACGCCAACGTGTTGTGGCGCAGTTCGGCCTGCCGTGCCATCGCGGCGGCGCTCGGGGACGGCCAGGCACCACCCGGCCCGGTCCAGATGAACCTGCCGTTCCGGGAGCCGACGGTGCCGCTCGTCGACGATGGGCGCGCAGCCGTACCGGGGCCCTACGGCGCCTCGTTGGAGGGGCGCCCCGGGCAGGCACCCTGGTCGCGCACGACGTTGGCACCTCGTCGGATGGAGGACGAAGAGCTGCGTGGGTTGGCGGGTCGGCTGCTGGCCACGGAGCGGGGGCTGCTGGTGGTGGGGGCCACGACGCCGATGAGCGGGGTCACGGGTTCGGCCGGCGCGATCCACGACCTCGCCCGCGCGACCGGTTGGCCGGTGCTGGCCGAACCGTCCTCGGGTGTGCGGACCGATCCCTCGACCGTGCTCAGCCACGGACCGCTGCTCCTGTCGCACCCACAGGTGGCCCGGTGGGGCACGCCGGACCTCGTGCTGCGGATCGGTCGGACCAGCTTGTCGGGTGAGCTCGATCGCCTGCTGACGGCGCAGGTGCCGCAGCTGCTGCTCGGCGCCGAGGGCAGCTGGGACGACCCCCAGCGCACCATCGGCGAGCGTCTCGTGGCGGACGTGCCGGCGACCTGCGCGTCACTGTCGGTCGCTCTCGGACTGCCCACCACCTCGGCGTGGGGCGATCGGTGGCGTGCATTGGACGAGGCGGCGGCCACGGCCATCCGTGCGGTCCTCGACCGCGACGACGCCCCGTCGGAGCCCCGGACGGCTCGCGACGTGGTGGCAGCGGCACCGACGGGCTCGACGCTGGTGGTGGCCTCCTCCATGCCGATCCGCGACGTCGATCGTTTCGCGGTCCCACGACCGGATGTGCACCTCGTCGCCAACCGGGGTGCGTCCGGGATCGACGGGTTCGTCTCGACGGTCCTCGGCGTCGCGCTCGGTGCCGTGGAGGGCCCGGTGATCGCGTTGGCCGGCGACCTCTCGCTGCTCCACGATGCGAACGGGTTCCTGCTGTCCGCCGATGCCGCCCAGGTCGACGCGACCTTCGTGGTCGTCGACAACGACGGAGGGGGCATCTTCTCCTTCCTGCCCCAGGCACGCTTCCCGGGCTCCTTCGAGCGGGTCTTCGGGACCCCTCACGGTCGTGAGGTCCCGGCGCTGGCCCGCCTGCACGGGCTCGGCTACACCGAGGTGACCGCCGCCAGCGAGCTGCCCTCGGCGCTGGCCACGTCCGTCGCCGCCGGGGGGGTGCGGTTGGTCCACGTCCGCACCGATCGCGCCGCCAACGTCGCGCTGCACCGCGAGCTCACCGCTGCGGTGCACGCGGCGGTGGACCGCAGCTGAACCCTGTTGATCAGGAGGGGACCGGGTCCGCACCGAAGGCGGCCTGCATCGCCAGCAGCTTCAGACGTGTCTCCTCGAGCTCGGCCTCGGGCAGCGAGGCGGCCACGACCCCCACGCCCGCGAAGAGCCGCGCGCGGGCCCCGGCCAGCTCCGCACAACGCAACGCGATGCCCCACTCGCCGTCGCCGGCTGCATCCGTCCATCCCACCGGCGCGGCGTAGCGTCCGCGTGCCATGCCCTCCAGCTCGCGGATCATCGCCAACGCCGGTTCCCGGGGGGTCCCCCCGACGGCGGCGGTGGGGTGCAGCGCCCCGACCAGCTCCAGCGCCGAGGTGGAGGGGTCGTCGAGATGGCCGGTGAAGGTCGTCGCCAGGTGCTGCACGTTGTCGAGGCGGAGCAGCCGGGGGCCGGGCTCCCCAGCGAGGTCCGCGCAGCGCGGGGCGAGCACCTCGCGGACCGAGTCGGCGGCGAACCGGTGCTCGGCGAGGTCCTTGGTCGAGGACAGCAGCGCCGCCCCGAGCGCGGCATCCTCCACCTCGTCGGCGCTGCGGCCCGTGGTGCCGGCGAGCACGCGTGAGGTCACGTCGCGGCCGGCCCGGGCCAGCAGCAGCTCCGGGGTCGCGCCGACGAGGCCCTCCACGCTGAACGTGTGGCAGCGCGGGAACCGGGCGGTCAGCCGCCGCGCCAGATCGATCGCGTCGAAGGGCTCGTGGGACCACACGGCGTGGTCGCGGGCCAGTACGACCTTGTCGGCCTCTCCGGCCGCGATCCGGTCGATGGCTCGGGCCACCGCCTCCAACCAGTGCACGTCCGGCAGCGAGGAGCCGGCGTAGCGGGGTCGTGCGGCCGGTGCCTTCAGGGGCGTCGCGGTGGCCGGTGGTGGTGCCGGGACCGCCGACGATGGGGTGAGATCGGTCCGCCACGTCACGCCGCCGCGGCGACCGATGACCGTGCGTGGCACCACCAGGACCGACCCGTCGGCGTCCGCATCGAAGGTGAAGGAGCCGACCCCGATCAGACCGGAGCCGGGGAGCTCGACCTCGTCCGTCACCTCGCTGTCCGCCGCCAGGTCCGCCAGGCCCTGTTGGGCGCGCACGAACCGCCGGTGACCACGGCCGGCCTCGATGCGCTCGGCCACACCCCAGGCCACGATGCCCTCGCCGTCGCGGACCCAGGCGAGCGCATCCGGTCCGTGGGGCAGCAGGTCGAGCAGCTCGCGGTCGTCGGCGATGGCGACCGAGCGGACGGTGAGGGTCACGGTGACGTGCCGTCGCTGGTACCACGGTCGCGGTGCTCGGGCCCACCGGTCCCGGGACCGCCGGCACCACCGGGCTCGTCGGGCTGGCCGGCTGCGCTCGCGGTAGCGCCGAGCTCGGCGGCGACGCGCTCGGCGGCGCGGGTGAGCAGGAGGCGGCGGAGGTGATGGGCCACGAGTCGCTCGGTGGCGGGCAGCATCTCCTCGTAGGCGGTGACCAGCCGATCAGCCGCCTCCTCGTCCGAGGACGCGGTCCCGCGGACCGGATCGCGGACGAACCGTAGGAAGGCCTCGATCGCGTGATCAGCGATCTGCTGGATGGCCCCATCGGTGCGTCGGGCCAGGTCCAGCAGCTCCCCGAGCGGCAACCCGGCGTCGAGCAGCGTCATGCCGGCTCGCACCGCCGACACGTCGGCCGCGGAGTAGCGGGGTGTCCCCTGCTCGTCCACGTGGTGCGGTGCCAACAGGCCCGTGCGTTCCACCGCCGCCAACAGCGTCGGCGTGGCGCCGGTGGCCCCGAGCAGGCCATCGAGGTCGTAGGGTGCGACCTCGTCATCCGCGGCGGCGGCCGCCAGCGCGGCGTCCGGAGCGTCCAGCACGTCCTGGGTCGCCACGGGGTCGGTCACCCCGTCGTCGCCCCCGGCCGCGGCCGCGGTGCGGGTGTCGGCTGGTGCCTCTGCCGGAGCCACGGTTCGAGGCGCGCTCTCAGGGACGGCACGTGCGTCGTCGGGGACGGTCATCGGCTCCAAACCAGGATGGGGACATCAGCTGCCAGGGGTCGTTCGACGCCGCGTGGCATCGAGGACGCCGGGCAGCGGCAGCACCGCGCTGCTCCACCCCTCCAGGCTAGGGCAGGAACGCTCCCCGAGCCGCCTCACGGCCCCTCAGCGGGTCAGGCGCCGACGACGTCCCCGTGCCTTCCGCCCCACCGTTCCCCCCCTGGCCGTGAAACTGCTCAGGTCCGGCCCGTACCCCTCACCGACCGCGACCCGGTGGCCGTTCGGGGTCGCGCGGTCGTGCTCGACGGCCTCGGGTGGCCGGGCAGCCACCGGGGCCGGCGGGGGGACCGCGGTCGGTGTCGCGCCGTCGTCGGTCCGAAGCGCTGGCCCCTGGGGTGGCGAGGACCGGCGACGGCGCGGGGTCCCGACGACGTGGAGGGTCGCCTCGTACTCCTGTTCCCGCGACTGCTCGGGCTGCCCGGTGCCATCGCCGCTGCGGTGGCCGACGGCGTCGCCGGCGGCATCCGGGTTCGGATCCGGTGCATCGCCGCGGCTGAACAGCAGCCCGTCGCCCTCGAGCTCCGACCGCCGCTGATCCCCGATCGCAGCAGCGGCGTTGGTCTCGTCCCGTGACTCGCTGGGAGCGCTGGGCGGTGTCGGGGGTGTGCCGTCGGCGCCAGGAGGCGTCGTGCTCGGATGGCCGGGCGAGCTCGTGGCGGGTCGGCCAGGGGTGCTGCTCGGGTCGTCGAGTCCGCTCAGTTCGGCGAAGGCGTCGGCGATCGTCGAGGGGTCCCCGCGGGTGGGACGCGGGGGTGTCGTGTCCACAGCGATGGGCATCGCCGTGTCCGTCACGTCCGCGGGCCCGGCCGGATCCTGCGGTGGTGGCGGTGGGGCGCTGGCGGACGGTGCCGAGCCTGCCTTCGCGGTCTGTCCGCCCGGCTCGGCCGGGACCGGATGGCGCCCCTGCTCGGCCAACGCCTCGTCGAGCGCAGCCAGGGAGTGCAGCTCCCGCAGCAGCGACTCGGCGTCCCCCGACCCGTCCCCGGCGGCGTCATCGGTGCGCCCCGGAGCCCTGAGGGGCCGGGCACGCCGCGCGGGGCCGTCGCCGTTGCCACCGGCGGAGAGGAGGGCGCCCACCGCCGGTGGTCGTGCCGGGACTCCCACCTCCTGGGTGCCGATGGTGTAGACCCAGGGCTCCGGCTCGTCGGGGTGCACGGCATCCTGGCCGATGGCGTGCTCGATGCGTGCACCCTGGGTGCCGACCTCGTGGCCGTCGGGGCACAGGCCGCGTGGATCGACGACGACCTGGTTGCCACACTCGAGGCAGTGGACTCGGGACACGGTGCGCTCCTGCTGCTGGGGGACACGGCGGTAGCCTCGCCCGGACACATCCCTCACTGCATCGGCACGCGCACCGCCGGTGTTGAGGCCCGACCCGGAGCCCCACGTGCCAGCAGGCCGCATCGCCACCTCGACATCGCACGGCGTTGCAGCTGCCGGTGCGCTCCCGGCCGCGGGCCGTGAAGGCAAGGACGCCGCTCTCGTCCAGGCCATGTTCGACCGGGTCGCCCCACGCTACGACCTGGCGAACGCGGCACTGTCGTTCGGGCAGGACGCGCACTGGCGGCGGGTCACGGCCCTGGCCGCCCGTCCCGCCGACGGCGTGGTCCTGGACGTGGCTGCCGGTCCGGGCAACGTCGCCGTCGAACTGGTCCGCCACGGCGCCGCGGAGGTGGTGGCGCTCGACCTGTCCTACAACATGCTCGCCGAAGGCGCTCGAAGGGGGCACGATCGCATCACCTGGGTCAACGGCGATGCACAGACACTGCCCTTCCCCGATGCGACCTTCGATGCGGTCACGATCTCCTTCGGTCTGCGCAACGTCCCCGATCCACGCCGTGCACTCCGGGAGTTCGCACGCGTGACGCGCCCGGGCGGCCGGGTCGTGGTGTGCGAGTTCGCGAACCCGACATCAGCTCCCTTCCGCGCCGTCTACCGTCGCTACCTCGTCGGTGCACTACCACGGTTGGCGCACGTGGTCTCCTCCTCGGCACCGGCCTACCGGTACCTCGCCGAGTCGATCCTGGCGTGGCCGGACCGCGCCAGCATCGCGGGCTGGATCGCCGATGCGGGCTACCACGAGGTGCTGGTCAAGGACCTGGCCTTCGGGATCGTCGCCGTACATCGCGGCTTCCGGATCTAGTGCGCCTGTCGCGTCGCCTACGGTCCTCGGCGCCGGCGGTGTGCCGAACGGCCCTGGTCGGACCATCGCCTGGGCGGGACCAGAGGCCGTCGCTACACTCGTGAACCCCTTCACGAGAGCGGGTTGTCGAGCGACCCGCGGTGCGTCCCGTCCCGAACCACCTACGACCACCGGCCCGTTCGGACGAAGCGGCGCGGTGCTGACGTCACCTCGAGGTCCAGGAGCAGCGATGGCGATCGCCGACACCCCGAAGCTCCGAGCGGTCGAGCGCGCCGATGTGGTCGTGGTCGGGGCCGGTCCCGGTGGCGCTGCGGCGGCTGCCCACCTGGCGGCGCGGGGCCGCGACGTCATCGTGCTCGAGAAGGACACCTTCCCCCGCGACAAGGTCTGCGGTGATGGCCTCACGCCTCGTGTGATCCGGGAACTGCTCGATCTCGGCCTCGAGGACGAGGCGCACGGCCGCGCACCGGGCTTCAAGCGCAACAAGGGCCTGCGCATCAACGGTGGCCACACGACCATGGAGCTCCCCTGGCCGGAGCTCGAGGACTGGCCGAACTGGGGTGGATGTTCGACCCGGATGGTGTTCGACGAGACCATCGCCCGCACGGCGGTGCGACGGGGTGCGACCCTGGCCCAGGGGCACGCCGTCACCCGTCCGTTGTGGCGTGACCAGGCCCAGTCACGCGTCACGGGCGTCGCCTGGAAGGACCGGGATGGCCGCGAGGGTGAGGTCCGGGCACCCGTGGTCATCGCTGCCGATGGCGCCGGGGGACCGATGGCCAAGCACCTCGGTGTGCAGCGTCGGCCGGAGCGGCCCATGGCGGTTGCGGCCCGCGGGTACTACCGCTCGCCACGCGCCGATGACGAGTGGATCAGCTCCTACCTCGATCTCACCGATGCCGGTGGCAACCTGCTGTCCGGCTACGGCTGGGTGTTCCCCCTGGACGACGGGACGATGAACGTCGGCCTCGGATTGTTGTCGACCTCCCGCGAGTTCCAGGCGGTCAACTACCGCCGACTGCTCGAGTCGTGGGCGACCGGCATGGCGGCCGACGGCTGGGGCACGACACCGACTGCGCTCGAGGGTCCGATCCGGACCGGTCCGATCCCGATGGGGTTCAACCGCACGCCGCTCCACCAGCGCGGTGTCCTCCTGGTCGGCGACTCCGGCGGCATGGTGAATCCCTTCAACGGCGAGGGCATCAGCTACGCGATGGAGGCCGCGCAGTTGGCGGCGGAGGTCGTCGACGGGGCGCTGGTCACGCAGCGCACCGGTGATCTCGACCGCTACGACCGTGAGCTCCGTCAGCGCATCGGCGGCTACTACAGCCTCGGTCGCGTGTTCGCGGAACTGGTCGGTAACCCGACCGTCATGCACGTGTGCACGACCTACGGCATGCCCTACCGTCCCCTGATGTTGCTGGTCCTCAAGCTCATGGCGCACCTGACCGACGGACGCCCCGCGGACACCAAGGACGTGATCGTCAACACGCTCCAGCGACTCGCTCCGGCCGCCTGATGGCGACCATCCGTCTCCTCGCGGGCGTGGGCCCGGTCGGAGCGTGTTGCGGCGCCGACCGGACCCCCCCTACCGTTCCGGCTGAGCCGCCGGCGTCCCGACGCCCGATCCGGCGCCGGAACCCGCACCACCCGTCCGTGACCCCGACCGCGAGCGTGTCCGATCCAGGGCCCGACCCGGTGCCCGGCGGCCAGGGAGGCCGAACCCCGTGCTGAGCGAGTTCCTACCCATCCTGCTGCTGTTCGCGTTGGCGGCCGCCTTCGCCGTCGGGTCGCTGGTGGTCAGCAGCCTGGTCGGGCCCCGGGTGCCGAACCCCACCAAGCTCGCGGCCTACGAATCCGGCAACGTGCCCCTGGCCGACGTCCGCAACACCCGGTTCTCGGTCAAGTTCTACATGGTCGCGATGCTGTTCCTGATCTTCGACATCGAGGCCGTCTTCGTCTACCCGTGGGCGGTCGTGTTCCGGGAGTTGGGCTGGTTCGGGCTCGGACAGATGGTGCTGTTCATCGGCGTCCTCGGGGTCGCCTTCATCTACGAGATCGGACGTGGAGGGCTCGAGTGGGACTAGAGAGCAAGCTCCCCAACGGCATCCTGCTGACCAACGTCGAGCGGTTCGTCAACTACAGCCGCTCGACCTCGTTGTGGCCAGCCACCTTCGGACTGGCCTGCTGTGCCATCGAGATGATGACCAGCGGTGGTCCCCGACACGACATGGCGCGCTTCGGGATGGAGGTCTTCCGCGCCTCGCCCCGTCAGGCGGACCTGATGATCGTCGCCGGCCGTGTGTCCAACAAGATGGCCCCCGTCCTGCGGCGTATCTACGACCAGATGTCCGACCCGAAGTGGGTGCTGTCCATGGGCGTGTGTGCCACCTCCGGCGGGATGTTCAACAACTACGCACTGGTCCAGGGCGTCGACCACGTCGTCCCGGTCGACATGTACGTGCCCGGATGCCCCCCGCGCCCGGAGATGCTGCTCGACGGCATCCTCAAGCTGCGCGAGAAGATCAGTCAGGAGACGTTCGCGGAGCAGGGAGCGCACGCGTGACCGAGTTCGCCGTCCCCACCCGCACCCACGGCCTGACCCGGGTGGCGCTGCCCCTGGAGGCCATCGCCGCCCGTGTCACGTCGCACTTCCCGCAGGTGACGGCTGCCGAGGCGTACGGAGAGCTGACCTTCCACGTCGCCCCCGAGGAGCTCGTGGCCCTGGTGACCTTCTGCCGCGACGACGAGGAGCTCGACACCGCGCTGCTCAGCGACCTCTCGGGGGTGCACTGGCCCGCCGGCGACCACGTCATCGAGCGTCAGGCCTCCACCACGGGCTGGCCGGAGTACCGCGTCTCCCGGGAGCAGGGCGTCATCGAGGTCCTCTACGTCCTGCGCTCGCTGTCCCGCAACCACTGGTTCCGTGTGTCGGTCGGCACGCCCGATGACGCGCCGAAGCTGCCGAGCGTGACCGGGGTCTTCGCGACCGCCGACTTCCACGAACGAGAGGTCTACGACTTCTTCGGCGTCGAGTTCGAGGGCCACCCCAACCTGACCCGGATCCTGATGCCGGACGACTGGATCGGCCACCCCCACCGCAAGGACTACCCCCTCGGTGGTATCGACATCCCCTACAAGAACGACAAGTTCATCCCGCCACCCCACGAGCGGGACCTCCGCGAGGTGATCGACTGATGGCGATCGACCCCGGCACCGAAGCTGACCTGTCCGATGACGCCCTCGAGCTCTTCGTCGAGGGCGCGGACTGGGAGTCCGTCGTCGACGCCGTCGAGGACGATCGCATCACGGTCAACATGGGGCCGCAGCACCCCTCCACCCACGGTGTCCTGCGCATGGTCCTGGACCTGCATGGTGAGACGGTCACCCGGTTGACCCCCATCATCGGCTACCTGCACACCGGGATCGAGAAGAACGCAGAGGTCCGGACCTGGGTCCAGGGCACGACCTTCTTCACCCGCATGGACTACCTGGCGCCGCTGTTCAACGAGACGGCGTTCTGCCTCGGGGTCGAGAAGCTGCTCGACATCGAGGTCCCCGAACGGGCGCAGGCCGTCAGGGTGATCCTGATGGAGTTCAACCGGATCGCCTCCCACCTGGTGTGGCTGGCCACCGGCGGGATGGAGCTCGGCTCGACCACGATGATGGTGTTCGGCTTCCGGGAGCGCGAGCACGTGCTCGACCTCTTCGAGTCGCAGTCCGGGCTGCGTATGAACCACGCCTACATCCGTCCCGGTGGGCTCGCGCAGGACGTGACCGAGGACTTCGTCGAGCGGTGCGAGGCCCTGCTCGAGCTCCTGCCGCGCAAGATCGCGGACTACGAGGACCTGCTCAAGCGCAACCCGATCTGGAACGACCGCCTGCGCGGCATCGGCCCCCTGGACGCGGACACGGCGACGCGATACGGCATCACGGGTCCCCTGCTCCGGGCTGCGGGGGTCCCCTTCGACCTGCGCAAGGCGCAGCCCTACTCCGGCTACGAGCAGTACGAGTTCGACGTGCCCACCGAGACCGCCGCCGACTCCTACGCGCGGTTCCTGCTCCGCATCGAGGAGATGCGCCAGTCGATGCGCATCATCCGACAGGCGCTGGACACCCTGCCGGGTGGGCCGGTGATGGTGGCCGACAAACACATCGCCTGGCCGTCGCAGCAGTCCCTGGGCGTCGACGGCATCGGCAACGACCCCGAGTACATCCGCCACATCATGGGCGAGTCGATGGAGGCGTTGATCAACCACTTCAAGCTCACCACCCAGGGCTTCACCGTCCCGGCTGGCCAGGTCTACGTGCCCGTCGAGTCCCCCCGCGGTGAGCTCGGCTATGCCATCACCTCCACGGGGACGAACAAGCCCTACCGCGTGCACGTGCGCGAGCCGAGCTTCGTCAACCTCCAGGCGGCCGACGTCATGGCACGGGGACAGATGGTCGCCGACGTGGTCGTGGTCGTCGCCTCCCTGGATCCGGTCATGGGTGGCGTCGACCGCTAGGTATCCGCTCCACGGCTCGTCCCCGACCACCGCTGCAACCCCGTTCCGATCTCCGAGGAGTTCCGCACCGATGCCGATCTCGGACGCGACGCGCGACGAGGCACGACACCTCATCGCGCGCTACCCGGTCGCGCGTTCCGCGCTGCTGCCCCTGCTCCACCTCGTGCAGGGCGAGGAGGGTTTCGTCAGCGAGGACGGCATCGCGATGTGCGCCGAACTGCTCGCGCTGACCAAGGCCGAGGTCGGTGCGGTCGCGACGTTCTACACCATGTACAAGCGTGAACCCTTCGGGGACTACCTGCTCAGCGTCTGCACGAACCCCACCTGCGCGATGCTGGGTGGACGCGAGATCTACGAGGCCTACGTCGAGCGGTGCGGTGGCCACATCGATGCCGACGGGGCAGGGGTGATGGTCGAGCACGCCGAGTGCCTCGGCATCTGTGATGCCGCGCCCGTGGTGCAGGTCAACTACGAGATGTACGGGCCGTTGCGCACCGATGAGGCCCTGGACCTGCTGGAGCAGGCCAAGGCCGGCGAGGTGCCACCCTCCAACCGCTCCGGTGAGGTCCCGCCGAGCATCCGGCAGGTGCACCGCGAGTTCTCCGGTATCGAGGACATCTTCGGCGATCACCTCGTCGAAGCGGCGAGGCTGCAGGCCACCGCCGAGGTGGCACCGTCCTACCGCTCCTCAGAGACCGACATCCCGGTCACCCACCCCGGCGGTGACCCGGCCGGACACGGTGGGGCCGCCTTCCGGGAGGTCGCGGCCCTCGATCTGGTCCCGATCGCCGGGAGTCCGACCGCTCACGGACGGGCCGGTGCGGCACCGGACCGGACCGAGGATGCCGAGCCGGCCGACGAGGCCGAGGCCGAGGCGCTGACGGAGGTCGGTGACCGTCAGGCCGGTTCCGAGGACGAGCTCGCGGCGCAGCTCACCGGTGGCGGCAAGGGACCGGTGCCGGCCAGCCACGGCCAGCCGCCGCTCGATGCGGACGAGGGCGCCACGCCGCCCGAGGCCGGCGACGACGACCGCGAGGAGGCCTGAGATGGGCACCACGTCAGCGATCATCGCGATGTCCGAGCGCTACGGGGTCGAGGGTGTCGACGACCTCGAGGTCTACGAGCGGTACGGGGGCTACGAGGGGCTGCGCAAGGCGCTCGAGATGGCACCCAGTGAGATCATCGACGCGGTCAAGGACGCCGGGGTCCGCGGACGCGGCGGCGCCGGGTTCCCGACGGGCCTGAAGTGGTCCTTCGTCGCCCAGGGCACGGGCAAGCCGGTCTACATCGTCTGCAACGCCGACGAGGGCGAGCCGGGCACCTTCAAGGACCGGCCGCTGATGGAGCAGGATCCCCACCAGCTCGTGGAGGGCATGATCGTCGGTGGTCTGGCCATCAACGCCGTGCAGGGCTACATCTACCTCCGCGGCGAGTTCCGCCACGCCGGCCGTCAGCTGTCCAAGGCGATCGCCCAGGCCTACGACAAGGGCTACCTCGGCGCCGATGTGATGGGCTCGGGGAAGCGGTTCGATCTCACCCTGCACCGCGCCGCCGGCGCCTACATCTGCGGCGAGGAGACGGCACTGCTCGACTCGCTGGAGGGCAAGCGCGGCCAGCCCCGGCTGCGACCGCCCTTCCCCGCTGCCAAGGGGCTGTACAGCTGCCCCACGACCGTCAACAACGTCGAGTCGATCGCCGCGGTGCCCTTCATCCTGCGCCACGGCGTCGACTGGTGGACCCAGTGGGGCACGGAGAAGTCGACCGGTCCGAAGCTCGTCGGGGTCTCCGGCGACGTCGCCAACCCCGGCAACTACGAGGTGCCGATGGGTGTGCCGATGCGCGAGCTCATCGACATCGCGGGCGGGATGCAGGAGGGGCACGAGCTCAAGTTCTTCTGTCCCGGTGGCTCCTCCACGCCGCTGCTACCAGCCGAGGCCATCGACACCGACTACACCTACGAGGCCATGATCGAAGCGGGTTCGATGCTCGGCACGGGCGCGGTGATGATCTACTCCGACCAGCGCTGCGTGGTCGACGCGATCCTCGGCTGGACGCGGTTCTACGAGCATGAGTCCTGCGGCAAGTGCACCCCCTGCCGTGAGGGCGGTTACTGGCTCTCCCAGGTCCTGCTGCGCATCGAGACCGGCACCGGCACCATGGACGACCTCCAGCTGCTGCAGGACGTCTGCGACAACATCTTCGGCCGCAGCTTCTGCGCGCTCGGGGACGCGCTCACCTCGCCGATCGTGGCCGGGCTCGAGCACTTCCGCGAGGAGTTCGAGGCGCACGTGTCCCAGGGGCGCTGCCCACTTGGGGTGACCCCGCCCCGCGACGACCTCCCGACCCTGGCCGTGCGGGCCCGCGACCACGGCAACGCACAGGTCCCGAGCTTCACAGCCGAGCCGGCTGGGCAGGCCTGACGATGGCGGAGAACCCGGTGGATCAGGACGACCTCGTCACCTTCACGATCGACGGGCAGGAGATCAGCGTGCCGAAGGGCACCCTGATCATCCGCGCTGCGGAGCAGCTGGGCACGATCGTGCCCCGCTTCTGCGATCACCCGCTGCTCGACCCGGTCGGTGCCTGTCGGCAGTGCATCGTCGAGGTCGAGGGACTGCCCAAGCCGATGATGGCGTGCACCACCACGGTCATGCCGGACAAGGCGGTGAAGACCCACCTCACCTCCGAGTTGGCGCGCAAGGGCCAGGAGGGCACGCTCGAGTTCCTCCTGATCAACCATCCGCTCGACTGCCCGATGTGCGACAAGGGTGGGGAGTGCCCGTTGCAGGACCAGGCGCTCAAACACGGCGCCAACACCTCGCGGTTCGTGGACCAGAAGCGGCGCTACGACAAGCCCGTGGCCGTCAGCCCCCAGGTCCTGCTGGACCGGGAGCGGTGTGTGCTGTGCGCCCGCTGTACCCGTTTCTCCGAGCAGATCTCCGGGGATCCGTTCATCGAACTGTTCGAACGCGGTGCCCTGGAGCAGGTGGCGATCTACGAGGACGAGCCCTACGAGAGCTACTTCTCGGGCAACGTGATCCAGATCTGTCCCGTGGGGGCGCTGACCTCGACCAGCTACCGCTTCAAGGCGCGACCCTTCGACGTCGTGACCACCCCCAGCGTGTGCGACCACTGCTCCGCGGGCTGCTCGCTGACCGTGCAGTCCCGCCGCGGTGAGATCCAACGCTCGCTGGCGCGCACCAACATGGCGGTCAACGAGGCCTGGAACTGCGACAAGGGCCGGTTCGCCTTCACGCATCTGACCGATGTCCAGCGCATCACCGAGCCCCAGGTCAAGGCCGGCGACGGTCGCCTGCGGTCCGCCACCTGGGCCGAGGCCCTGATGCAGGTCCGGGCCGCGATCGGCCGGGCGAACGAGACCGGCAGTGGACGTGTCGCCGTCGTCACCGGATCGCGTCTGGCCGACGAGGATGCCTACCTGGTCAGCAAGTACACCCGTACGGTGCTCGGCACCGACGACCTCGACCACCGCACCCGGTTCGCGCCAGCCAGTGAGACGGCCGAACTCGCCGCCCTCGTCGGGCGTGAGACGGCGACCTACGACGACGTGGAGGCCGCTCCGGTCATCGTCGTCGCGGGCCTCGATCCCGAGGAGGAGGTCCCGATCCTCCACCTCAGGCTGCGCAAGGCCTGGCGTCAGTCCAAGGCCAGGATCGTGGTCGTCGGGCCGCACCTGGGGACCCTCGCCGACCTCGCCTGGCGGCGGGTGCCGACCGCTGCGGGTGGGGAGGCGGCGGCCCTGGCAGCGCTGGCGGACAGCGACAACGAGGTCTCCGAGGCGCTGCGTGGCGATGGTGCCCCCGTGGTGCTCGTCGGTGAGCGGGCGGGAGCCGGCAGCCTCACCGCCGGTGCCGCACTGGCCACCGCCGTCGACGGCAGGGTGGCCTACGTCCCGCGCCGGGCCGGGGCCCGTGGCGCCATCGAGGCCGGTCTCGCCGCCGGGCTGCTCCCCGGTGGGCGGACGCTGGCCGACGACGGCGACCGGGCCGCGGTCGAGCAGGTGTGGCACACCGAGCTGCCGACCGCGCCCGGTCGTGATCTCCACGCGATCCTCACCGCCGCCGCCGCCGGCGAGATCGACGTCCTGCACCTGATCGGCGTCGACCTGGCCCGGGACGCCGCCTCCACCGAGCTGGCCCGTGCCGCCCTCGCCAAGGTGTCCACCGTCATCTGCCAGGATCTGGCGTCGACCGAGACGGTGACCGACTTCGCCGACGTGGTCCTGCCGGCGACCGGACGGCAGGAGCGTGCCGGTGCCAGCACCAACTGGGAGGGCCGCACCCAACGGTTCGCCCGCGCGGTCGACGGCCCTGACCTGGTCCAGGAGGACTGGGAGATCATCGTCCAGCTCGCAGCGCTCCTGGGGCATGACCTCGGGGTCAACGACCTCGAGGGCATCCGCGGCGAGATGGCGCGGCTCGGTCGCCGTGCCACCCCCCACGGGTGGCCCGACGTCGACCATCCCCCGCTGCCCGACCTGGACGAGGGCCGGCTGGTCGGGGTCACGCGACCACTGCTGCTCGATCGTGGGACGATGCTGGCCGGTGCGCACGACCTGCTCGCCACGGCTCGCCCGGCGCGTGCGGAGCTCAACGCCCACGATGCCGAGGAGCGGGGCATCGCCGATGGCGACCCGGTCGCCGTGGTCGCCGGTGCTGCTCGCCTGGAGCTGACCGCTGCGGTGCGTCGGGACCTGGCGCCCGGTGTCGTGGTCCTGCCCGCCAACTCGACCCCCGAACCCGCCGGCGTCCTCGCCCAGCACGATGGCCGCCTGCTCGTCACCGTGGAACGGTCGGCCGAGGCCACCGGAGCCGACGATCGTGAGCCGGCGCTGACCGGGGAGGTCGCCTGATGACACACCCGTTCTGGGTGCCGCTGCTCCAAGCGGTCGTGGTGTTCGCCTACTACCTGTTGATCACGGCCCTGCTGATCTGGGCCGAGCGCCGCGTCGTCGCCAGGATGCAGTCGCGCATCGGGCCGAACCGGGTCGGACCCTTCGGGGTGCTCCAGACCCTGGTCGACGGCGCCAAGATGTTCTTCAAGGAGGACATCACCCCGGGGATGGTCAACAAGGTCATCTACAACGTCGCTCCGCTCGTCGGGGTGATCGCCGGGTTCCTCGTGATCGCGGTCATCCCGATCGGGGGCGAGGTCACGCTGTTCGGTGAGACCTTCACCCTGGTGGTCGCCGATCTGTCGATCGGTGTCCTGTGGATCCTGGCGCTCGGCTCGATCCACGTCTACAGCGTGTTCCTGGCGGGATGGGCCTCCAACTCGCCCTACCCGCTGCTCGGTGGTATCCGCTCCAGCGCACAGATGATCTCCTACGAGATCGCCCAGGGGCTCGCGGTCGCCAGCGTCGTCATCTACACCGGCAGCCTGCGGGTCTCCGACATCGTCGCTGGTCAGTCGGGACCGGGCTTCATCGACGGGGTCCCGGCGTGGTACGCGATCCCGCTGTTCCCCGCCTTCCTCGTCTTCGTCGTCGGGATGGTGGCCGAGGCGGGACGGCCGCCCTTCGATCTCGCCGAGGCCGAGGGTGAGCTGGTCGGCGGCTTCAACACCGAGTACTCGGGCATGCGGTTCGGGATGTTCATGCTGGCCGAGTTCATGTCGGTGGTCACCATGTCCGCGATCGTCGTGACCCTCTTCCTCGGCGGCCCCGCGGGGCCGACCTTCGGACTGCCCGACAGCGTCGCCTGGATCCTGCCGATCGCGTGGTTCTTCCTGAAGATGGTCGGGTTCATCTTCTTCTTCATCCTGCTGCGTGGTGCCCTGCCGCGGTACCGCTACGACCGGCTGATGAACCTCGGCTGGAAGGTGCTGATCCCGGTCGCGCTGATCTGGACCATGGTGACCGCGACCTTCGTCCTGATCGACGAGACCGGTGGCCTCCCCGCCGCGAGCCGCCTGGGACTGGCGGGTGCGGCTGCCGTCATCCTGCTCGCCCTGCTGTCCGGGCGCCGGGCCCCGGCCCCCGAGACCCGCTCGGTCGCCAGAGCGCCGGACATCGCCTCCGGCCGGACGCCGGCACTGGACGAGCCGGGCGCCGCCGAGTCGCAGACCACCGACCAACAGGAGGTCGCGCCGTGACCGAACTGCTGGCCAACATCCCCACCCAGGTCATCTCCCTGGTCACCATCGTGGTCCTGATCGTGCTGCTGTGGCTGCTGCTGACGCGCACCGTGCTCGGTCGTGGCTTCTCGGTCCCGCTGAAGACGATGCTGCGCCCCGTCGAGACCCACGAGTACCCGGAGGAACCGCGGCCGGTCCAGCCGCGCTTCCACGGGCGCCATCAACTCAACCGTTACAGCGACGGACTCGAGAAGTGCATCGGGTGCGAGCTGTGTGCCTGGGCCTGTCCCGCCGACGCGATCTACGTCCAGGGTGCCGACAACACCACGGAATCGCGCTACTCGCCCGGCGAGCGCTACGCCGATGACTACCAGATCAACTACAACCGCTGCATCCTGTGCGGCCTGTGCATCGAAGCGTGTCCCACCCGGGCGCTCACGATGACCCACGAGTACGAGTTCTCCGCCGACAGCCGCCAGAAGCTGGTCTACACCAAGGAGCAGCTCCTGGCCGAGGTCCCCGAAGGTGGCGAGGACACCCCGCACACCGACCGCGAGGTCCGGGAGCGTGGCCTGAACTACTACGGTGGGCTGGCCGTGACGCCACCGACGCTGCACGGCGGCACGTACCGTTCCGCTGCCGCGGCGCCCTCGGCTCGGGCAGCATCGGTGGTGCCCTCGGGTCGGCTCCCGCAGCCCGGCGAGGAGCCGCACGACCCCGCGACCGTGGGCGGCCCGACCCGACCCGACACCGGAGGCGACCGCTAGATGATGCTGCTGGCCCAAGCTGCGGAGGCTGGTGCCGGCAACACCTCGGAGATCGTCCTCTTCTGGGTGTTCGCCGTCCTGGCGCTCGGTTCCGCCATCGCCGTGATCACGATGCGCAACATCGTGCACGGCGCGCTGATGCTCGTGCTCAACTTCCTCGCGATCGCCGGCCTCTACCTCACCCTGGAGTCGGCGTTCCTCTCGATCATCCAGGTGCTGGTGTACGCCGGTGCGATCATGGTGCTGTTCCTGTTCGTGATCATGCTCCTCGGCGTGGACAACGACGACCTGCTGGCCAGTGAACCCACCACGCGGGTGCTCGCCGTCGCGGGCGGTGCCCTGCTGGCCGGCGCGCTCGTGTTCGCCTTCGTGGGCCCCTACACCTCGCCCGCGTCGGTCTGTGGGCCCGCGGCCCCTGCCGCCACCGGTGATGAGGTGGCGTGCGAGGGCCTGGCCGCTGCCTACGGCGAGGAGGATCCCTCGGGGGTGTCGTTCCTCGGACGGGCCATGTTCACCCGCTACACCTACGCGTTCGAGCTCTCGGCCCTGCTCCTGACCGTCGCGACGATCGGCGCCGTGATCCTGGCTCGACGTCGTGACCTGCTGCCGGAGGACGAGGACGAGGCCGATCTGGTCGCTGCGGGCACGGTCGCCGCCGAGGTCGAGGGCTTCGAGCTCTCCGGGGACGCTGTCGCCGAGCCGGCGGCTGCGTCCGGGCAGCGCCGTGCCGAGGTCGGAGAGTCCGTCGTGCCCGGCGAGGAGCCGCCGGACGGGCCGGACGAACCGAGCGGCCCGGACCGGCACGAGCGGGAGGGCTGAGCCGTGGCCATCGGGTACTACCTCGTCGTCTCTGCGCTGCTGTTCAGCATCGGCCTGGTCGGTGTGCTGCTGCGTCGCAACGCGATCGTGCTGTTCATGTGCATCGAGTTGATGCTCAACTCCGTCAACCTGACCCTGGCCGCGGCCGCCCGTCTGTGGGGCGGGCCCGACGGCCAGGTCTTCGTGTTCTTCGTCATCGTCGTCGCCGCGGCGGAGGTGGTGGTCGGCCTCGCGCTGATCGTCAACCTCTACTTCCGGCGAGGGACGCTCGACGTGGACGTCCCCCAGCTGCTGAGGTGGTGACGTGATCCTGCTCGCTGCGGAGGCGTCCGGGGTCGCCAACGAGGTCGTCACGACGACCTCGGGGGTGATCGGACTGTCCTGGCTCATCCCCGTCCTGCCCTTGCTGGGGTTCCTGGCCGTCCTGGCGGCGACCAGGTCGCTCGGTGACCGCGCGGCGCACATCGCGCTCGGCGCCGCGGCGGCCACCTTCGCGCTCAGCGTGGCGGTCGCCGCGACCGTGATCGCCGACGTGGCCACCTACGTACGGCCGATGCCGACCTGGATCGACGTCGGCGGGTTCACCGTCACCTTCGACCTGCTCGTCGACCAGCTCACGGCGGTGATGCTGCTGGTGGTGACCGGGGTCGGCTTCCTGGTCCACGTGTACTCCGTTGGCTACATGCACGGTGACGAGCGGTACCCGCGGTTCTTCGCGTACCTGAACCTGTTCCTGGCCTCCATGCTCATCCTGGTGCTGGGCCAGAACCTGCTCGTGCTCTTCCTCGGGTGGGAACTGGTGGGGCTGAGCTCCTACCTGCTCATCGGCTTCTGGTTCGAGAAGCGCGAGTACGCCGCGGCGGCCAAGAAGGCCTTCATCACCAACCGGGTCGGCGACGTGGCCTTCATGGTCGCGATGTTCCTGGCCTTCGCCACGGTCGGGACCCTCGACATCCTCGGTCTGGTCGCCAACGCGGAGACGATCGCCTCGGGGACCGCGTTCGCCCTGGTGCTGCTCTTCCTCGGTGGGGCCACCGCCAAGTCGGCGCAGATCCCGCTGTACGTGTGGCTGCCCGACGCCATGGCGGGTCCGACCCCCGTGTCGGCGCTGATCCACGCGGCCACCATGGTGACCGCCGGCGTCTACCTGCTGGTGCGCCTGTCGCCGGTGCTGGTGCAGTCGGTGCCCGGCATGGAGGTGATCGCCTACATCGGCGCGTTCACCGCCCTGCTGGCGGCGATCATCGCCGTGCGCCAGGACGACATCAAGAAGGTGCTGGCCTACTCGACCGTGTCGCAGCTGGGCTTCATGGTGCTGGCCGTCGGTGTCGGCGCCTTCCGCGAGAGCATCTTCCACCTCGTCACCCACGCCTTCTTCAAGGGGCTGCTGTTCCTGGCCGCGGGCTCGGTGATGCACGCCATGGCCAACCGCACCGACATCTGGCAGATGGGCGGACTGCGCAAGGCCATGCCGGTCACCTTCTGGACGGCGTTGGCCGGCTGGCTGGCCATCTCCGGGGTCCCGCCGTTCGCCGGGTTCTTCTCCAAGGACCAGATCCTGACCGAGGCCTACTTCCACGGCTACGGCGCGGTGTGGATCATGGGCCTGATCGCCGCCATCCTGACCGCGTTCTACATGTCGCGGTGGTTCTTCCTGATCTTCCTCGGTCAGCCGCGCTACGGCGACGACGTCCACCCGCACGAGTCGCCCCGCTCCATGACGATCCCGCTGATCGCGCTGGGCGTGCTGTCCGCGATCGGCGGTGTCGCACTCAACCCCGTGCACACCGGTCCGCTCTACCGCTTCCTGGAGCCGACCGTCGGTCCGATCGGTGACCTCGGCTACGAGCCCTACGGGCCGTTGGAGGAGTCGGTGCTGATCCCGCTGGCGATCGTCGCCGCGGCGATCGGTATCGGGCTGGCCTACCTGCTCTACCTGCGGCGGCCGGTCATGGGCGCGCGGACCTCGGAGCCGATCACGGGACCCCTCGCCGAACTGGCCGAGCGGAAGTTCTTCGTGGACGAGGCGTACGAGGCGCTGTTCGTCACGGCCGGCGGGGGTGTGGCCAGGGCCATGGTGTGGTTCGACACCCGGGTCATCGACGGGATCGTCAACAGCGCCGGCGCAGGATCGGTCCTGCTCGGTCGGGGGACGCGTCGGGCCCAGTCCGGGTTGGTCCGGCGGTACGTGGCGGTGATGGTGCTCGGTGTGCTCGCGCTCCTGGCCGTCCTGATCGCGCAGGTGGTGTGACCATGGGTTGGATCACCGTCACCATCGCGGTCCCGCTCGTCGCGGCGCTCGTGCTGGCGTTCGCTCCCGAACTCGAGGACAGCGGTGTCCGCAGCGTCGGCCTCATCGGCTCGATCGCCGCGTTCCTCGCCTCGCTGGTCCTGCTCGTGCAGTTCGACGTCGCCGACCCGAACCTGCAGCTGGCCGAGACCTTCGACTGGATCCCGGCCATCGGGGCCAGCGCCTCCCTGGCGGTCGATGGGGTGAGCCTGGTCCTGATCCTGCTGACCACGCTGCTGACGCCGTTGATCCTGGTCGCGTCCTGGTCCTCGATCGACGACCGTCTGCGCGGCTACGTGGCGGCCTTCCTGGTCCTGGAAGCCGCGGTCATCGGCGTGTTCGCGGCCACCGACCTGCTGCTGTTCTACATCTTCTTCGAGTTCACGCTCGTGCCGATGT